>CAKZPT010000031.1 GCA_937139365.1 uncultured bacterium | reverse complement strand
GAAGAAGCGCTGCTCGCCATGTCCCGTCTGCCGCTCCGCCGACGGGGTTGCCGCCGTTTTGAATTTGTCCAGATGGAGGCCGACGCGTTCTCCGCGCCGGGTTGCGGACCCAAGGAGACGTCGATGAATGCCATGGTGTCCTCGCCTGTCCGACGTGCAATGCAGATCCCGTTCCAAATCTCCCGCCGGCGCTTCCTCCGGACGGCGGCCGGCTCGCTGGCCGCCGCGACGCTCGGTTCCTACGGCGTGGATCTGGTCCGCCGCCCCCCGCGCAAGGTGGGCCTGATCGGCGCCGGTTGGTACGGCAAGAGCGACCTGTGGCGGCTCATCCAGGTCGCGGCGATGGAAGTCATCGCGATCTGCGACCCCGACCGCAACATGCTGGAGGGGCGCTGGAGATGTCCGCCCAGCGCCAACCATCCAAACGCCGGCCCGCGGGCTCTACGCCGACTACCGGCAAATGCTCCGCGACCACCGGTTCGACATCGTGCTCGTCGGTTCGCCACTGGCACGCGCTCCACGCGATCGCCGCGATCGAGGCGGGGGCCGATGTCGACCTGCAGAAGCCCATCAGCGTCGACGTGATCGAGGGCGAGGCGATCCTCGCCGCCGCCCGCCGGCACGGCCGCGTCGTCCAGATCGGCACCCAGCACAAGAGCACGCCGCACCTAATCGAGGCCAAGAAGAAAGTGATCGAGGCTGGGCTCCTGGGCCGCGTCGGCCACGTCGACATGTGTGGCTACTTCCACATGCGGGCCAATGGAAATCCGCCGGTCCAGCCGGTCCCTGACTTCCTCGACTACGAGCTGTGAACCGCTCCCGCGCCGCTGCGGCCCTACGACGGGCTTCCGCAGAAGCGGTGGTGGCGCACCTTCATGGAGTACAGCAACGGCATGGTCGGCGACATGTGCATCCACATGCTCGACACCGTCCGGCGGATGTTCGGGCTCGGCTGGCCGAAGAGGATCGGCTCGTACGGCGGCATCTTCGTGCAGAAGGACGGCAAATCGAACATCGCCGACACCCAGACGGCGACGTTCGAGTACGACGGCCTGTCCGTGGTTCGGCAGCACCGCACGTGGGGCGCGCCGGTCGCCCCCGACTATCCCTGGGCCCTGTTCATCTATGGCGAAAAGGGCGTTCTGAGGGCCAGCACCCTCCGCGCGGACTTCGTGCCGGTGGACAAGAAGGCCCAAAGCCTTCACTTCGAGTGCCCCTACGAGCGCGAGCAGTATCCGGAGGATCTGACGGAAAAGGACATCGAACTCAACGCCGCCCCGGCTGCCCGGCGGCACAGGCTGGATTTTCTGGCGGCCATTGACCGACGCTCGAAGCCGGTCGCCGACGTGGAGGAGGGACACATTTCCACCGCCGCGTGCATTCCGGCGAACATCGCGATGGACCTCGAGCGGCCGTTGAGCTACGACCCGATCACGCGACCGATGCCGGGCGACGAGGCCGCTACCGCCCGTTTGCGCCGCGCCTACCGCGCGCCTTAGGTGCATCCGGAAGCGACGCCGGCGTAACCGATCAGGCCGCGCCAAACACCGGCGCCAGCGCCGACTCCAGGTCCGCGGGGCTGCGCACCGAATTCAGCCGCCGCTTGAGGTCGGCCGCCCCCGGTAACCCGGCGACGTAGCGGACGAGGTGGGCGCGCAGCCGGCAGGCGGCGATCTGCTCCGGCGCATGGCGGCGCCGGGCGGGCGGATGACGGCGTTCGAGTTCGATCAGTCCGGCCAGGTGCTCGAGAATCAGCCCCCGCAGCTCCGGCAGTGAGGGCGGCGCGGGGGGGGGCCGGCCGGCCGCGAGCGCGGCGGCTTCCGCAAAAAACCAAGGCCGACCCAGCGCCGCCCGTCCGATCATCACCGCGTCCACCCCGTACCGACGCAAATGGTCCACGGCCTGACGGGGCGTGGTTAGGCCGCCGTTGCCAATGATGGGGACGCCGGGGTGTCGTCGTTTGACCTCGCCAATCAGGTCCCATTCCGCTTCACCGCTGTGCCGGGCGGACGTCGGACGGGCGTGGATCGCCAAGGCAGCCACGCCCGCCTCCGCCAGCGCCGCGGCCAAGTCGAATATGACAATCCGATCCGGCCGGGGGCCGATCCGCGTCTTCACCGTCACCGGCAGCGACACCGCGGCCCGGATGGCGCGAACGACGGCGGCCAGCCGGTCCGGGTCCAGCATCAGGCCGGCGCCGGCCCCGCGCCGCACGACCTTGGGCACCGGACAGCCCGCGTTCACGTCGATCCAGTCGAATCCACCGCGTGCCGCCACCCGCGCCGCCGCCTCGGCGAACACAGCCGGTTCGCTCCCGTACAGGTGCGCCGCAACCGGCCGCTCCTCCGGATTCGTCGCCAGCAGATGCCAGGTGGATGGCGAATTCCGGACCAGCCCATCGACGCTGGTCAGCTCCGTGTAGACCGCCCCGGCTCCCATCCGGCGGCAAAACATGCGAAACGGGAGCTCCGTGTACCCGGCCATCGGGGCCAGCAAAAAGGGCCCCCGCCACAACGTTGTCGCCAGAGATGGTGTTCTCGAGTCCACGTGCGCCAGACTGTCAGATTGCGCACCGTCTGGCCAGAGCCAACCAGTGTTGGGTGCACCATGTCGCGGCGCCCTAGAGACGCGATCCCGTTCGAGGCGCGCACGCCGGACCGTTGGGCCCAAACGGTGTGCGCGTGGGTCCGTTTCGCGGTGGCATGTTGCAAGCGCGGCCACAGCGACGCAGAGCCGCCTTGAACGGCCCTCGCGTATCGGGTCAGAATGCCATCCGCGCGATGACGACGGCCTCTCCGAAGGTTCGGTCGGTTTCGCCGCCTGGAACGGCGGCGGGGTGACGCCCACGCCGTGCCGGATCGCCTTCCGATCTTCGAACTTCGCGGCGAGCTGCGCTCAGCGCTGAAGGAGGGCAACCGCGTCATCGTTCGCGCGCCCACCGGCTCGGGCAAATCTACGCAAATTCCGCAGATGCTGTTGGACGACGGCCTGGCCGGAGACGGCGAAGTGGTGGTGATGCAGCCGCGGCGTCTGGCCGCGCGCATGTTGGCCGCACGCGTCGCGCGCGAACGCGGCGTGGCCTTGGGCGGTGAGGTCGGGTATCAGGTTCGCTTCGACGCCCGCGTCGGATCCGGCACCCGTCTCCGGTACGTCACGGAGGGGGTGCTTTTGCGTCGCATGCTGGAGTCGCCCACGTTGGAGGGGGTGAGCGCCATTGTCTTCGACGAGTTTCACGAACGTCATCTCTACGGGGATGTGACCTTCGGCCACGCGCGCACGCTGCAGGAATCGCGGCGGCCCGACCTGCGCCTGCTGGTGATGTCGGCCACGATGGCGACGGAGAAACTGGAGGCGTACTTGGCCGGCGCGCGGGTGCTGCGGTCGGAGGGGCGGGTGCACCCGGTGGAGATCCGGCACCGGCCGCCACCCGGCCGGAGGCGTGATGCGCCGCCGATCTGGGAGACGGCCGCCGACGCGGCGGCGGCGCTGGCCGCCGAGCTGCCGGACGGCCACATCCTCGTGTTCATGCCGGGCGCGTGGGAGATCCAGCGGACGATCGAGGCGCTGCGCGAGCAGCCGTGCGCACGGGGCTTTGCCGTGCTGCCGCTGCACGGCGAGCTGCCGCCGGAGCGCCAGGACGAAGCGGTCGTCCCCTCCGCGGGCCGGCGGATCATCGTTGCGACGAACATCGCGGAAACCTCGATCACCATCGACGGGGTGCGCGGCGTGGTGGATAGCGGTCTGGCGCGCATTCCCCGTTATGACCCCGCCCGCGGCATCGACACGCTGCTTGTGGAGCCGATCAGCCGCGCCTCGGCCGATCAGCGGGCCGGACGGGCCGGCCGCACCGCGCCGGGGGTGTGTGTGCGGCTGTGGTCGGAGGCCGAGCACCGCGGTCGGCCGGCCGAGGAGACGCCGGAGGTCTGGCGCGTGGATCTGGCGGAGGTTGCGCTGGCCCTGAAGGCCGCCGGCTACCGCGACCTGGCCGCCTTCCCGTGGCTCGACCCCCCCGGTCCGGAACGCGTACTGCGCGCGGAACAACTGTTGGCCGACCTTGGCGCGACCGACGCGGACGGCGGCCTGACCGATGTAGGACGCCAAATGCTGGCGTTCCCCGTCCACCCGCGCCACGCCCGGATGCTGATCGAGGCCGGCCGCCGTCGCGCGGTGGGGGCGGCGGCCGCCGTTGCGGCCCTGGTGCAGGGGCGCGACATCTTTCTTCCGCGCGTGGAGCGGGACGTGGAGGAGCGGCGGGCTAAGCTCTTCGGGGATGACGCGACCTCCGACTTTCTTCCCCGTCTGCGCGCGCTGGTCTGGGCCGAGCGCCAGAACTGGAATCCGGCGGCCGGCGCGCGGATGGGCGTGCGGATGAACGCGGCGCGGGAGATCGCGGCGCTGCGCGACCGGTTCCGCGCGATCGCCGCCGCCGAGGGTCTGTCCGCGGGAGCCACCGCCCCGGACGAGGCGGACTTGCGGCGGTGCATCCTCGCGGGGTTCGCGGATCACGTGGCGGTCCGGCTGGACCGCGGCACGCTCCGCTGCGCGCTGACGCGCGGCCGGCGAGGGGAACTTGCGCGCTCCAGCGCGGTCCGCGATGCGCCGCTGATCGTTGTCGCCGAAGTCCGGGAGACGGAAGGGCGCGAGATCGGGGTGATCCTCACCCTGGCGACCGCGATCTCGCCGGAGTGGCTTCGGGAGATGTTTCCGTCCGCCGTGCGTGACGCGCGCATGACGGAGTGGGACCTGGCCGCGCGGCGGGCCGTAGGATGGGCATGCCGCATGTATCACGATTTGGTGTTGGAACGTCGGCCGGCGGAGCCGGACGCGGTGGAGGCGGCGCGCCTGCTGGCCGACCGCGTCGTCGCCGGAGACCTTCGTCCCGAAGGGGTGGAGGCCGCGGCGCAGTGGTTGCGGCGGGTGGAACTCGTCGCGCGGCTACGGCCGGAATGCGGCGTCCGCCCGCCGGCGCCGGACGAGACGGCAGCGGCGGCGCTGGACCTGTGCCGCGGGGCCGTGTCGGCCCGCGAAGTGTCCGGCCGATCGCTGGCCGCCGCGCTTCGGGCGCGGTGGACGCCGGCGGAGCAGGCCGCCGTGGAGCGCGAGGCGCCCGAGCGCATCACGCTCTCCAACGGGCGCGCGGTTCGCGTGACCTACGAGGCCGGCGGCGAGCCGTGGATCGCCGCGACGATTCAGCATCTCTACGGGGTGCGGGAGGCGCCCCGCATCGCCGGCGGCCGTGGCGGGGTGGTGGTTCGCGTCCTGGCACCGAACCAGCGGCCGGTGCAGGTGACGCGCGATCTCGAGGGGTTCTGGAGGCGCGAATACCCGCGGGTTCGCGCGGAGCTGGCCCGCCGATATCCGAAACACGAGTGGCGGTGAACGCCCCTCAGGCGGGCGCCGCGCCGTAGGTCTCGGCGCAGAAGGACCGCCAGTCGGCCTCGAGTTGTTGCCAGTCCACGCCGAACGCCGCGCGCAGGCTGCGGTCGAGGTCGAACGAACTGCGCTCGCGCACGGCCTTGAACAGTTCGGGCAGACGGCTCCGGTACGGTTCGCGCGAGAAAAGCATGCGGTAGACGGCGACCAGTTGCGCATAGTCCGAGCGCCTCACGGGCCGGTCGCTGCACAGCTCGCGCAGGGGCCGCATCGCGCCCGTTTCGATGAGCCGCCGGATGTGGGCGTCGAAGCCGTCCTCCGGGAACAGCCGCAACTGGCACCAGTTGGCCACGGCCTCGTGCAACCAGTGGCCCTCGCAGACCAGCCCTCCGGCCTGCGAGAGCCATGCGTGAACGAACTCGTGGAAGAAGACCGGCCGCATCGAACCCTTTTCGGGCGACCAGTACGAGGTCGCGATGCCGAGGATGGTGAATCCGTCGGTCGTCGGCGGCGACGCGGCGGAGAGCAGACGTTCCGCCAACCGCGGCGGAAACGACCGATAGTCCTCCTCCCGGGCGAAGACCAGCAGCGTCGCCGGACGCGGGGGAGGTGGGAGAAATGGAAAGTGCAGGCGCAGGTCCCGCGTCAGGCTCTCTAGGGCCGCCCTCGTCAGCGCCAGGTCCAGCTCGGCGCAGTCGGTCATCACCGCGTACTCGGCCGCGCGGACTAGCCGGACCGTGCCGCTGGGGGCGTTCGGAAAGGCGATCTCGCGCAACTCCCGCAGCTCCAGCGCCGGCCCGAGGCCCGGCTGCTCGACCCATTCGACGTCGTCCACCCAGATCTCGGTTTCGCCGCGCAGGCGGATTGCGAACCGGCGGACCGTCTCCCACGACGGAATCCGCGCGCCGAAGGACCGGAAGAAGCGCAACGGCATCTCCACCGTCCGCCAACCGCCGGGTTCGGGCTCGAACCTGCGCCACAGACGTGAGCGAAGATCGGTGTCGAAGAACTGGATTTCGGCCGCCGTGGCAGGCGCGTCCGGTGGACGCCAGCAGCGGAAGCGAAGGATGGCGGCGTTGGTGATCCCGGGCGGCGGATCGGGCGTCGTGAGCAGGATCGTGCCCCCGGTTCCGCGAACGCGAAGCGCCAGCCCCGTGGGCGCGCCCTCGGCTGCAGGTGGAACGGAGGCCGCGACAACGATGTCTCCGTGAGCAGTCCACTCGCCCGCTCCCGATTCGAAATCTAGCCACGGGGAGGCACGGCCGATGGCCGGCAGGCATGCGACGACCACAGCGGCCCGGAATGAAATCTGCATGAGCATCTCCCCCATGTCGGCCTAACCAGGTAAACTATCTTTTGACCCCGGCTCCGGCAACATGTCCGTCTTCGGGCGGGGTTGGGAAGAAGAAACGATGACCGTGGTCGCGCCCATTCGTGCTGCGCGGAAAGGGCGGCCCCTCGTTGCCGCGAGGGCTCGCCCTCCGCTGCGCATCCGATGGCCGGCCGGTCGGCGTGGCGTGACGGATTGGAGGAAACGGCGGTCCCGTCGGCGGTTGTCGGCCGCGGCGTGGCCCGGATCGGCGATCCTCCACGCCGCCGTCGTGGCTGGCGTGCTGGCGTGCCCTTCGCGACCCCAGTTCGCTGGCAGGGCGGAGGTGGTGCCCGTCGTCGCCGTGGACATCGGCCGCTTTCATCCGGAAGCGCCGCCGCCTCCCCCCCCGCCGCCGCTGGCCGAACTGCCCCGGCCCGAGCATCCGCTGCCGGACCCATTGCCGGTCCCCCAGCCGCTGCCCATTGAAGTGGTGGTCGTGCAGTTTCAGACCTCGGTGCCGCCCGCGGAGGCGGCGTCCGAAAACGTGATCGAGATACCCGTCGAGCCGGCGCCCGCGGCCGCGCCTGCCATCGCCGCCGCGGAAGTTCAATCGCCCGGCTGGGAATCCGTGCGCGAGGCCATCCTCCGGTATCTCGCCTATCCGGAATCCGCGCGGCGGCGGGGCGAGGAGGGACGCGTGTGGCTCGTCCTGAACATCGGCCCGGCCGGCGAATTGGTGCATCTGGATGGCGAAGGCGACTCGCCCCGCCTGACGCAGGCCGCCCTCCACGCCGCCCGACGCGCCGCCCCCTTCCGTGGCGCCGGCCCGGCCGTATTTCGCGTGCCGATCCTCTTTCGTCTGACGGGGAGGGCCGATGGAGGCGACGGTGTGCCGGGCGCATGATCGTGTAATCGAAACCGCCCTCTGAGCGTTTTATATGGACATGGCGGGGGTAGAAACATGAAACGCCGGCTGAGGGCGGGAACGGCCGCCGCAATGGCGGTGGTCGCGGCGGTGACGGCTGCGCGCGCCGCGGCGCCGTCCGGTCCCGAGAAAGTGCGCGTCACCGCGACGCGCAAGACCGCCGCGTCTCGCAGCGGACCCCACCAAAACCTGCCCGAGGTGTCCGGCCGCGTCGAACAGGATGACGTGTACTACCGGTTCGAGATTAAGCGCCTGGCGCCGGACGTCGGGGAGAATCTGCGAGTTTCGTACATGGTCGTGGTTCAGGGGGCGCTGGGCAATTTGCGGCCGGCGGCGGTCAAGGAAGAGGAGGTCGTCCTTTCCGGCCTGAAACCGGCGGTGGTGGAGACCGATCCGGTCACCCTGCAACGACTCCAGTGGAACCGGTCCGGCGTCGGCACGGGCGAGCTGCGGGAGCAGGTGTACGGGTGGGCGATCCGCGTGACGGACGAGAAGGGCACGATTCTGCTCGAAAAGTACCAGCCGAAGGACCTCGAGACCCAGTACGACCGCCTGCTCGAGCGCTGGCAAAAGGAGGCGGGAGGCGCCAATGCCCGCTGCGACCGGTGGCCTGAGAGCCCTGCTTCCGCGCTGCCGGAGCACCCCCTGCGACGGGGACGATAGGCCTACGGGTCACTCCGATCCGCGCCGCTCGGCGTATTTCCGGACGATCGGCTCCAGTCGCCGCAGCGCAGCGGCGGGCGCGGCGTCCCAGGGGGTCAGCGTCGCCGCCGCGAGGGCGTCGCGGCAAGCGCAGGCGCGGCTGGTCGGGAACGCCGCCAGGAAACGGGCGACGAGATCCGGCGCGAATGCGGCGTTGGCTCGCAGGTTGGCCAGCACCATCTCGGCGGTCACCGCCTTCTGGCCGTCCACTCCCGCGTCGCAGTCCGTGATCATCGCCGCCACGGCGTAGCAGATCTCCGCCTCCCGGCACAGCTTGGCTTCCCCGAGGAGCGTCATGCCAACCACATCACATCCCCAGGAGCGGTACAGGCGCGACTCGGCGGCGGTGGAAAAGGCTGGCCCTTCGATCTGGATATACGTTCCGCCATCGAGGACGGTGCGGTCGGCGCCCTCGGCGTCCGCCGCGGCCCGCGCGGCCGCGACCACCGCCGCGCGAAGGACTGGACAGAAGGGCTCGGCAAACGCCACATGGGCCACCACGCCCTCGCCGAAAAAGGTGTGCGCCACGCCGGCCTTGCCTCGGTCCACGATCTGATCCGGCACCAGCACGTCGCGGGCGCGCAGGTCCGGGCGCAGCGCGCCCACCGCGGAGATACCCAACACCGCGTCCACGCCCAGGGCCTTTAAGGCCCAGACGTTGGCTCGATGGTTGATTTCAGAGGGCAGAAGTCGGTGCCCCCGCCCGTGCCGTGGAAGGAAATAGGCCTCGATCGCACCCAGCCGGCCGTGGACAATCACATCCGACGGGGCGCCGAACGGCGTGTCGATCTCCACTTCCCCGACGATCTCGAAGCCGGGAAGCGCGTAGAGGCCCGTGCCGCCGATGATGGCCGTGCTCATGATGCATTCCCTTTCGGAGCGAGTGTAGAGGCATGCGCCCGCCGCCGCCACTGCATAGGTCGCGGACCGGCGGGGACTCCCACGTGTTCGTCCGCCCGACGGTCTGGCGAAGAAAGACTGACGCCTTCGACGAGGGCCGGAGAGCGAAACGGGGGCTGGACTGCCGGCGTGCGGCAGGCAACTGGCCGGATAAAACCCTCCGGCCCTGATTTCACGATGGGAGCAGAGGATGTCGTTCGGTGTTTCCAAGTCGCCGCCACGGCGACCCCGGCCAGGGATGGGTTATGGGCGGAATCTGGGGTGATTCTCTTTTGGGGTGGCGGAAACTCACTTGAGCAGGTCCGTTGTCCGCAGAGGCGGAATGGAGCGGGTTTGTGTCGTTCTCCGCCGGGCGGTGTGCGGAGGGGCCGCGGTGGCGTCGGGGCTGTAGGCGGGGCTGGCCGCCGGGGACGCTACGTGGGGCGATTGCGAGTACGTGGTCAATTCAACGCCGCCCGACACGGTGACCATCATCCGCTGCATCGGGGACGGGGGCGAGGTGGATGTCCCCGCTGCGATCGCGGAGAGCTTGGCGTTTGAAAGCTGCGCGAGCCTATGTCAAGTCCAGTTCACAGAGGACGCTGCGACGGCCGCCGCCGACATGCTCCGTGAAGGCGAGCCGACCAGCATGGCACGCAAAGCCTGGGAAAGACGTTGCCGGCCGTCCGACCCCCATCTGGCCGCAGGTCCTAGGTGTGACGTCGAAATCCGGTGCAACTGGAGGTGGCGGGCGGCGCGGGGCGGCAGGTATGGATCGAGGCGTGCCTCGCCCTGTCGGGGCACGGTTGGGGGTGCATTGCCAGCCACACGATGCCTGCCGGAAATCGGTTGCTCGTCCTTGATCGGTGGGAGCTGGGGATCGCTCCACCGGTTCGCTTCTATGGGGTGGTGCTCCCCTGGCGGGCACGTCGGCCTCCGGAGATTTCCGTGCGCGGGCGCCCGGCGCTCGCCATCGCCCCTGCGCGCCAGGAAGCCGCCGAGCATGGCCACCAGACGCACCACCTCGTTGAGCCTGGGCGGA
>CAKZPT010000030.1 GCA_937139365.1 uncultured bacterium | reverse complement strand
GCCCTCCTGCTCGATCGGGTTCTGGGTGGCGAGCACGAAGAACGGCGGATCCAGCCGGTAGGTCTGCGACCCGTAGTTCACGGCCTGCTCCTGCATCGCCTGCAGCAACGCCGCCTGGGTCTTTGGGGGCGTGCGGTTGATCTCGTCGGCCAGCACGACGTTCGCGAAAATCGGGCCGCGGACGAATTCGAAGGCGCGCCGGCCCGGCACATCCGTCTCCTGCAGGATCTCGGTGCCGGTGATGTCGGAGGGCATCAGGTCGGGCGTGAACTGGATGCGGCTGAATTTCAGCCGCATCAGGTCGCTGACGGTATGGACCAGCAGCGTCTTGGCCAGTCCGGGCACGCCCATCAGCAGGGCATGGCCGCGAGCGAAGATGCAGATCAGGAGCTTGGCGACGACGTCCTCCTGCCCGATGACCACTCTCGCGATCCCGTCGCGCAGCCGGTCGCAGGCGTCCCGCATCCGGTCGATGGCCGCCACGTCCTCGTCGGTGGCCGTCGTTGCGGCCGGGCGGGGGACCGTCGCATCGTTCATCGTCGCGCCTCCGCCGACGCGCCCGCGGCTTGGCGGTCGCGACGGCGGCCCCTATGCTGGACGAGATGGGGGCATCGGTCCAGTCGTTCGAAACGGTCCCGCGCGGCGCGGCGCGCCGGGCGGCTGGGCTGATCGCTGCGTTGACGTTGTTCCGGATCTTCTACGCGGGCACGTTCGAGCTGGCCGGCGACGAGGCGTACTACTGGCTCTGGTCGCGACGTCCCGACATCGGTTACTACAGCAAGGGGCCGGGAGTGGCCTGGACGATCGCCGCCTCGACGCGCCTCTTCGGCGACAGCGAACGGGCGGTCCGGCTGCCGGCGGTGTTGCTGTCGGCCGTGTCGGCAGGATGGATCTGGCGCCTGACCCGCCGCCTGTTCGGCGGGGCGGCGGCGGAGCGGGCGGTGATCGTCGCCTCGACGGTGCCGCTGTTCCTCGCCGGCAGCCTCCTGATGACGATCGATCCCCTCAGCGTCGCCGCGTGGCTGGCCGCGGCCGCGGCCTTTCTGGATGCGGTGGAGACCGATCGGCCGCGCGCGTGGCTCGCCGCCGGCGCCGCCGTCGCCGCAGGAACGCTGTGCAAATTCACCAACCTGGCCCAGCTACCCTGCTTCGCGCTCGCGGCCGCGGCCACGCCCGGCTGGCGCCGTCATCTCCGGCAGCCCGGCTTCTGGGGTATGATCGCGATCGGGCTGGCGGGCCTTTTGCCCCCCCTCCTGTGGAACGCACAGCACGGATGGGTCACGGTCCGCCACCTGTGGGAGCGCGGAGGCCTGGACCGCGCGGCGCGGCCGAATCCCCTTGAACTGCTTGAATTCCTCGCCGGCCAGATGGGCGTGCTCTCGCCAGTGTATGCCGTGGCCCTCGTCGCCGCGGCGGCGCGGGCCGACCTCCGGATGGCCCAACCACAGGCCGCACGGTTTCTCGGTGCGCTGATCCTACCGCTGCCGGTCGTGTACGCGGTCCTCAGCCTCAACGGCGAACACGAGCCCAACTGGACCGCACCGGCCCTGGCGTTGTGCCCCGTCGCGCTGGCCGGCCTATGGACGACGTGGCTCGAGCGGCGACCAGAATGGAGGCGCCGGGCGGCGCTGGTCGTCGCGGCCCATGCGCTGCTGGCAGCCGTGGCGCATCTGGTGCTGGCGGGCCCGTGGATTTTCGGTAACGACCGCTTCCGCCGGATCGGTGGCGCCGCCGATCTGGCGGCGCGCGTCGAGTCGGCCCGCCGAGAGGCTGGTGCGGACTTCGTGGTCGCCGGCGGTTACCAGCTCGCCTCGCTGCTCTCGTATTATACCCCCGGCCATCCGGAGGTCTTCGTGCCCCTCGGCGGACGGCCGGACAACCAGTTCGCCTTCTGGCCAGGATACGCGCCCCGCTTCGCTGGCCGCGACGCGATCTACGTCGGCCGCGGGCCGGATGTCCCCGCCAGTCTCCGCCGGCAGTTCCGCGCCGTGCGGGAGATCGGGCCGGTGGAGTCATTCTACCGCGGCCGCCGGATGCGGCCGCACTATCTCTTCCAGCTTATGTCCCTGCGGGCCGCTCCGGAATCCAGACCGGCGCGAACGCCGGAGAAATCTAGCGTCCAAGGCGATCCGGTCGGCGCCGTAACGGACAGCCATCCGCCGTCCATCCGCGGCGACACACAGACCGGCCCGGCCGTGGGCACCGTGACCACGACGCGCAGCTCGAGGTCGGAAAACCAGCCCTTCTCCACCAGCGCCAGCCGCGCGGCGCCGTTGGTCAGCGTCCATGTTCGCTGAAGCCGGCTGCCGGGCATGCCGAACCCCTCCGCCACCCCGGCGGCGGACATTCGTGCGCCGGGTTTCAGCGCCAGGCTGACCTGATCGGCGGGCAGGTGGATGTCGAGGCTCCGAATGTGGACGGCGTCGCCGACCACCTCCGGGGCCAGGGTAAACTCGGAATAGTACGGCGTGGCCACCAACGACCCGCCCGCAACGGCCAGGCCCGCCGCCGCCCACCCCGCCGCCGCCGCCGGGCGCAAACGCACCTCCATGGCGTTTCGTGCCGGCGGCCGTTCTTCCCGCCCCGGGATGTTCAACAGAAAGTAATAGACGAAGACGTTCGAGAGGTGCACCAACGCGAGCGACGCGAGCACATCGGACGCAAAATGCGAGCCGGTCACCATCCGGCCGATGCCCAGCAGCGTGCCGTAGAGCAGCGAGGCCCCCAGCGCCACCCCCGCCAGCCGCGGACGCCGGCGTTTGGCCATCAGCCAGAAGATCGTCCCGACGTATCCGGCTGAACTGTGGCCGCAGGGAAACGACCGCCCCCGCCCCGGCTGACCGCTCTCGACGGCCTCCTGATATGCCCATTCCCCTCCGAACTCCCCGACCTGGAGCGGTCTGGGACGGCCCCAGAAATTCTTGAAGGCGGCATTCACGAGCAGGCCCGGTCCGATCCCGAGCGCCAGCAGCGCGCACGCCGCATAGCGGCGCCAACGGCGCCAGCGCGGCCATCGCAGACCCAGCAGGGCGACCGACGTCGCCGCGGCCGCCATCGCGCCGACGGAAAGCCCGGCGCCGTGGTAGAGATGGCGCCAGGGAAACCCCAGTGTCTCCGGCCGCGGAAAGCGGCCGTCGCGAAGGAACAGCGCCGCCAGTTTCAGATCGAGCCCCGTGCCGGTAAAGGCCGCCAGCACGATCCCCATGAGCAGGACCCCGCCCGCCACCTCGGGCATCCACTCCCGCCAGTATCGCCACGGCGGCGGAAACCGGTGAT
The DNA here is from genome assembly GCA_937139365.1 of uncultured bacterium. Taxonomy (GTDB): domain Bacteria; phylum Verrucomicrobiota; class Kiritimatiellia; order PWTM01; family PWTM01; genus CAACVY01. Next base: position 17,153 of record CAKZPT010000030.1, on the reverse strand, counting down.
CTTGATTCGGCGCCTCAGTGGGCAGTTCGACGGCCATGGCCGCACACAATGCCACACACCCCGCCCCGGCGCATCTCTCCTGTCCCAGCAGGGCTCGGACCCGATCGAACCGCGCCCCCCTTCGAGACGCCCAAAAGCGGTCTGGCACAAGGGCCCGCCGTCCGGCCCAGTGCGACGGCCGCAGGGGCGGCGGGTTGGACTGCACGACCGCTTCCATTACATTGGTCGGCGCGGCCGTCGAGGCCGGCGCGGAGCATTGAACCAGTGAAAACCGTCATATTGGCGGGTGGCTACGGAACCCGCCTGAGCGAGGAGACCGGCATCAAGCCGAAACCGATGGTCGAAATCGGCGGCATGCCGATGTTGTGGCACATCATGAAAATCTACTCCGCGCGCGGCTTCAACGACTTCGTCATCTGCCTGGGCTACAAGGGCCACGTCGTCAAGGAGTTCTTCTCCACGTACGCACTGCGGACCTCGGACGTCACCTTCGACCTGGCCGCCGGCACGATGCAGGTCCATCGCTACGGTTGCGAGCCGTGGCGCGTGACGCTCGTCGAAACTGGCGAGCACACCATGACCGGCGGGCGGATCAAGCGCGCCGCGCCCCACCTTGGCGAGGGCACCTTTTTGTTGACCTACGGCGACGGCGTTAGCGACGTGGACCTCCACGCCCTGCTCCGGTACCATCGCGAGAGCGACGCGCTGGTGACGCTGACGGCCGTCCAGCCCCCCGGCCGCTTCGGGGCGTTTAACCTTGCCGAGGGACAGACCCTGATCCGGCATTTCCGGGAGAAGACCCGCGGCGACGGGGCTTGGATCAACGGGGGCTTCTTCGTTGTCGAGACCGCGGCCCTAGAGTACATCGCCGACGATGCGACCGTCTGGGAGGCCGAGCCGCTGACCCGCCTCGCTCACGACGGCCGTCTGGCTGCCTACCGGCACGAGGGGTTCTGGCAGAACATGGACACCCTGCGCGACAAAGTGTACCTCGAGGAACTTTGGGCCAGCGGGCGCGCCCCGTGGAAGATTTGGACCTGACGGATCGTGGGAGCACGCCATGCGCGTACTTGTCACCGGCATCCTCGGCTACATCGGTTCCCGACTCGGCCCTGAACTCGTCCGCCGCGGCCACCACGTGGTCGGCTTGGACACGGGGTTCTATCGCGGCGCAACGCTCGTCGGCTCCGAGGCGGCCATCCCCGTCGCTCGCCGCGACGTTCGCGACGTCGTTCCCGCGGAGCTGCGAGGCTTCGACGCCGTGATCCACCTGGCCGAGCTGTCCAACGACCCGCTGGGCCAGCTCGACCCGGCCCTGACACGCCGGATCAACTTCGGCGGCAGCGTCGCCCTCGCCCGCGCCGCCCGCGATGCCGGCGTGCCGCGATTCCTCTATTCCTCCTCTTGCAGCGTCTACGGGCTGGGCACCGGCGACCTCAAAACCGAGGACTCGCCCGTCAGCCCTAGAACGGAGTACGCGCGCTGCAAGGCGGACGTCGAGCGCGCGGTGGCGGAGCTGGCCTGCGACGAGTTCTCCCCGTTGTTCCTCCGCAACGCCACGGCCTACGGGCCCTCGCCGGCCATGCGCTTCGACCTGGTGCTGAACAACCTCGCCGGCATGGCGTGGACCGCGCGCCGCATCGCGATGACGAGCGACGGCTCGCCGTGGCGGCCCCTCGTTCACGTCGAGGACATTTGTCGGGCGTTTGCCGTGGCCCTCGAAACGCCGCGCGAACGCTGGCACAACCGCGTTCTCAACGTCGGCGACACGGAGCAGAATTTCCAGGTCCGCGAGATCGCCGACATGGTCGCCGCCGCCGTGCCGGGCTGCACGGTGTCTTTCGGCGAACGCGATCCGGACACCCGCAGCTATCGGGTCGACTGTTCCCGCATCCGGGATGTCCTGCCGGCGTTCGCCTGCGCCCGCACCGCCGCCGAGGGCGCCCGCGAGCTGGCCCGTGTTTTCGCCGAGGTCGACCTCACGACCATGGACTTCGAACGCCGCCAGTTCACCCGACTGCGGCAACTGCGGTACCTTCTCGAGGCTGGCCAGCTCGACCGCGACCTGCGGTGGCGGCGGCCCCGCCGGAGGCCCCGCCGATGAACGCCTCGTCCTCCCCGTCGCCGTCCGCGACCGCGCCGCGCTGCCGCGCGTGTGGCGATGTCCTCTCCGAAACCTTTTGCGACCTCGGCGCCTCCCCGATGGCCAATTCCTACATCCGTCCCGGAGACGCCGCCCGGCCGGAGCCGTTCTATCCGCTCCACGCCCGCGTGTGCACCGGCTGCTGGCTGGTCCAGCTCGAGGAGTTCGAGCCGCCCGCCGCGATCTTCGGCGACTACGCGTACTTCTCGTCGTTCTCCGACTCGTGGGTCGATCACGCGCGCCGTTACGTCGAGTCGGTCGTCGAACGGTTCGGGCTGGGGCCCGCCAGCCGCGTCGTCGAGATCGCCAGCAACGACGGCTACCTGCTGCAGTTTTTCGTGCGCAGGGGGATTCCCGCCCTCGGCGTCGAGCCGGCCGCGAACATCGCGGCCGAGGCGGTGCGCCGCGGCATCCCGACCGTCGTGCGATTTTTCGGCGCGGCCACGGCGGCCGAGCTGGCCGCGGATGGCGGACCCGCCGACTGGATCGTCGCGAACAACGTGATGGCCCACGTGCCGGACCTGAACGACTTCGTCGAGGGCATCCGCGTCCTGTTGAAACCCGGCGGCACGGCGACCGCCGAGTTCGCCTGGCTGGTCGAGCTGGTCCGCCGCCGCGCCTTCGACACGATCTACCACGAGCATTTTTCGTACCTGTCGCTCACCTTTCTCGCGCGATTCCTGCGCCGACACGGACTGCGCGCGTTCGACGCCGAGGCCCTATCCACCCACGGCGGATCGCTGCGCGTCTGGATGTGCCACGTGGACGATCCGCGCCCGGACCTGCCGGGGGTCGGCCGCGTGCTGGACGAGGAGCGGCGCGAGGGGCTCGAAACGATCGAGTACTACCGCGCCTTCGGGCCGCGCATCGCCGAGGTCAAGTTCGCGCTGCTGGAGTTCCTGATCGGCGCCCGGCGCGCCGGCCGCCTCGTCGCCGGCTACGGCGCCCCCGCCAAGGGCAACACGCTCCTTAACTACTGCGGCATCCGCACCGACATGGTCGCCTTCACGGTAGACCGCAACCCGCATAAACAGGGCTGCCTGCTGCCGGGCACGCGTATCCCGATCCATGCCCCGGACCGGGTGTTCGAGGCGCGGCCGGATTACCTGCTGATCCTGCCGTGGAACCTCGGCGACGAGGTGATGGCGCAGATGGCCGGCATCCGGCAGTGGGGCGGCCGGTTTGTCGTGCCGATCCCGACGACGGAGGTGCGCCCGTGATCTTCCGGCCCACCCCGCTCGAGGGCGTCTGGATCGTGGACCTCGAGCCGCACACCGATGAGCGGGGCTTTTTCGCCCGCGCCTTTTGCGCGCGCGAGTTCGCTGGCCACGGCCTCGACGCGGCCTTCGTCCAGTGCAACCTTTCCCGCAACCGCCGCCGCGGCACCCTGCGCGGCCTCCACTGGCAGGCGCCACCCCGCGAAGAGGCCAAGCTCGTCCGCGTCGTGCGCGGCGCGATCTTCGACGCCGTTGTGGACATCCGGCCGGGGTCGCCGACGTTCCGGCAGGCGTTCACGCTGCGCCTCGAGGACGAATCCGGCCGCGCCCTCTACGTCCCCCGTGGCTGCGCCCACGGCTTCCTGACCCTCGAGGACGACACCGACGTGTTCTACCTGATGTCCGACTTCTTCGCGCCCGAGCTGGCGCGCGGCGCGCGATGGGACGACCCCGCCTTCGCGATCCCCTGGCCCGAGCCGCCGCGCTACATTTCGCCTCGTGACCAGGCTCATCCACCGTTCGCCGGCTAAGCGCCCGCCGCGGCTGCCGCCGGGCTTCCAAGGATTGGACACTTGAGCCCCGCGGGCTTCCAATCCTTGGACGACGTCGAGACCGGGGCCGGGCTCTATGCCCTGTGCCGCCGTCTCTTTCCGCACTTCCGCAGCCTGACCGGGGACGGCGTCCGGGCCACGCTGGCCGACCTGCGCGAGGTCTGCGGCCTGGAGGTCCACGCCGTGCCCAGCGGCACGCCGATCCTCGACTGGACCGTGCCGCGCGAGTGGAAGGTGCGCGAGGCGTGGATTGCGGCGCCCGATGGCCGCCGCCTAGCCGACGTTCGCGACTGCAACCTGCACCTTGTCGGCTACAGCGCGCCTTTCCGCGGCCGCGTTCCGCTGGAGGAGCTGCGCCCGCGCCTCCACTCCCTGCCCGACCGCCCCGACTGGATCCCGTACCGAACCTCGTACTGGACGCCGACCTGGGGCTTCTGCCTACCGCACCGCGTCGTCGCCGCGCTGCCGCACGGCGACTACGAAGTGCGCGTGGACACCGAGCTATTCGACGGCGAGATGAACTGGGGCGAATTGCTCCTGCCCGGCCGCCGGCCGGAGGAGATCGTCATCACCACGCACATCTGCCATCCGTCGATGGCCAACGACAACTGTTCCGGCATGGCCATCGCCGCGGCGCTGGCGGCGCATTTCGCGCGGCGCGCGCCGACGCGGCACGCGCTGCGCTTCCTCTTCATGCCCGGCACCGTCGGCGCGATCGCGTGGCTCGCCCTTCACCGCGACGTCGTCGGCCACATCCGGTACGTCCTCGTCCTCGCCGGGCTCGGGGATCCCGGTGGTCTGACCGTCAAACACACGCGGTACGGCGCCGATGCCCTCGACGCGGCCGCCGTGCGCGTGGCCCGCCGCGCCGGACGCCCCTTGCGAGAAGAGCCGTTCTCGCCCTACGGCTACGACGAACGCCAGTTCAGCTCGCCCGGATTCGACCGGCCCGCGATCGTCGTCTCGCGGACGCCGTTCGGTCGATATCCCGAGTACCACACCTCCGCCGACAACCTCGAGTTCATCCGCCCGGAGGCCCTCGCCGACTCGTTCGTCTACCTGCGCGACCTGGTCGTCGAACTCGATGGCGCCCGCGTTCCCGTCAACCAATGCCCGTACGGCGAGCCGCAGCTCGGCCGGCGCGGCCTTTACGACGCCCTGGGCGGCGACTCGCACGCGCGCCAGCGCCAGATGGCGATGCTCTGGATCCTCAACCTCGCCGACGGCCGCCACGACATCGAACTGATCCGCGAGCGCGCCGCGTTGCCGGCGCCGCTGTTCGACGACGCCCTCGCCGCCCTCGAGCGAGCTGGCCTGATCCGATGGATGGAGGACCCGACCCCATGAACCGCCTCGATGGTCTGGACGCCCTGGTGATCGGCGCCGGCGGCGGCATCGGCGCGGCCGTCGCCGTGGCCCTGGCCGCCGAAGGCGTGCGCGTTCGCCTCTGCGGCCGCCGCGAGATGACGCTGTCCGAGACCGCCCGCCGCATCCCGATGGACCGCCTCGCCGGCACGCTCGTCGCCGACCTGGCCAAGGAGGGGGTCGCCGAGGCGATCGCGTCCGCCGTCGGCGGGCGCCTCGACCTGCTCGTTCATGCCGCCGGCATCTTTTCCGCGGGCTCGGCCGCCGATCTCCGGCCGGAGGAATGCGCGGCGCTGTTCCGCGTGAACGCCCTCGCCCCCGCCGATGTGACCCGTGCCCTGCTGCCGGCCCTCCGGGTCGCGCGGGGACAGGTCGTGTTCGTCAACTCCAGCGCCGCGCTCCACCCGTCCCCGACGTGGAGCGTCTACGCCGCTTCGAAGGCCGCCCTCAAGGTCTTGGCCGACGGCATCCGGGGCGTCGTCAACGCCGAGGGCGTCCGCGTGATCTCCGTCTACCCCGGCCGCACTGCCTCGCCGATGCAGGCGGCCATCCACCAAATGGAGGGCCGCCCCTACGACCCCTCCCGCCTCCTCCAGCCCGAGGACATCGCCGCCATGATTGTCTCGGCGTTGGCCCTGCCGCGCACTGCGGAGGCCACCGACCTCCAGATCCGCCCTATGCAGAAAAGCTGACGCCATGGTTTCCTTCGCCGTCCTCGCCGGCCACACCGCCGTCGACTTCGAGGCGAACGTGCCGCCGGTCGTCGCGCTGGTCCGCGCCTTCGCATGGGCCGCGCGCGTGGGCCTGGTCGGCGCCGCCTGGGGCTGGATTCTCGGGCCCGGCCGACCGACGGAGCGCCCGTCCCTCTGCGAGGCCGCCACGCGGTCCGTGATCGCCGGCTTCGTCCTGACGCTGGCGGCGGTGCTCGGACTGGCGGCGGCCGGGGCCTACGCGCCTCCCGCCGACCTGTTCGCCCACGGTGCGCTTGTGGTGGTCGGCGTCCTTCTTGGCCGCCGCCGCTGGGCCGCCGAACTGCGCGGGGCGGCCGCCGCATTCGCCGTTCTGTTTCTGGGCGCGGTGGCCATCCTGCTGGCCCCCGACCGCGGCGAATGGATCCTCGGCGGTTGGGATCCGGGCATCTACATCAACGAGGGCCTTCGGATCGCCCGCGAAGGCACGCTCGAGCCGGCGCCGGATCCCTTTTTCCGGCGATTGTCGGGCGACGAGATGGCGCTGTTCACCAGGCCGATGCACGGTTATCTCGAGGCCGTCCCCGGCGTCGCGGTGGAGCCGGTCACACGCCGCTTTCAGCCGGCGATGTTCAAGCTTCTGCCCGCTTTCGTCGCATCGCTGCACCGGGCCGGCGGTTACGCCGCGGCGGTGCGCGCCAATCACTTTGCCGCGCTGATCCTGCTGTGGATCCTGCCCGCCGCGCTGCAGCGAACGGGCGTATCGACCCTCGCCGCCCTCGCCGCGACCGCCGTCCTCGCCGGCCATCCCGTCTGGCTGCACCACCTTTCGTTCCCCACGGCCGAGATGCTTCAGTTAACGATCCTGGCCGGTCTGATCCAGTTGTGGCCCGACCGCCGCGGCGGCGGCGCCTCGGCCGGACTTGCCATCCTGCTTTTCTTTGCGGTGATCAACCGCTTCACCTTCCTGCCGATGGCCGGTCTTCTGCTGGTCCTTGCGGCGCTGGACGACGCCGCCGAGCCCGACCGCCGCCGAGTGCGCTGGCAACGGGTGCTGTACACTGCGGCGCTGGTTGGCGGGGCGTGGTTCGACCGGCGCCATACCGAGGCGGGCCTAGAGCGGTTCGGTCCGGTCACCGGGCTGGTCGCCGGGGCGTTCGTGGCGCTGGCGGCGACGGCGTTCGCCGCCGACCTTCTGCTGCCCCTCTGGCCGCGGTGGGGGGCGCGGGCACGCCGGCGGCTCGACCAGTGGGGCATCCCTGGTGTTCTCGGTCTCATTGTAGTCACCGTGGCGCTGTTGCCCCTCGCCCCCGGACGGACCGGCGAGGCGGCCCGGTCCTGGGCCGTTGGCGCGATAGAATACATCGGCGCTGGCCACCTTGCGGCCGGCTGGATCGGTCTAATTCTCCTGGCCCAGCGTCGCGAGCCGGAGGACGCCGCCCATTCGCGCGGCTGGGCGGCAGTCCTCGGCGTGGGGGCGGTGTTGACATTGTGGCAGCCCCAGATTGCGGGGGTCTGGCCATGGGCCGCGCGGCGGCTGCTGGAATACGTCGTCCCGCTGCTGGCGCTCGGCTGGGCGACGGCCGCCGATGCGCTCGTCCGCGCACGGGCCGCGCGGCCGGCGTGGTCGCGGAGGGCCGTGGCCGCCGGTTTCGCGCTGGTCGTCTGGGCACCGTCGGCGCCGTTGTGGATCGCCGCGTTCCGCTATACCGAGTTCAACGGCGTCGGCCGGATGCTCGCCTGCGCGGCGGAAGCGGCGCGCAGCTTCGATGTCGTGATCGCGGACCACTTCTGGTGGGCCACGCCGATGCGCTTCGCGGCGGGCGTGCCTTCCGTCAACGGCGAGCTCTACTGGCCCGGGGAGGCGGGCGCCGAAAAAATGCGGCTGGCGTTGGCGGCCCTCGCCGACCGCCACCGCGAAGGGCTGAGGGCGGCGTTGCTGACCTCGACCGAGCGCGGATTGGAGGTATTCCCGCGCCCGCCGCCTGCTACTCTGGTCTGGGACTCCGGCCCCTTCGAGATCGGCGAGCTGATCCAGCACCCAAAGGTCCGCGGCTTCCGACTCCGCGACCGACCCCGTCGATTCCGGCTCTGGAAACTGGAGCTGTCCCAGGAAGTGGACGGCGACGCTCCTCGCGAGTAGAACTGTCCGCCGGACGCCTTGCAGCGGGGTTGCCGAACAGATCGGAGCCACGAAATACCCCGCGCCGACTAGGAGATGCCGTGAACCTGTCCGTTTGCGTTGCCCTTCTTGCGGCCGCAGGTCAGACCCTTTGGGAGACCAACGTGTCGCTGGTTTCGGCTAGGGCGCGCGAGGCGGAGAAGCTCCGGTTTTCCGTCGCGGAGGGACGCATCCGGGTCGAGCATCAAGGCGAGCGGGACTGGTGGATAAATCCCCAGCCCGAGCTGCCCGAATTCTCCAACGCGATCGCGCTTGTCGAAGTCGCGGTCACGTTTGCCCCCAGCGCGGGGGGGGAAGTGGCCGTCGGCTTTCTTCGTCGCAACGCGTCCGGGGGCGCGGTCGAATGGATGCACCGCGCCCGCAGTCTTCGCACCGCGGCCACGGGAGCGGTGCTCCGCGCCACCGCCCGTATTCCGGCCGACGGCAGCCTAGCGGGACGGCTGACCGGCAGCGGACCGGGCGTTCTCGAGGCGGGACCGCTCCGGCTGGCCGTGGTCAGCCCCCCTCCCCTCTCTGTGCCCCGACGCGCCGAAGTCGCCAACGGGGCCATGCGCGTGACGCTGGACGCGGCCGACGCCACCCTGCTGTTGACCGACCTTCGAAGCGGCCGCCAGTGGCGGTCCGTGGCGGGCAACGACAACTGGCAGGCGGCCGATCTTGTTGTCCAGGGCCGGCGTCTGGCGTGGCGCGTCGTGGATGCAGTGGACAGGAGTCCGCTGCTCCAGGCGGCCCTCGAACTGGCGGAAGCCCAGCCCGAGGCCGTCCTGGCGATTTCCTCGACCGACGGTCCGGCGGAACGGCCGACAGCCCCGCTGGCATATCCGGCGTCTTGGGCGCCGGAGGCCGACGCCGAGATCATCCTTCCGATGAACGAGGGCATCGGGTACCCCGTGGACGACCCCGCCGTCACACCCGGGCGGCTTGCCATGTACAGCGGTCACGGGCTCTGCATGGCGTTCTACGGCGTCGTGTCCGGCGAGGCGGCCGCGATGGCCATTGTGGAGACGCCCGACGACGCGGCCGTCCGGATCGCGCGCGTCGGCGGACGCCTGACGGTCGGGCCGGAGTGGGAGCCGCAACACGGCCGGTGGGGGTATCCGCGACGTCTGCGTTGGTGCCTCTTCGATCGTGGCGGGTACGTCGCGATGTGCCAGCGGTACCGCGAGCACGCGAGGCGGACGGGACTCCTGGTCACGTTCCGGGAGAAAGCCGCCCGCAACCCGAACGTCGCCATGTTGGCCGGCGCGGCGAACGTCTGGTTCATGGATCGTTTTTCGAAGATCGAGATGGGGCGGGAGCTGCGCGCCGCCGGCATCGACCGGGTGTTGTGGAGCGCGGGCGGCTCCTCGAACGAGATCGCGGAGCTGACGCGAATGGGGTTCCTCGTCGGCCGCTACGACATCTACCAAGACTGCATGGACCCTGCCCAGTTCCCGCGGCTTCATCACGTGCAAGCCGATTGGACCAGCGACGCGTGGCCGACGGGTGTCGTCCGGCGCGCCGACGGCGATTGGGAGCGCGGCTGGCGGGTGCGGGCGAAGGACGGCTCGATGATCCCCTGCGCCGTGCTCTGCGACCGGCTGGCGCCCGATCGGGCCCGCCGGCGAATCGGGGAGGAGTTAAGCGAAAAGCCCTACCGGGCGCGGTTCATCGACACCACCACCGCCTCGCCGTGGCGTGAGTGTTACGACCCCGCCCATCCGATGACCCGCACCGACAGCCGCCGGTTCAAAATGGAACTGCTGGGCGTCGTTTCGCGCGAATTCAATCTGGTCTGTGGATCCGAGACCGGCCACGACGCCGCCGTCCCGTTCGCCGACTATTTCGAGGGTATGCTCAGCCTCGGGCCCTACCGCGTGCCCGACGCGGGGCGCGACATAATGAAGAAATGGGACGAGCCGCCGGAACGGCTGGTCACCTTTCAGACCGGGCACCGCTACCGTCTGCCGCTCTGGGAGCTGGTGTACCACGACTGCGTGGTCGCCCAGTGGTACTGGGGCGACTACAACAACAAGATCCCCAAACTCTGGGGGCGTCGGGACCTCTGGAACGCCCTCTACGGCACGCCGCCGATGTATATGTTCAACCGGACCGAATGGCTGGCGGACCGGGAGCGTTTCGTCCGGAGTTTTCGGATCGCCTCGCCGGTCGCGGCCCGCACCATGTTCCATCCGATGGTGGACCACCGCCGGTTGAAGCCGGACGGGGCCGTCCAGCAGTCCAGGTTCGCGGACGGCACGGTCGTCACGGTCAACTTCGGCGCCGAACCGTTCGATCTCGGGAACGGACGCATCCTCGCGCCTGAGTCGGTCGACATGTCCCTCGCATCGCCGGCCCTCGAGGGGAGCGCACGGCAGACGTCGCCCGTGGCGCGCTAGAATGGAATTTCAACGATCTCACCCTGGCATGGCCATTCCTGCGCGCTCCTGACCAGACCCGCGCGAACCGGATTTCGCCGAACATACTCCCACTTTTCGCCGTAGCTCTCCGATGAACGCAAAAGAGGATCGAAAAAACCCGCCTGCCATACCCGCAAGCCCGTTCGCCGCTACCGCAATCGCTTCGTGATGTGCTCACGCATGCATGTGACCGCCTGTCCCAACCGCCCTCCCGGACCAACGCGAACGTGAATGTGATTCGGCATGATGACGTATCGGCCCACCGCATTGCCCACGTCGTTGACCTTGCGGCAGGCCTCCAGAAATGCGCGATGCACGGTCGGGTTGGCCAACAGGAGTTACTTCTCGTGCGTGCAGAACGTCACGAAGTAGAACGGAGAGTCAACGAGGATCCGGCGTAGCCGTGGCGGCCGACGAGGATGGCCGGCTACCGTGCCTGGCCCCGAATCATAAGGCGTGTGTCGCATGTTCTAGCCCCTGTAGCGCCACACGGCGTGCGGCGGTTTTTCCGGCGTCACACCGTGGTGCGTTGCAGATGTCGGCCGGAGGCCGTCGCATGGGGTTGGCTCAAAACGAATGCCCTGTGGGCGACCGAGTTATCCTTTCACCAGACCGCATCATCCCCCTTTTCACTTCTCGCCGGCCCCGCCGAACAGCCGGTTTCCGAGCCGCTCGGAGGTCGGGTATCATCCGAATCGATGTACTGGGTGGACATTCTCAACGGACCGGCCCGCGGACGCCGAAAAATCCAGCGGCGGGTGTGCGCGGTGGGATCCGACCTGTCCTGCCAGCTTTGGATCGACGCCGAGGGCGTCGCCGCCCGGCACGCCGAGCTCGTCGAGCGCGACGGCGGCGTCGTGCTCAAACCGCTGATGCCAGGGCGCATCGCGATCAACGGCCGGCCGGTCGTCGCCCCGGTCGTCCTGAACGACGGCGACACGGTCGAAATCGGCGGTGTGCGCTTCCGCTATCGCGCCCGCCTTCCGTTCGCGATCCGCGCAGGCCCGACGCTGAAGATGACCGCCGTCCTGATCGTGCTGCTGACGCCAGGGGCGTTTTTCCTTGTACGGCGGCTGTCTTCGCTTCGCATCACCCGAGCGCCAGCACCGGACGTTCGGCAATTCGAGCTTCCCAAAGGGCCCATCGTCCGCGAACCGGAGCCGCTGAAACGCATGGAGGAACTGGGCGCCGCCGCGATCGCGGCGGCCCGTGCCCCGCCCGCCCTCGCCCCCCCAGCCATCGAGCCCCCTGTGCCTCCGCCGGCGAACCCGCCCGCGGTTCCGTCGGGCGCCCCCTTGCCTTCCGCTCCCCCCGTGGCGGTCGCATCCCCGACGACCTCGACGCCCGTTTCGGGATTAGCCACCCTAACTACCCCTCCTGTGCCCCTCCCGGCGGCCCCGCCGGTGCAGTCCGCATCGCCGACGACGCAGGAGGCGCCGGCCGTCGCATCCGCGCCCATCGCTTCGGCCTTTCCGGCCGAACCGCCACCCGCGGTGGTCGTATCCGCCTTCACCACCGAGGTCGCTGCCGCGGAGGCGCTGCTGGCCGCCGGACGGATCGAGCCGGCCGCCTCGCGCGTCGCCACCGTGCCCGCGGGCGATCCGCTGTATCCGCGCGCGCTCGCCATCCGCGCCCGCGCGGCCGAGCACGCGGGCCGGATCCGCGAGGCGGAAAAGCTGTGGAGCGAGGTGTTGAAGCAACCCGTCGGATCCCCGCTCCACGAAACGGCGTTTCAGGAATTGATCCGCCTTGCCGAACTCCAAGTCCAATTGGCGCCGCCGCCGCTGCTGGATCGCGCACTCCGCACCGCCACCGCCACGCCGCCGTCGCTCGTGCAGCCGCCTCCCCTGCCGACGCCGATCGCCTCACGGCCGCCGCCGGCCCCCACCGTGTCCGGCCCCACCTCCGCCCCGCCCATCGCCGCGGCGACGCCCCCTCCGCCGGCGATGCCGGCCGGGCCGGCCTCGGCGCTCCGCCCGTCGTCCCGCCCGACGCCGGAGGAACCCGGCCGGCATGCCGCGCCGCCCCCGCCAGTCCAGTCCCCACCTCAATCTTCCATTCCCGCGTCGCAGCGCCCCGCCCCCTCCGAAGCGGCCGAGTTGCAACCGACGTTCCGCTGCGCCTCCACCCGCATGAGGCGGTTCCAGGGCGATGACCACAACGAGGAACTCCGCGTGATCGAGGCCGAAGTCCAGCTCGATCCCAGCTCGCCACCGGTCGCCTGCGAGCGGCTCGTTCTCGAGGTGACGTTCTACGATCGGACGGATGCCGGACGTATCGTCCCCACCCGGTCCGCCCGCGGCGGAGGCCGGTTTTTGGTGCCCCCCAATCCAAGCCCCAGATGGACCCCCGGCGAAACCCGGACCTTCTCCTTCTCGTATGCCGTGCCCCGGGGCGCGAGGGAAACGGAGGCGCAGCAACACGGGGCCCCGGCCTCATTTTTCGGGTATCGGCTGCGGGTGTTCGCCGACGGCCGGCCTGCGGGAGAGTACGCCAAACCCTCCGACCTGCCCCGCTGAACCGCCGTCAGCCGGGCCGGCCGACCATGCGACGCCAGTGCGCCAGCAGCCGCGCAGCGGCGGGATCGTCCGCCGCCAGCCGTTCCGGATGCCACTGCACCGCCGAGATCACGGCGCTGGCCGCCGCCGACTCGATCGCCTCGACCACGCCGTTCGGACTCAGGACCGCGACCTTCAGCGAAGCCGGCAGCGTATCGGGTTCGGCCGCCTGATGGTGGGAGCTGTTGACCCGTTCCACCCCTCGCAGGGCGTCGCACAGCCGGCTTCCGCCGGCCAGAACGACGCGATGGACGACATCGCCGCCCCCCTCGCCGTCGCGGTGGCGCTCGATCGACTCAGGGATCTTGTCGGGAAGGTGCTGGATCAGCGCGCCGCCCAGCGCCACGACGATCACCTGCTGGCCCCGACACACGCCGAACACCGGTCGGCCTCGCTCGACGTTGTCCCGGACGAGCCGGAGTTCGAGGGCATCCCGTGCCTCGTCGATCTGGTCCGTGGCCGGGTGCCGCGCCTGCCGGTATCGCCGCGGGTCCACGTCCCCGCCCCCGCCCAGCAACAACGCGTCGAACGGCCCCGCGGGCGGCTCCGCCCATGGGGGACCGAGCGTGACGGCCTCGATGCTCGACGTCGCCAGCCAGGCCTGAAACCGCGCCGCCGCGACCTCCGACACCGCCGTGACCAGCCAGCGCACACCCACCTCAGAATTCCTGGGAGAGGCCCAGGATCAACATCAGGCGGTCGAGATCGTCGGCCGAATAGAATTCGATTTCGATCCGGCCGGCGGCCTTCCGTCCGCCCGCGAGCGTCCTCGACGGAGTCAGCCGGACGGGGCTGCCGAGTTTTTCCTTCAACCGCTCCTCGATGTCCCGCAGATGCACCTCCGGCACGTCCGGTGTCGCCGCCCGCCGGCGGCGGGGGCCCCGCGTCATCCGCGCCGTCACGCGCTCCAGCTCGCGGACCGACCACCCTTGCGCCGCGCAGCGCCGTGCTACGTCCTCCTGCTCCGCCGCGATCGTGAGACCGAGAAGGACCTTCGCATGGCCGACGCTCAACGCGCCCTGCTCCAGCAGCGCCCGCGCGGCGGGCGGAAGCGTCAGCAGGCGCAGCGAGTTGGCGACCGCCGCCCGCGATTTGCCCACCCGTTCCGCGATCTGCTCCTGGGTCAACGCAAACCGGTCGGCCAGCAGCCGGTATCCCTCGGCCTCCTCGATCGGGCCGAGATCTTCGCGCTGCAGGTTTTCAATCAGGGCCAGTTCCAGCGCCTCGCGGTCGCCGACCTCGAGCACGCGAACCGGCACCTCCGTCAGGCCCGCGGCCGACGCCGCTCGAAGACGGCGCTCGCCCGCGATCAACTCGTAGACCTCGCCTGCCGGACGCACCAGCAGCGGCTGCAGGATCCCGTGTTCACGAACCGACCGGACCAGTTCGTCCAGCGCCTCCGCGCGGAATTCCTTGCGCGGCTGCCACGGCCCGTTGCGGATCGACGCAATCGGAACCCGCCGGACGCCCTCCGCCGACGGCGCCGCCGACGCGCCCGCCGCCGACGGCGCGACGGGCGCATGCGCCGCCACACCGCTTGCGCGCGGAATCAGGGCCCCCAATCCGCGTCCCAGACCACCGCTTTTCGCGCTCATGCGTCGCACCTCCGGCCGACTCCGCGCGGCCCGCAGGACCAGAGGCTGCGGCAAAGGCCCGGTGCGGTCAAGACTTCGCCGGCATCAGCGCCTCCTCACCGACCCCAGCGCCCCCGGGCGATCCCGCCGGGAACCGGCTTCGGCCCCGGAGGAGCGGTCGCGGCCCACAGAACCTACCCGCAGAACCTCACGGCGCTCCTCCGGTTCCGGGAATCGGGGTTGCGCCCGGGCCGCGCGCGGCGTCGTGCGTGGCAGAACGGGAGATCCGGACCGGGTCGAGCGCCACGTCGCGGATGCGCCGGCGCTTCCATGTATAGGTGACGTGCACGCGCCCGTCCGTGCCTTGAATCAACGCCGGATAGCTGAAGGCCTCATCCTCCAGCACCAGCGCCGGACGCCACTTGACGCCGTCGAACGAGACCGCCACGTTCAACGGCGAGCGGCCGCGTCCGGTGTGGTTGTAGACCAGCAAATGACGGCCATCGCGCAGCGTCAGGCCATCGAGGCCGCTGCTCGGATTGGGCAGCTCCGCCAACGTCATGGGCCCCCACGTGCGGCCGCGGTCCGGCGACTCGATCCGGAAAATCCTGCCCTGGCGGGTGCGGCCGAGCGCTAGCACGCGGTCCCCGCCGGGCAGCAGTAGGGTTGGCTGGATCGCCTCGAACTCACGGCCGTCGTTGACCGGCGCCGTCGCCTCCCACGTCCATCCGCCGTCGCTGGACCGCTCAAAATGGACGCGCCAGCCGTCGTGTTCGGTGCCGGACCCGGCCACGATCGTGCCGTCCCGTAACTGCACGGGTTTGTTCTTGACCGGCCCGAGGATTCCGGGCGGCAGCCGGCGCGCCGGCCCCCAAGTTCGGCCACCGTCCTCCGAGGAACGCACCATGCCCCACCACCGCGCGACGGAGGGACCGACCTTGTAGAACAGCATCAGGGGCCCGCCGGCCGGCTGGAACAACACCGGGTTCCAGCACGGATGGCGCGTGCCGTCTGCCTGCGCGCCATCGGCCGCCTGCGCCGGTTCCGTCCATCGGCCGCCTTCGCGCCGCGCCACCCATATGCCGACATCGTCGGCCCCTTCCCGCGTGCCGCCGAACCACGCCGCCACCAGGCCCTCGTCGCGAGTCTCCGCGATCGTGGACGCGTGGCAGGAGCGAAACGGCGCGGTCTCGAAAATGAATTCCTTCGCGACGACGGGCGAGTCGGCGGCATTCGTTTCCCCGCCGGACCCGCCCTCGACCCATGCGACGGAAGATCGGGCAAACTCGATGCGTTCGTACGGATGCGCCTCGCCGCACTCGTACAGACAGCCTAGCTGGGCCTCCGAGAGCGCGACCAGGCAGGAATAGGCCGACGGACCGGCATGGAACGTGCGGGCGGCGGGCCACGTCCGGCCGCCGTCTCGGCTCAGGCGCACTGTCAGGTTGACCCGGTGGTTGGTGCTGGCCGGATTCGAAAACGCGATGACGCCCTCGGGGCCGCCGGACCATGAGACGCGGCGGATGCTGGCCTGGCAGATCGGTTCGATCAACGTCGCATCGCTTTGAAGCGGTCCCCACGATTCGCCGCCGTCGTCGCTGAAACTGATCTGGCGCACCCGGGCAGACCGATCGTAGTTCCGCATGTTGAGCATCAGCCGCCCGCCGGCCAATTCCACCGCCTCGCACTCGTTGACGCGGTCCTGGGGCGTACGACCGCCGAGCCGCCACGTGCGGCCGCCGTCGTCGGAAAGCAGCACGTGCGAGTAATACCGGCGGTGCCGGCCTCGATGTGCTCTCAGGGGGATGACCACCGGCCCCCGTGCGGTCCGTGCTCGAGCTGGATGCCGGCCCCGGGCCCGGTCGCGTACCAGGTCCAGTTGGTCGCCCTCACCCGATCGGTCATCTCGACCGCCGGGGCCCAGATGAGGCCGTCGTCGTCCGAATGCGTCAGAAAAACTCGCCGCGTGTCGAGGCTCGTTCCCGCGATGATGCGCGGTTCCGCGTCGCCGCCGTGGTTCCACGTCATCCACAGCCTGACGCGGCCGCTGGCGCGGTCGACCACGGCGCAGGGATTGCCGCAGGTGTTCGTCCCCTCGTTCCACACGATTCGCGCCGGCGACCAGGTCGCGCCGCCGTCGGTGGAACGTTTCACCAGCAGGTCGATGTCTCCCCAGTCCCGAGGGCCGTGCCGCCGGCCCTCGCAGAACGCCAGCAGCGTCCCGCGGGTTGTCGCGACGATGGCAGGGATGCGGACTGTGGGGTACCCGTCCTCGCCGCCGCGAAACACAACGGTTCGCCGTACCCCGATCTCCTGCGGCGCGGCCATCGCGACGACGCCCGCCGCCCATGTCGCCGCCAACACCACACGCCTCATGCTTCGACCCCTGTGCCGGCAGGCCCTCGTGCCCAGCATTGGCTCGCCCCGGGGACGTCACGGCCCGCTCCTCCGGCCGGCACGCCCGCGGTCTCCACC
>CAKZPT010000029.1 GCA_937139365.1 uncultured bacterium | reverse complement strand
CACCGCCCCAACCCCTTGCCGCTGGTGACGTGCCATGTCCGTACCTCGCCGTTGCCGAACCCTGCCACGAAAAGCCGAGAACGCGGTGAGGATGCGAGGGCCGTCACTGGAAACGGCGGACCCACAAACTCTCGGGGGCTGACCCATGTCCATCCGTCTCCGGCCTTTCCCTCCGCCTCGACCCTGGCCCGGAACCAGGGACGAATCCGGCCGAAGGAGTCGCCGACCAGGATGGTGGCCCGTCCGAGCAGGAACGTGACGGCCGTGACGCGGGCAGGCGGCTCGACCAGGTGACGTTCCTCCGCAAGCCGACCCTCGCTGCCCCGAACCTCGTAGCACCGGGCGAGCCCATCAGCCCAGATGACCGCGACCGAATCGCCCAACAGGGAAAGGCCGAGGAACAGCGGGTCCCCAACCCCGGGACGGGGTTCACACCGGATCGTCACCGGCGTCCTGGTCAGCGTGCTCCGCCCGGTGAGTAGGTTGTGCCTCCGGGCGACCCGGGTCACCTCGAGTTCGCCTCCGGCATGGAGACAGGCGTAGACGAAGCCATCCGGACCGCGCGCAAAGTCGGCGAGTGTAACCCGGCTGGTATGGACCGGCGGGAGCACCTCCTCCATCTCGAGCTCGAACCGCATGGCGCGGAACCGCGAGGCGTCGAGGCGCTGCCAGATCGCGTCGTCGATGGCGGCGATGCCGCCTTCGGCTAGGGCAGCGGCACGGGGCGGCGCCCCCGTCACATCCGTCCAGCGGACGGCGAAGCGGGTACGGTGGAAGGCCATAGACCCGTCGTCCATCCCCGTCACTGCCATGGCCTCGTGGGGGTCCCAGCGGACGGCCGTCGCACGGTCCGCACCCGGGATCGTCCACCGGCCCAGTGGGTGTCCTCCCGGCAGATGCACGGCTTCGAAGATGGCGTTGCTCGAGCAGCGCACCGCCATCGAGCGGTATTCGTCGATCGCCGCCATCGTCGTGCCGGCGCCGGGCCACTCGAAGCGGGCGGGGTCGCCCCAGCGGGCGGGCCACAACAGCGGGAGGGTGATCCAGATGAGGAAGATGAGAACGCCAAGGACGCACGCCACCGTGGTCACGCCGCCCACGGTGATCGACCATCGCGCGAGGGCGTCGGCGATCCGTACCCGGCGCGTCGTCGTCCTGGCCCGCCGCATCTTAAGCAAACCTCCGCGGCGGGCGGCCGGCGGCTCGCGGCCGGCCGTCGAACCCCCGGCGCCCGCCGGCGTCAGAATCCGGGATTGATGCCGACCGACTTGAGCGCCTCCCGCGCGATCTCCGCGGTCACGGGGAAGTAGCCATCCTTAATGACTTCCTGCTGCCCCTCGCGGCTGAAGACGAACCGGATGAACTCGCGACGAAGGGGATCCAGTGCCTCGCCGGGCTTGGCGTTGACGTATACGTACAGCATCCGAGACAGCGGGTACTCGCCGGTGTAGGCCCGGTCGGGTTCGGCGGGCACCATCGTTCCCCCATCGGTTTCGGCCAGGGGCACGGCCCGAACATCGGCGGTCTTGTAGCCGATCCCGCTGTAGCCGATTCCGCCACGGTCCGTGGCGACACCCTGGACGACGGCCGAGGAGCCCGGCTGTTCCTTCACCGTGTCCTTGAAGTCCCCCTTGGCCAGTGCATGTTCCTTGAAGTAGCCGTAGGTCCCCGAGGCGGCGTTTCGTCCGTAGAGGCTGATGGGCAGTGTGGCCCACTCGCCGGTCAGGCCGAGCTGGCCCCAGTTGACGATCTCGGAGGGCGACCCCCGCTTCCGCGTCTTCGAGAAGATCGCATCCACCTGCGCCAGCGAGAGGCCGGGGATGGGATTGTCGCGATGGACGTACACGGCGAGCATGTCCACCGCCACCGGCAGGGCCGTGGGCTTGTAGCCGAACTTTCTCTCGAACTCGTCGATTTCCGCCTGTTTCATCTCCCGGCTCATGGGGCCGAATGTGGCCGAACCGGCGATCAATGCAGGCGGCGCGGTGGAGGATCCCTTCCCCTCGATTTCGATCTCGACGTTCGGATAAACGCGTTTGAACGCCTCGGCCCACAGCGTCATCAGGTTGTTCAGCGTGTCAGAACCGACGCTCTTGATGGCGCCGGCCACGCCTTGTGCCGGAGCGTAGGTAGGGAGAAGCTCATCCACCTTGAGCTGGGCGCGGGTGGCTGCCGAGGCGATCATAACGGCGGCCGCCGTCCATGTTACGAGTCTGCAGCTGTTCATGGTTGCGGTACTCTCCTGCGGTCAAGGAATGCGGTGTCCGACCACGCCCTGATGGTTCCTCAACGGCGTCGTCCGATTGTGAACAAACGGTTAAATTCCAGTTAGGACTTCCCATAACGATGCGGGCGTCCCGGAAAGCCGGGACTCCCGCGGGGTCCGGTGCGGCGTGTGTCAGGGCGCCACGCCGTCGATATCGCCCGTCCGTCCGCCCGCCTCGATCCAGGTGCCAGAGAGACGGCGATCCGCGAGTCGGATCTGCACGGTACCGGTCGTGCCGTCGGCCGTGGTCGAGGCCACGGTGCCCGTCAACGTGCCCACGATCTTGACATTCTGACCGGAGCGACTGCGGCCCTCGGCCTCGAACGAGGCGGTCACGACGTCGCCGATTGCAGGCTGGGGCGGCGTGGCAGCGGGCTCATCGCTGGACACCCCGCCGGTGCTACGGATACTGGAGATCCGGCCCGAGTAGGTCGCGCCGTTGCTGTCCACGATCGTCAGCGCGTTGCCCGATTGCGTGAGGGCGAACGAATAGATCGCCGCGCCCGACGAGCCGCCGTCGGGGGCATCGATCGCCTGGTAGGTGGCCGTGATTGGCGTGCCGGCCGGCGGCCACGCACCGAGGAGGTCAATGGACCATGCCCCCGTGTCGTAGACGATCGTGCCCGTCTTGCCACTGCCGGAGAGAACACCCGCGCCGTTGTCGGTCAGCACGAAGACACCGGCGACGATCTGGACGGTCGAGGGGCGGACCCGCCGCTTCGAGAGAACCCCAGAGTAGGTGCTCTGGCCGGCGACGGCCGTAGCGATGCGCTCGCCGAGGATCGAGTTCGTCTCGCCCGCGTCGAATTCGCCGACCAGATAGGAACCGTTCGCGGCGCGGTACACGCCGCTGAAGTTCACCCAGTTGTAGCGATTGGAAACGGTGTCCGCACCGTCACCGGCTTCCCAATCGCACCCGACCAGCGCCGCCGCGGCGCCCGCACCTGCCCAGACCATCCAGCGTCGTTTCATCAGTCGCTCCTTTTTCCCCGCCGCCGGCATCTGACCGGCGCGACGTCTGCTCCTCGCCATCATTTCAGCCGCCAACGGAGGCGATAATAGCGGATCGATCCCGCCGTGTCACCGGCGGCCGCGTTGACGATCCGCTCGGCGGTCGGATCGCTGGTGGGCACGCCCTCGGCCGGCTGGCCTGGAGCCGCCGTCCACGGTCCCTTCAGCGACGGCGCCGACTCGATCCAGACCTCGATCGGGAGGGTTAGCCGGGCGATCCCGCGCGCCAACCGGAAACGCGATTCGATGCCTGAGGCGCTGCGCCGGAAGGCGGCGATGTCCAGGAGCTGGTCACAACCAGGTCTCGATGCCGCGGAATTGGGATCGGTGCCCGCCGCGACCTCGAGGATATCCGGGAAGCCATCGCCGTCGGTATCGGACTTCAGCGGGCTGGCCCCGCGGGTCAGCTCGAGTCCGTCCGGCACGCCGTCGCCGTCGCTGTCCGTTCGCAGCGGCGAGCTACCGATGCTCATCTCGACGCCATCGGCAACGCCGTCGCCATCCGTGTCCACGACGCGCGGATTGGTGCCGTGGACCAGCACCTCCAGACCGTCCGGCATGCCGTCGCCGTCCGTATCTGCGAGCGTCGGATTGCTGTCAACCGCCGACTCGAGGTACTCCTCGAGATCGTTCAGACCGTCGTTGTCGGTGTCGGTCCAGCCGCGCAAGGCGCCGCGCCCCATCGTCCCGAGGCTCCCGGCGACGAACATTTCATAGGCATCGGGCAGATAATCGTTGTCGGTGTCCCGATCGCGCAGGACGAGGACCTGGCCGGCGATGCTGGCGGGCACGGTCAGTGTACCCGCATAATACGGACTGGCCGGCGCGGTGATCATGCCGCGCGATTCCCAGGCATCGAGCGCGCCGTTGCCGTTCTGGTCCATGTAGGCCCGCACGAAGTAGGATCCGGCCGGCAATCCACGGAGAGTAAACGCCACTCGGCCGGCGACAGCCTCGTTGCTGGTGCTGATCTTCTGCACCACGGTCCGCGCGCGAGCCATTCCGCCGAAGTCGCGGGCGGCGAACGCTTCGACGACAATGCGGGGGTTAAGGACCTTCCCCTGGTAGAAGACCTCTCCCTCCACGTTGTAGGGGCCGCTCGGGGTGGGGTTCAGGTCCACGACGAGGGTCCGCGGGGCGGACCACGGGCCGACGCCGTGGCCGTTCAACCCGCGCACCTGCCAGGTGTAGACGCCGTTCTCGTAGATCGCGACCGGCACACGCTGGATGCCGTCGCCGTCGCGAACGGGGACAAGATCCACG
Organism: uncultured bacterium; assembly: GCA_937139365.1. GTDB lineage: Bacteria > Verrucomicrobiota > Kiritimatiellia > PWTM01 > PWTM01 > CAACVY01. Next base: position 15,902 of record CAKZPT010000029.1, on the reverse strand, counting down.
ACGCGGAAGACTGACGTCCCGCCGGAGTTGAGGACGGTCAGTTCGTACCGCACGGCGTTCGTATCGGTGACAAAGCCAAGCAAGTTCACGCCGGCACGCAGCACCGCGCCGTCGGCCGTCGCCAACGTCGGCGCAGCCGGCAGGTTATTCGCGGTGCTGTAGGTGACGCTGAACTCGCCCTGCGCGATCGGCGCGACCCTGAACGGGTCGTCGGGGGCGCGATAGACGAAGTAGCGCCATGACGTCAGCTCGGAAAGGCCATTCGGATAGCCGGCCGCGATGTAGTCGCCCTCGTGGAAGAAGGTCCGGCCGCGGATGAAGCGGTCGATCACGACGGCGCCGCCGGCGGTCGTGATGCGGACGCGGTACTCGTTCGTCGTCCCCTGCGCGGGCCAGGCGAACCGGTGGAAGCCCTGCCGCCGGACAGTCAGATCGAAGGTCAGATCAACGGTGTTCCACGTCGCCGACAGCGAGGCATTGTTCTGGGCCAGCGAGAAGGGCTCGCCGGCATCCCACGTCTCGTTGTTGTTGAGGTCCTTGAAGGCCAGGAACCAGACCGGCCCGCCGCGCAGGCGGCCCGCGGTGTAGCCCATCGTCTGGATCGTGAACGGATGCACCGCAGGCACGCCGGCGGCCGGCACGATGATCACGGCGTCCGGCGCGCCATCCATCGAGTTGGTCGAGTAAGCGGCGACCACGAGCTGCCCCGGCGGGTTGGTCAGGGTAGAGGACTTGAACGTGCTGCGGATCAAGGGCACTGGGAACGTGGCGCCGCTGGCCGGGCTCGGCGCGTTCGAGAAGGAGCCGTCGGCTTGGACGGAGACGAGGAACTCCCACTCGCTGATCCAGCCGTCGCCGTCCGGGTCGAGGTGCGAATCGGTCACCAACGGATTCAGCGTCCCCAGGTAGAGGTTCTCCCAGGCATCCGGCATGCCATCGTGGTCGGAGTCCTCCCCGATCACGGGGAAGAAGAGGAACCGGTTGGTGAACCACGCGGCGTTGCCGACCAGCCGAGCTCCGTGCGCCCAGCCGCTCGTCCACTCGCGCGGATACACGAAGTCCTCGATGTAGCCGCGGCGCAGACGGACGTCGTCGGCCGTACCCCACAGGGCGTCCGGGCCGGGCTGGGCGGAGGTGAAGTCGTCGAACTTGTGGTAGCAGGCCAGCGACGCTTCCCGGCCACTGAGGCCGATCATCGTCGGTGGGCGAGCGCTGTTCCAGATGCGGAACTCGTCGACCAGCCCGTTGAAGCCCTCGCCGACCAGTTGCACCAGCCCCGCGGCGTTGGTCAGCCCCTGCGCGGTGTGATTGAAGGCGGTCCCGACCGAGTTGCCATTGACCCACAGCCGGACGAACCGGGTCGCGCGGTCATAGGAGGCCGCCACGTGGGTCCAGTTCGTCACGAACTGCGGGTTCGGACCCACCGGCTCCATCGGCACCGGCGCGGGGTTGGTCACCGCGATCACGCCGAACCCAGTGTCGTACGCCACGAAGGGCCGGCCGACCGGAGTCAAGCCCACAACGAACGACTGGGGGATTCCCGTGGTCCAGTACCGCCCGTAGATTCGTCCGCCGGTGCCCATCATCGCGGCCGTGGGGCTGATCCACGCCTCGACCGTGATGTCGCCGGTCTGGAACCGCCGCTCCGGGTCCTCGCGGTCCACCTCCATCCACGAGAATGGCGTGCCGAAGAACCGGAGCGCGCGCTGAATGGCCGGGCTGGTCGAGTCGAGCGGATTGAAGACCACTTGCGTGATCTCGTACAGGTCGGACAAGCCGTCGTCGTCGGTGTCCGACGATCCCGGGTCAGTGCCGTACACAACGACCTCGTCGCGGTCATTGAGTCCGTCACCATCCGCGTCGTCCATGCCGTCCGGAATGCCGTCGCCGTCGGTGTCCTGTCGTTTGGGGTTGGTCCCGGCAAGGAACTCGCCGTAATCGCTCAGGCCGTCGAGGTCAAAGTCCGACGTCGCGCTGGCCGTGGTCAGGTTGCTGAAGTACCGCATTTCCCACGCGTCGGGGATCCCATCGCCGTCGGTGTCGGCCCCGCCGCGGCCCGTGTACCAGTTGGTTGTCGTTGAGTAGCGCTCGAACGTGACGCGAGCCGGAAGGTCGCTGCCCTGAGGTGGCAGCTCGATGTTCGTGATGCGGATGCCGGTCGGCGTCTGATCCCACCACCGGTTAGCCGGCTGGCTGTCCTCGGTGAAGACGCGAAGGTTACGGCTGCCGGGGAACGGATCGCCGGTGTCGCCGAAGTTGTGGCCGTCCTGCAAGTCGGTCCGGCCGTCGGCTTGGACGATCTCCCAAGTGAAGTGGTTGTTCACCTTCTGCTGGATCGGCACCGCGTTTTCGAAATCGGAGTAATCGGCATGTACGACATACACGCCGCGGCCGCCGATGACGGGGTAGTCGGTGTTGTTGTCGGTGTACCACAGGTAGAAATACTCCGGCTTGGCCGGATTGCCGTAGTAGTAATACCGGTTGTGGTTTCGCTCGATCGGATACAGGTCGAGCGTGATCGGACCGCCGTCGAGCGGCAGGATCGTCGCCAGGTCCACCAGATTGATCCATGGGCCACCCGTGTGAGCGGAGAACTTGAGGTCGGGCAGCCCGTGGACCAGTGCGCTGCTCGACATCAGGTCGTATAAGCCGACCGGCCGGTTGACAATGGGGGCGCCGCCGGACAGCGAGTCATAGTCGTACAGGTCTGGCCACCCCATGTACTCGTGGCCTTGTTCATGTGCAATGAGGCCCATGCCGAAGTCCTGGACCGGCGGGTCTTGGTTGGGGTCCCAGTTGGGGTCGAACACGCCGTCCGGCCGTATCTGGGGATTCTCGCCCGCGCCGTTGAGCGGGCGCACCTGGAACGTCATTCCGACGACCGCGTTCGTGTCGCGGCTGATGAACGGCAGAACCTGCCCGACCGGGCCGCCGAGCGGGGCCCAACCTTCGTGGCCATGGGCGACGGGATAGATCGCATACCCATAGAGGGTCGGGAGGCCCAGCGGTCCAAGGATCGGGGTGGCCGCGCGCCTCCACACCTGCGCGAAGTCCTCGCTCTGGTCCCACAGGTGGACGACGTCCGCCATAAACCGGTACCAGCTGAACACGCCGGGTTGCGGCGTGTCGGACGCGTAGTTGGCCTCGCCCTGCAGCTCCCGGCCGCCGTCGAGGTAGCCGTCGCAGTTGGTGTCGCGGAATTGGAGTGGGTGGATGTCCACCCCTGGCACGCCCTCGCGGCGGTGCGTCAGGAACTCGACGGTCATCTGGTTGGCGCCGTCGTAGCCGTGACCGGCGAGGGTGTTGAACGCATAGGGCCCCGCGGCCCGGGTGAACCCGTCACCCGGCCCGGCCCGGTTGGCGCCGCCGGGCGGCGGCGGCGTAGACTCGATGTCATGCCCCCAGATGTCCTCGTTCCACGGCGAGGTGACCTCGCCCAGCCGCCGGTCGCCGCCCCACAGGTACAGGGCATTCGTCGGCGAATACTGGGTCAGCGGGTCGGCGGTGTCCGGTCCCTGCCAGAGGAGCGTATCGCCCACCCCGTAGCTGCCAAAGAGGGCGTACATGGACGACGGCATGTCGCAGTACTCGGCCGGGCTGTCGAAACTCCACGAGGTCGCGGGAATCCAGCCGTCGGCCGCGCGGCTGTTGTCGGGCGTGTAGCGCGAGATTGGCTGGATGCCGGCGGGGAACGTCGGCGCCGGCGTCACCCCGGCGCCGAATACCGTCTGGTACCAGTGCACCAGCGTTGCGTAGCCCGAGCGCGGATCCCATCCCCCGCCGTCGTTGGCGGACGAGTAGAGCAGCCGGCCCGCGCCGTCCACTACGCCGGGCGTCGGCGGCGCGGTGCCCCGCAGCGGCTGCGCCCGCGCGTCCCACACCCACTTGCCGGACACGCCCTGGTCGGTCCAGTCGTCCGGCCCGTCGTAGCGGCCGTTGAACGCGCGCTGGACCAGCGACGTCCACGCGCCGGGATAGTTCCATGCGAGGTAGTTCGTGTAGTAGTCGTACGTGAACGAAATGCCGCGGCCGCGGGTGTTGATGCTGCCGTTGGCCAGCCGGTTGCCGCGCTCGACGGAGCAGTTTGGCAGCAGCGCCGCCGGCGCCTGGATGAACGCGTGCGCCCCGCGGGCCGGATCGTAGATGGACAGAAAATCCTCGAACAGCTCGCCGTTGATCGCGTCGGTCGGCCGGCCGTCCTCGGAGTTCGTGATCCGCCGGGTCGGGTAGGTGGGCCGCAGGGCGACGGTCGGGGAGCGGAGATCCCCGTAGAGCCGGACGCCGTTGCCGGGCGTCGCCGTCGCCAACTTGTAGGTCCCGTACAGCTCGCGGGCCGCGTACAGCTTGGCGCGCACGGTCCGTGGCGTCGCATACGCGTTGGCCGGCGGCGGCCCCGCGCTCTTTACGACATCGGCCCACTGGAAGTAACCGTGGGCCTCGGCGGTGGCGTTCGAGTAACAGTAGGCCTCGTACTCGATGTACAGTCCGGTGTCGACCACTTGCAACGCGCCGTCGGCGTCGCTCGTCGCGTCGAGATAGCCGTTGGGCGGAATCGTCGTGCCGTCCGGCAGCGAACCGGGGATCGGATACGGATTGATCGGGTACGGCATCGGGATCGCCGTGTTGGTGACCATCACGTGGGTGAAGTCGCCCTCGTTGCTGCCCAGAGTTCCGGTGTCCGGCGACAGGTCCAGTTCGTTGTGGCCGGCAATCGCGACCTGGACGCCGCCGACGGCGACGTAGATGGTCAGCACGCGGGTGAACACCCGGTTGTCGTTGTAGTCGGCAAACAGCTCGCCGCCATACTGGCTCCAGACGCCGCTCTGGTTGCGGGGATTGTACACGGTCGGCTCGCCGGCGAACCCGACCTCGTGGTCGCTGTCCCAGAAGTCCTCGCCCGGCTGCGGCGGATCCCACACGCCGTTGGTGTTGGCGTCGCGGAACGCCTCGCCCGGCGTCCACGTGAAGTCCTCGTCCGCGGCGTCGTACGCGAACGCATAGAAGCGGGAGTTGAACGCGGCCGAGGAATAGCGGCGGTTGGGCGAGCCGATTTCGCCGGTCGGCAGGTTGACGGCGCTGTCCGCCACCCGCCCCTCGTCCGTCGCCGCGTCGAACCTGTCGGACCGGCCCGTGCCCCGCACGAAGGGTCCTCTCGAGGGGCGCGAGCGCAGCGGCCACGGCATCTGGATGTAGCCATACGTCTTGGTGTCGCCATATGCGCCGGCCAGCTTGGCCCCCGTCACCGGATCGCTGCGGTAATATGAGACCTCCTTCCAATAATTCTCGTACCGAGTGTTGTACGCATACTCGATGAAACCACGGGCAAGGTTCGCGGGGATGCCATTGGTGTGCCCGCTCTTCGGCACGAGACATGGGAACACGCACATCACCCAGTCCGGCACGGGCTCCACCGCGCGGACCCCCGGCCACCCCGCCGCCAGGACCCAACCAGCTGCCACCACCGCCATCCGCCATCGGCGATTCATGCTCCGTTCTCCTATCTGATGCACCCTCGAACCATCCGCCTCTTACGGCACACGCGACGCATCCGTCGCCGCGCCCGATCCGGCCAGCGGGGCCCCCACCAGAGGGGCCTCGCGGTGGATCGCACGAAATTCCTCCATCAACGCCGTTTGCCGCGCCGCGGCCTTGGCCGCCTCGTCCTTCAATCGCGCCACCTCGGGCACACCCACCAGGGCCTCGTCGAGCGCTCGGCGCGCCGCCGCCATGCGTTCAAAGCTTGCGCGAGTCGTCTCCGCCGTATGGGCGCTCCGCAGCAGGGCGGCCAGGTGCATGGCGGCCGTCCGGGCCTGAATCTCCGCCGCCTGCGCCGCCCCAAACAACTCGCGCTGCTCGCGGGCGTACTGCGGGCCGAGCTGCGGATCCTTCGTCCTCATCCGCTCCGCGTCCCGGCGGCACCATTCGCAATTTGCTTCGTCCACGACGCCGGCCTGCCAGTGCCGATCCAGGTGGGCCTGGAACGCTTCGGCCCGAGCCGCGGTTTCCGCGGCCCGGCGATCCGCCGCCGCCTTCCTGGCTTCGGCTTCAGCGCGTCCAGGCAATTCGCGCACCGCTCGATCGTAGTCCCGGCACGCCGTCAAAAACGTCTCATGAAGCGGCGCAATATGGGGCAGGCCGAGCGACTGCGTCCGCGCCAGGTTGCCCTCGCGCTCCGCGATAAGGCGCTGCGATTCAAGTTCGCCGTACTCGCGGCGGATTTGATCCAGGCGCTCGAGCTGCTCCGGCGTGAATGGCCGGCGCGGCCCTTCAGAGGCCACATGGTCAATCCGGGTGGGATCCTCCGCCGGCGGCGGTTCCAACGTTCGGATCGGTAGCTCGGCACGGGATTCCATCGAGGGAGGCGGAGGCCGGCTGCTGCGGAGGAGTAAAGAAAACAGCACGAGCGCAGCCGCCACTGCCGCGGCGCCGACGATCCACCAGGACTTGGCCCGCAGTACGCGCATCACGCCCCGTACATTACGAAATCACATCAAAGCAGAAAATTCAACCTCTTGCAACCGAAATCCTATCGTGAGCGTGCCGCCGCCGTGAACCGCAAATCAGCCCTTGAGGAGCTCGCGGTGCTGAACCGCATAGGCGACACCGGACGCCACCGTCACGACGGCCACCCACATCGCGAGGAGGTGCGCCCCGCGGGTCAGCCATCGGGCGAAGCCGTCCGCCCCGACGGCCAAACGCGGCAGCACGTCCCGGTGGATCGCGAGCCCAGCCAGCATCGCCATGATCGCGCCCATCTGCCAGACGGCCTTGTGTTTACCCCACACCCCCGCCGAAATGTCGCGGCCGGCCTTCATCGCCAGGATGCGCAGACCGGTGACCAGGAACTCGCGGGCCATGATGAGGACCACAATCCACGCCGGCACGAGGGGATACCGCGAGCCTGGAAGGCGGATTTCGACCATGCTCACCAGCGCCGCGCACACGAGCACCTTGTCGGCCAGCGGATCCAGCAACTGCCCCAGGGTCGTCACGCCGTAGCGGCCGCGCGCCAGCCGTCCATCGAGCCAGTCCGTCGCCGCCGCCAGCACGAAGACCGCCAGCGCCCCGGATGCCGCAAACGGTGCTGCGCTGGGCAGCAGGCCGATCAACGCTCCCGCCATCGCCAGCCGGCCGAGGGTGAGCAGGTTCGGCAGGTTCATGGGCGGCGCGGCGCCGCCGCCCGCAACCCCTGCGGATCGAGCCACGGATCGGGCGGCGGTTCGATCACGTCTGTCCACCCCGTCGGGGCCGTCGGCGCCGCGGCCGCCCACCGGCTCGTCCACGCGGAGATGCTGCGGACGGCCAGCACGGCCAGCACGACCGCCAGCGCCACGCCTGCGACCCTCCGCACCGCCCGCATGGCGGATGGCGAGGCGACTGCGGCACGGAAGATCAGCCACCGTTCGCGCAACGGGATGCGCCCGGGCGCCGAGACGGGGCCGGCGTCCGCCTCGCGCCCGGTCAGGTCCGTCGGCGGCGCCAGCTCCGGCGAGGGCGCCGTGCGACGGCGCAGGACCTGCGGGGCGGCCTCGCGCGGCAGCGCCGGCCGGGCGGGGCCGTGGCACTGGAGGTACTCGCGCACTAACTCCTCACCGTCGAGGCCGAGAAACTCCCCATAGAGTCGCAGAAAGCCCTTCACGTAGATCGGCGCACCGACCTGGTCAAACCGCTCGGCCTCCATCATCTCCAGCTGTGTCGATTTGATGCGCGTGGCCTCCGCGGCCTGTGAGAGCGTCGCGTTCTTGCGCAACCGCGCCGCACGCAGCCTTGCGCCGAGGCTTTCGGAACCAGTGTCGCCCGGGCTCATGTCTCCTCGTTCTCCTCCTCCCCTTGTCCTTCTCCTTCCCCATCTCGTGGAGCCGCCGCGCCGGGATTCGATGGAATCTCGCCGTCGAGGTCGACGAGGATCTCTCGCGGATCGGAGCCGCGCGCGGGTCCTACGATGCCGCGTTCCTCAAGCAAGTCCATCACCCGGCTGGCCCGGGTATACCCGATCCGGAGCCGGCGCTGCAGCACCGAGGTCGACGCGCGGCGTGTCTCGCGGAAGATCTGGATGGCCTGCTCTGCCAATCGTTCATCCTCCTCGTTCTCCGGCAGCTCGGCGCTCTTGCGTTCCAGCTTTTCCACGATCGCGGCGTCGTACGACGGCGGTCCCTGACGCCGCCAGTGGTCCGCGATCGCGCGCACATCGGCGTCAGTGACCATGCAACCCTGTGCGCGCACCAGCCTGGCCACGCCGGGGGGCAGGAAGAGCATGTCGCCGCGCCCCAGGAGTTTGTCGGCGCCGTTGGCGTCAAGAATTGTCCGGCTGTCGTTCTTTTGTGCGACCTGGAACGCAATCCGGGCGGGGATGTTCGCCTTGATCGTGCCGGTGATCACGTCCACCGACGGCCGCTGGGTGGCCAGGATCATGTGGATGCCGACGGCGCGCGACATCTGGGCGAGCCGGGCGATCTGGTTCTCGATCTCCGCCTGGGCCGTCAGCATCAGGTCGCTTAACTCGTCCACCACCACCACGATGTAGGGCACGCGGTCGGGGATTTTCTGGGCCGGCAGTTCGACCTCCCCACCAAAGAGGTCCGGCTGCCGTGAGATCGGCCGCGCGTTGAAGTCGCGGATGTTCCGCACGCCGGCCTTCGCGAAGAGCTTATACCGCGCCTCCATCTCCTGGATTGCCCACCGCAGGCCGTGCGGGACCTTCTTCGAGTCGGTGATGACGGGGACAACCAGGTGGGGCAGGTCGCGGTAGCTCGCGAACTCGACGATCTTGGGGTCGACGAGCAGCAGCCGGAGCTGCTCGGGCGAACGGCACATCAAAAGGCCACACAGCAGGGCGTTCATGCAGACCGTCTTCCCGGATCCCGTCGCACCGGCGATCAGCAGATGGGGCATATCCGCCAAGTCGGCCACCATGACCCGGCCGGCGACGTCCTTGCCGATCGCCAGCGGCAGCGCGGCGCGCGTGGTCCGCCACGCCTCGCTCTCCAACACCTCCCGCAGATAAACCACCGCGCTTCGCGCGTTCGGCACCTCGATGCCCACGACCCCCTTGCCGGGGATGGGGGCGAGCACGCGAACGTTTTCGGCCTTGAGCGCCAGGGCGATGTTGTTGCTGAGGCCGGTGATTTTCTCGACGCGCACACCGGGTGCCGGTAACAGTTCATACCTCGTGACCACCGGTCCGGTCTGGACTCCCGTGACCTGCACCTCGATTCCGAAATCCGAGAGAGTCTCCACCAGGGTCTGGCGGGTTTTCTGGAGGTCTTCGGCGATGGCGCGTTGTTCGAGGGATGGCAGCGGCTCGAGAATCTCGAGGCCGGGCAGCGTCCAACGCACCACGTGGTCGGCAACGGCGACAGGTCGCGGGGCGGCGGCGGACGGCGGTGGAGCGCATGGGGCCACAGGCTCCGGTGCGGCACAGACGGACTTGGGAGCCGGAGGGGGGCGCGACGGCGCGGCCGAGGCCGGGGATGGCGTGGACGGCGACGCGGCCGGCACCACGGATTCGACGGCCGGCGGCAGGGGCGGTCGAACCGGAGTCGGCGGCGCTACCGGCCTCCCTGTTGCCCGCGCCAAAGCCGGTTCGCTCACCCCCGACCGGACGGGGGCCCCACCTTCGCGATCGGGAATCTCGCGGTGGCGTTTCAGCGCATCCTCGAGCGTGCGGCGCCGCTGGGCGACCTCGCGCGCGGCACGGTCGAGCTGGGCAACGCGATCCATGCGGCGCAACCGGGCCTCCTGCCACCGGCCATACGCCGAGCATGCCGTTCGGACCATCCATTGGGCGGCCCGGAAAGGGCTGAAGCTGAAAAAGAAAGCGACCGCCATCGTCGCCAATCCGACGGCAATGACCAGGGCGCCGGCGTCTCCGAAAAACCGGCCGAGCACGCGCCGGCCGAGCCACTCCCCGAGGACTCCGCCTCCCAATGCGTTGTGCCGCTCGGCCCATCCGGCCGCCGTCTCGGGATGCAGGCCAAACAGCACCGCCGTGGCCGCGGCCATCACGAGGATCCAAAGCCCCCGGCGGCCGGGCGATCCGATCCGCTGCACGACCAGCGCTACGCTCCAGGTCAGCGCGCCGGCGGCGACCAGGTAGGCTGCCGCGCCGAGGGTCGTGAACAATCCAAAGGCCACCCACGCGCCCACCAACCCGGCCAGGTTGTTCGGTCGCGCATTGGGCGGAAACGTCAGCGCGGCGACGTCGTCAGGATCATAGGAGAACAGGCTCAGCAACAGCAATAGTGCGACGAGGAGTACGGCTGCCCCGACAGCCTCTCGAACGCCGTTTACGGCACCAGTTGCCTTCCGCACCGCCATGCTCGCCGCCGCCCCTCGCTGCCGCCGGGGTTGCTCACGACCGACGGCGCATGGAGGCCGTCGCTATTCGTCCACCAGATCCACCATCCGCCGCACGGCCTCGTCGCTGCCAGCAGCGGCCGACGACGGCGCGGGTGGAGCCGCGCCGGTCCCCTCGCCCGCCGAGGGGGTCTGGGCGGCGGACTGGAGTTGACCGGAGGGCGGCGGACCGCCCCCTCGCCGCGACCGGCCCCGCCGGCCCTCCCGCCGTCCACGACGGCCGCCATTGTGATCGGGCGGCCTTTGCCGTTCGCCGCCGGCCGATTCTATCGCCCTGAGCAGCGTCGAGGCGCGCAGCGTACCCAACCCACCCGCCGCCGCTTCGGCCTCGACGGACGGATCGTCGCTGACCAGCGTCACGGCGCCCTTTCGGGCGGACGCACGACCCAACTCAAGCAGGCGGGCCCCCCGCCGGGAAGCCCCCTCGGCATAATAGACCGTCACACCCTGAAACTGGTCGCCGTCACCGGCCTTGTGCAGCGGTTCGCCTTCGAAGACGACCGCCGCCCGAAGCTTTTCCTGCTCCATGAACCGGCCCAGCCGGTACAGCAGGGCGATCATGTCGCGTGGAGTGGGTCGGAAGTCCGCCCGGCCGCCGAGCATCGCGCGGCCATCTACGATCATCTGGTACCCGGGCTCCGCAGCGTCGGAGGAAAACATGCCCTTGATCGCGTCGAACAAACCCATGCGAACTCCTGTCTCGTTGCCGATTGCCCGCGCCACTGCGCGGGATGCCGCGCGGCCGGCCGGGGCGCGGCCAGCGACGACGCACGGACTATTGCAGGGTACCCGAGCGCCGCGGCGCATTCAAGCGAACGGCCTCGTCCGGCTTGCCTCCGGCTCCCTATGTCGGTAGCATCAGCACGGTGCACGCGGTATCGTCAAGCGCGCTGGCCCCTCGCCGCCGGATGTTTGTGCCCGTGCTCTGCGCGGAGACCGACATCGCGCAGATCTTCGTCGCCGATCTGCTCGGCGCCGTGCCCGGGGCGGTGGGCGAGGTGGACATCGGAGGTCTCCACGTTTTTGTCGAACCGGTCGCGACCCCTGACCCCGACGACGCCGGACTCCGCGCGCGGCTGAAGCAGGCGGACGCCGCCGCCATTCTGGTGCACTTCCTTGACTCGGGCTCGCTGGACGCCGCCGGCCGACTTCTGACCCTGCTTCCCCGCGAGCCGGCGATCCCTGTGGGCGTCTTCATCTTCCGCGCCGACGAGGAGCCACGCTTCAAAATCTCGTGCGAGGAATGCGGCCAGCGCCTCTGGGTTCTGGAAAAGGAAGTCGGCCTCCGGGGCCGGTGCGCGAACTGCCGAAAGCCCATGCGGATTCCATCGCCGTCCGAACGCGTCCGGACGCGCATGCGGCTGGCGGATTACATCCCGATCCTCAACGTCGTGCGAGGCGATGCGGGCCTCGCCCGCGGGGCCCTGGCCAATCTGCTCGCACGCGTCGGCACGGCCGTGGTCCCCGGTACCGCGTTGAGCAGCCAGGAGTTTCTGAAGAGCGCGACGGTGCCGATCCAGTTGCCCTCGTCGCCGCCGGCCTGATCCCCTACTCCATCGCCCTCGACAGGACGAGCGCCGCCACGGGTTCGGCCAGCTCCAACCGATAACGTGCCAACGAGCGCGCAACCTCCGCGGCGGACGGGTCGAGCACCTCCGTGTCCACCACGACCACCCCGTCCGCTTGAGTCATCCGGTGGGCGACGCGATAGGAAGACCGTTCCCGAATCCGGCCCGCGACCGGATCGATCACGCTCCACTTTGACCGGACAAGGGTCGGCGGGAGGGTCGGCGCCCCCGGCCGCTCGTCGATCTACTGGACGCCGACCGCCTGGCCGGCGCCGTCCATCAGCAGTCGTCCCGCGCTGAACGGCAGGTGGGCCGTCGTGGATTCGAACAAGGAGTACCGCAGCGTGCGATGGAGAATCCCGGGAATGTCACGTCGGTACCGGTGCCGCCAGGCGGGTCGATGCCGAGCTGTCGCACGGCCTCGTCCAGCGGGGCGAGGTAGGCAATGCCGCCTGTCAGCCGGCCGCTCACCTCGGCGGTTCGCCAGACGCCGGCGCAATGCCGGACAACCGCGCACAATCTCGCGCAGTTCACTGGCTGGGGAGGTGCCGATTCGGATAGGGCGTTCCAATCCGGCGGCAGGTGCATCAGCCGTCGGGAGGAGGGAGTGAGGCCGGAGGGGAACGCCGGGCCGGGCCCCTCCTGGCGCGGCGGCGAGGCAGGAGGGCCGATGGACGACGGCGGCGGGGGCAGGGCGGGGCGGAACGTTTCCCGCGGCGGCCGCGGGCGGCTGCCACCGCCGGTCAGGCGCCCGGAGGACAGCCGACTCTGCCGCGCGTAGCGCACCATACCATAACACTGCTCAATGAACTTCGCCAAACGCGCGTCGTTCGGAAACGCCGGACGGATGTGCTCAAACTGGCGCCCGGCTTCCTCCGCGAGCGTCTCGACGCGGTCGAGGAGGTCCACGTTTCCGTTCTGCTGGAACTCGCGGAAGAGCCGGAGGCTTTCGTTGAACAGTTCGGCAGCCTGGTGGAACGGTGGGTGGTTCCTCAAAGGGTCTTGCACCGGCTTTGCAGCCGCCGGCTCGGCCAGAGCGGCAGGGGCATCGTCCCCCGAGACCGCGGATTCCGACGACGCGGGCGTCGACGCCGAAGGCGCTGGCTTTGGACGAAGCCCCAGGATCTCCTCGAGCTGGATCTCGGACCCGACAGCCGAATTGGGGGGACCGCTGGGGAGGACCGTGGGGAGAGAAGGTCTCGGCTCGATCGAGGACGGCGCGGGATCGACCTTCTCCCGACGGCTCATTTCCTTCAGCCCGTACGCACCGGCGGCCGCAAGCAAGAGGGCAATCAGAATGACGCGGCCTCCCCTAGACGTGGTCTGCACCGGCTGCGACGCAACAGCGGCAGTCGGCGGCGGATGGATCGCCAAACCGTTGCGGCGCCCGGTACGCAGCCGACGACGGCCGCCGCGGCCGTGGGTCGCGGGCTTCCAACGCGCCTCGGCCAGGGCCGGGTCCCGTTTCGCGCCGCGCTGGATCACGCTCTCGCCGGGCGGCAGGCGGTTTCCTGGGGGCGGCGCGCCACCGGCGACCGCCTCGATGGCCGCACGAGCGGCGACCCAGTCCGGGAAACGCTTCTCCGGGTCTCTGGCCATCAGGCGCTCCAGCAGCCAGGCGACCTGCGGCGGCAACGCAGGAACGAGGTCGCAAGGATCGTCCAAAAAACCCAACAAATGCTTGTCCAGCGCCTCCGCCGCCGGCGCATCGCCGAAGGGAGGAGTGCCGGTCGTGCATTGGTACAGGACCGCCCCAAGCGAATACATGTCCGCCCGGCAATCCGTGGCCGAAGATGCCCGCGCCAGTTCAGGGGCCGTCCAGTGCGGCGCGCCGCGAAGAAGCCGCAGCAGGTCACTGATCCGGTCGGCCCGCAGTAACACGGTGACGCCCGTTGCGCCCAGGTCGAGGACGGAAACGCGGCCTTCGGGCCAGAGGTGGACCGTGTCGGGGGTTAGGAAACCATGCAGCAGGCGCTCGGCCGACCACGCCGCATCTAGCGCGCCGGCCACCTCGGCGGCAATTCGGAGCGCCTCCGCCGGCGGCAGCCGGCGGTCGTCTCGTAGACGCGCAGCGAGGTTTGCGCCGTCCGTCCACTCCCCCGCCACAAAGGGGCGGCCGTTCTCCTCGTCGAGGCCCCATTCGAATAGCTCAGGCAAGCTGGATTGCCGGACGCGGGCCGCACGGCGCACTTCGAAAAGCCACGCCTCAGCCAGCGCGGAATCCCCCCACACCTCCCCCGTCGCGCGCCGCAGGCGCACCAGACGCGGCGGCTCGTGGGCGAGTGCCATCCACACCTCGCCCATCCCGTCGGAGGCAATCCGGTCACGAAACTCGTAGCGGTCGCGTAGCATTCCGGTCCTCGCGGCAAAATCCAGACAACCAAGGTAACCACGGGGCAAATCGATGTCGAGCGACACTTCGGCGACCGCGTTGCACCGGCCGATCCCTTCCGATACCATCGCCATCCGCGTCGGAACGGGGTGCCTTTCGGTCTGGCGTGAGGAGATTCGATACGGTGGCCAGGGTGTTCAATTTCGGCGCTGGGCCGGCCGTCTTGCCCGAAGAGGCGTTGCTCGAGGCCCAGCGGGAGCTCTTCGATTACAAGGGCTGCGGGATGTCCATCATGGAGATGAGCCATCGCGGCAAGGAGTACGCGGCCGTGCACGAAGAGGCCGTGGCCAATCTCCGCCGGTTGATGTCCCTGCCCGACGACTACGATGTCCTCTTCCTGCAAGGAGGGGCGAGCGCGCAGTTCGCGATGGTTCCCCTCAACCTCTTGCCCCCAAATGGCGTCGCCGACTACGTCAACTCCGGCGCCTGGGCCTCGAAGGCGATCAGGGAGGCCAGGGTCCGCGGCCGCGTCAACGTGATCGCCGACACCGCCAAGGACCTCCCCACCCGTCTGCCGCGGCCGGAGGAGCTGGCCTTCACCGACGGGGCAGCGTACGTGCACATTACCTCGAACGAGACCATCGCCGGCACGCAGTGGAAGAGCTTTCCCCGCCCCGCCGCGCCGCTGGTGGCGGACATGTCATCGGACTTTCTCTCGCGCCCGTTCGACCCACGCGCGTTCGGCCTCATCTATGCGGGGGCGCAGAAAAACCTCGGCCCCGCCGGCTGCGCGGTGGTCGTGGTTCGAAAGGATCTGCTCGACCGGTGCCCCGCCGACGTGCCGATCTTCTTCCGGTACAAGACCCACGCCGAGGAGAACTCGCTTTACAACACGCCGCCGACGTTCACCATCTACATGATCCTGCTCACGACCCGCTGGCTGCTGGCGCAGGGCGGCGTCAACGGCATCGCGGAGCGTAACCGTGCCAAAGCCGCCCGTCTCTACGCCGCCCTCGACGGCTCCGGCGGCTTCTACCGCGGAACCGCCGCGCCGGAGTTCCGCTCGGACATGAACGTCACCTGGCGCCTGCCCAGCGAGGCGCTCGAGGAGAAGTTCCTGAAAGAGGCCTCCGCGCGCGGGCTCAAGGGCCTCAAGGGCCACCGGTCGGTCGGCGGCATCCGCGCCTCGATCTATAACGCCTTTCCGCCGGCGGGCGTAGACGCACTTTGCGAGTTCATGGACGAGTTCCGCCGCGCCAACGGGTGAGGGAAACGGCCAGGCGCGCCCGCCCACGCTGTCGGGATTTTCGTTAAAAACCCGTTACAATCGCACGCGTGAGCGCTTTTCTGGATGCCGTCCGCGTCGTGCTGGTCCGGCCGATCTACGGCGGGAACGTCGGTTCGATCTGCCGAGCGATGAAGAACATGGGGCTGTCCCAGCTGGCCCTCGTCGGCGAGCCGCGGGAGGCCCGGGACCTGCTTCGCCCGATGGCGGCGCACGCGTACGACCTCTACGAACGGCGGACCGTCCACGCCTCGTTGGCCGACGCCGTCGCCGATTGCGGTCTGGTCGTCGGAACTAGCGCGCGGGGGGGGCTCTACCGCTCCCACAGCCGGACCCCGCGCGAGGCCGCCGAACGCATATT
>CAKZPT010000028.1 GCA_937139365.1 uncultured bacterium | reverse complement strand
CCAGAGGATGGGTTGCTAATCGAGGGCGGCCGCATCCGCCTTAAAATTTCGCTACAGGCCTGCGCATCCTTGACCTCGAGGAGCAATCATTCGGCAGCGAGTTCCGGTACTCTTCGACCGACATCGTTTGCCACAGCGGACACTTTCAACCACGCGATCCCGCATGCTTGCGCGGGGAGGGGGCACAGTTAATAAAGTTCGGCCCCGGCAGGCTGCAGGGGCATCGCCGCGCTGCAGACATATGACGATGGCTCGCAGCAGTGGATGCCGCATGGGCAGGAGCCGATAGAGGTCACGATGACGTTCGACCAGGCGGCATAAGGCGAGGACGTGGAGATGTCGCTTCAGGGATCGGTGTGGAATGCCCGTGGCGCGAAACAATCCGGCACGGTTGACCGGACCGCCCAATAACCTTTGGACGATGGCGATCCTTCACGGGTGGGAGAAGCCTCTGGCGACGCGCACGAAGTCGTCTACCATGCTCCCGTCGGTGCTGCGGAGAACCCGCTGGATGGCTGCGACGAGCGGAATCGAATCTGCGACGAGCGGATCAGGGGCCATTCGATACCGGACCTCCGATCGTAATCGGCGGACGACCAGCAGCCCGCGTGCATTCAGACAGCGCAGCTCCTGACTGGTTCTCGGAAGGCTCAGGTTCAAGCGTGTTGCAGTCTCCGAGGCCGTGATGTACGGGGCGGCGATGAGGGCTCGTAGCAGGCGCACCCGCGCACGGCCTGCAAGGACCCGGCACGTTTGCCACAAGGTCGGATGCAATCCGCCGTGTCTCATGGGGCCACAGTTCATTAAGTGTGGCCCGGGCGGCAAGGTCCCAGCACCCTCCCATCCCGCAGCGCCAAGGCGGTCCGGTGCCCCGAATGTCACCCGCCACTCAAGTCAGACGAACACCACGGTATGTCGAAAAAAAGGATCCGCGGGCGTGTTTTTGGGCAGGGCATCATGGGCGAGCTTTCTTGCGCACGCAGGGGAGGCGATTGCGATGTGGAGCCTGAAGGTTTCGACCGGGAGGGCGAAGAATCGGCGGTTCGGCGGGCTGTCCGTCCTTGCCGGCGGGCGGCGGTGGGTGCTAGCGTTGCGAAGTCCATGCGCACTATGGCGACGCCGTCGTCCAACGCCCTTCGATGGATGATCGTGCCGTTTGGCCAAGGGGCGGACGGTGCGGAGGCGACCGCGGTGCCCGCGACGCTGGTGGGCGAGGCCGGCGCCGCGATGCTGCGGTTGGCGAAAGCGCGGATCCCGATGCCGGCCGGCTTCGTGATCACGGCGCAGGTGTGCGCACACTATGTGCGTAGCGGAGGGCGGTTTCCGGCGGGGGTTTGGGAGGGAATCCGGAGCCAGTTTCGGCGGCTTGAAAATCTTCCGTTGCACGAAGCCGACACCGGGCGCCGGCCGCTGTTGTTGCGGGTGCAACCGGCCAGTATGCCCGTGGGCGGCACGGGGTGGGGCCCGCTGGTGATCGGATTCAACGACGAAACGGTGACACGGTTCGAGGCGGCGACGGGGGACGCGGCCGCGGCGTGGCGGGGCTATGCGCGACTGATCCGCGGCTATGCGCTGGTGGCCGCCGGACTGCCGGCGGCGGACTGGAACGCGCTGCGGGAGACCATTCTGCGGCGGCACGGGGTCGGGGGCGAGTCCGCGCTCGAAACCGAGGGTTGCCGCGAGCTGTGCGACAGCTATAAGCGCGCGTACGCAGAGCAAACCCGCCGGCCGTTCCCGCAGGATATCGGCGAACAGTTGCGGGGTCTGCTGGGCGGGGCGTACGAGGCATGGTCGGCGGCCGCGAAGGAGGTGTCCGCCGGCGGCCTTTCGCTGGGGCTGCCGGTGATCCTCTCGCTGGCGTTGTTCGGCGATCTCGGGACCGGTTCGGCGGTCTGTTCAGTGTGGTCGCGAGATCCGGTGACGGGGGCCCACGGCGTGTCCGGCTATCTGCTGACGGGTGAGGAGGGGGCGCCGGAGGGCCTTCCGTTGTCCACCTTGCTTGCTGCGCGGGATCCACAGCTCCGGGCCGCGTACCCGGCGATCGAGCGATGGATGGAGCGAGCCGAGGAGGTGGCCCGCTGGCCACAGCGGCTGGAGGTGGTGGTGGAACGGGGACGCCTCTGGATCACGGCTGTGCTTCCGGCTCGCCGCGAGCCGGCGGCCGCGCTGCGTTGGGCAGTGGAAATGGCCACGGGATGGGATCTGGCGACCCATCGCCCCCTGCCGGGGCGATTGTCGGAGGTGGAGGCGCTTCGCGTCGTTTCCCCATCCGACCTCATGAGCGTCCAAGGCTGGCGATCCCGGCGAGATCCGGTGACGCGGGCCCGCCGGCTGCTGGTCGGGTGGGCAAAGGCCCGCTGCCCGCTGAGGCTGGCCAGGGGCGCGGAGGGCGACGAGGATCCAGGAACGGCCGGGGGGCGCGCCGCGGCCGAGATCTGCTGGCGTCCGACCGCGGTGGGAGGGGCGGAGTGGGTGACACGGTGCGTTCGCTGGCTGGAAGGACATCGCGGTCGGCGGTTCGTCGTCATTGTGCCAGAAGACGCCCCACCACCCGGCGAATGGCTCGCCCCGCTGGCACCGGCGCTCCGGACGATGATTCGCTCCCGCGGGCGGCCGAGGCCGGCGCTCGCGGTCAGCCTCGGGCCGTTGGACGCCGGCGGGATGGCGCGCCTGGAGGCCGTTCGGAAGGCGGCGGCGGAGATCGAGGTATCGTTGCAACGGCGCGTGCGGTTCGAGGTGGGGGCGTTTGTGGACCGGCCGCGCGCCGCGTTGGCGATCGAGGAAGTCGGCGACCAGATCGATTTCGTAATCTATGACGTGGCCGCGCTGGACGCCGCCCTGTGGGGCCGGCCGCCGCCGGCGAACGGGGGGGGCAATTCGGCCCGATTCGACGCCGCCGGTGTCGGGGTGCTGTTGGAAACGGGGTTGCGTCGGCTGGCCGCCATTCGCGCCGGTCTGCCGGCCGGCCTGTGGGTGCGGCATCTTCCCGATGCGGCGCTGGTCCGCTTCTGCCTTCGAATGGAAATCCGGACGCTGGCGGTGCCGGATCCGATGCTCGAGGCAGCCGCCCTGGTTGGCGCACAGGCGGCGGGGACACCACGGGAAGAGCGTCCGACCGCCGCCGCCGGGAAGCCTTGAGGCCGGCGGATCACTCGTCGGCCGGCGGCAGGCGCCGGCCGTGGTGCGCGAGAAATCGCTCCGCCTCTTCGCGGCCAAGGAAGCGCACCAAGATTTTGGGATCGATGTCAAGGAGATCCACCCAGATCAGCCCATCCAACACGTCGCTGAACTGGGGGTCCACGTTGAATCCCAATAGTCGGCCGCCGAGCTTGAGGTACTGACGCAGCAGGACGGGCACACCCTTCCGATCGCGTTCGATTTCGGCGATGATCTCGCCGACCTCGTCCATGTCGCGCAGCGGCCTGCGGAAAATCTCGGGGTTCCATCGCTCGCGGAGGGGGATGCGGCGCGGAGGGTGACGGGGGCGGACTAAGCGCGCCCAGCGGGTGTCCATGCGGTTGGCGCGCAGAAAATGCACCATCATCTGCCGCGAGAGGGAGTTGTACTCGTTGTTGATGCTGACCGGGCCGAACAGATGGCGGTAGCGGGGGTGCGCGAGGATGTAGCGCCCGATGCCCTTCCAAAGGAGGAGGAGGGGGGCGTAGGCACGCTGGTACTCAACGCGCACAAACGAACGGCCCAGCTCGAGGGCAGCGCCCATGGAATCCAGCAGCCGGCGCGAGTACCGGAAGAGGGTCGTGGTGTATAGACCCTTTTTGCCGTGCATGGCGAGGATGCGGTCGGTCGGCCCCATGCGGTAGGCACCGACGAGCTCGCTGGTGCGGCGGTTCCAGACGAAGAGGTGCAGGTAGTGCTGGTCGAAGCGGTCCAGGTCGATTTCGCGGCCTGTGCCCTCTCCGGCGGCGCGGAAGGTCAGTTCGCGGAGGCGGCCGATTTCGTGGAGGAGGTTCGGGATCTGATGGGCCTCGGCGCAGTAGACGGCGAGCTCGTCAGCCTGCAAGAGGCAGCATTCGGGCGGCAGAAGCCACACGTCCTGGGCGACCGAATCGCGGTGCAGCGGCGGGGCCACCTGGGCCGGCGCCGCTGGCCCGGCCCGCGGGATGAGCCCCGGAGGGGAACGGCCGCGCAGCACGTAGGTGCGCAGGCGCAAGTAGCTGGTCATGTCCGCGTCCGACATGCCCCGGATCCGTTCGAATGGCACGGGCGTGCCCACTCGCACGCCGATGGTGCGGCCCCGCTTCTTGACGAGTTCGCGGGGCAGCATTGCGGTTCGAAACCGCGGATGCAGGAGCCCGAGGATTTGGAAGATCGCGCTGGCACGGCCTTCGACGAAGACAGGCAACACCGGGCAGCGGGCCATCCGGATCATCGTGGCGATCGTGAAGCTCCAAGGAGGGTCGGTGATCTGCCGCTCGCGCAGCACCAGCCGCGACACGTCGCCGGAGGGGAACACCAGCAGCAGGTGGCCGTCTCGAATCCAGCGTACGCATTCCTTCATCGGGCGCAGGTTCGCCCGGGCCGCGTCCTCCCCGCCGTAGGGATCCACGAAGATGGCGTGGGGCCGCATTTCGGGAATGCGCTGCAGCAAAAAGTTGCTGAGCAGTTTTACGTCCGGGCGGACGCGGCGGAACATCGCCAGCAGGACAAGGGCGTCGGCGCCGCCGAGCGGGTGATTGGCCACCACCATCGCACCGCCGGATACGGGGATGCGGGCCAGGTCCTCGTCGGACACCTCCAGCTTGACGCCGACCACCTTCATCGCCGCGTCAATGAAGTCTTCGCCGCCGACGGCCAGGGCGGCCCGGTACATGCGGTCGAGCTGATCGAGCTGGAAGAACCGTTCGAGCGAACCTCGCATTAGCTCGAACAGGCGCTGGCGGACGGGGTCGGGGAAGCGGGCCCGCAGGCCGAAGGGCGAGGGCGGCTCTGGCGTATGGGGCAGCATGTCGGACGACACTATAGCCCCGCCGGCGGCGCGCCCCAAGCGGCCCGGCGGCGGGTCAAGTTACCTGGTCGCCGCGGACCATCACGACCTTGCCGGTCCGGACCAGCTCGATGATCCTGAACCGGCCGAGCAGCCGGATCATCGCGTCCAGCTTGTCGGAGTTGCCGGTCACCTGAAGGATCATCGAGGTCTCGGTCAAGTCGATGGTTTTTGCCCCGAAATGGTCGGCGATTTGAAGCGCGGCAGTGCGGTCCTCCTCGCACGCAGCGATCTTGACAAGGGCCATCTCCTTGACGACGGAGTCCTCGCCGCTGTGCTCGACGCAGCGCAGCACGTCCACCAGCTTCGCGGTCTGGGCGATGACCTGCTCCAGTCCCTCGGGGTGGCCTTTAAGCGTGATGGTCATGCGGGAAAAGTGCGTGTCCACAACCGGTGATACGACGAGCGCGTCGATGTTGTAGCCCCGGCGGGCGAAGACCTGCGCGATGCGGGCCAGCACGCCAGGTTTGTTCGCTACGTAAACGCTGATGGTGTGGGTTTCGCCCTGGTCGTTGCGGTGGGTGTTCATGGCTGACCTCCGCGGCGGGCGGGGAGCGGGGGGGCACCCGTCCCGCCGGCCGTCAGGTGGATCCGGTCGGTTTCTCCATCCGGTGGCGCGGCCGTTCGATGATCATGTCCTCCAGGGCTCGGCCGGCGGGCACCATGGGGAACACGTTGTCGGTCTTTTCGACCTCGGCGTTGATGAGGCAGGGACCGTCGTGGTACGCGAGGGCGCGGGAGAGGACCTTGCGCACGTCGGCCGACCGCTTAAGGTTCCACGCCTTCACGCCCTCGTAGGCGCGCGCGATCTTAACGAAATCGGGGTTGCCCTCCAGGTCCACGCCACTGCGGCGATCGTCGTAGAACAGCTCCTGCCACTGCCGTACCATGCCGAGGTAGTGGTTGTTGAGGACGATGATCTTCAGCGGAAGCCGGTGCAGCGCGGCGGTGGCCAGTTCGTACATCGTCATCTGGAAACCGCCGTCCCCGCAAAAGACGACGACGGTCTCGCCTGGCCGTCCGAACTGGGCGCCGATCGCCGCGGGGAGCGCGTAGCCCATCGTGCCAGCCCCACCGGAGGAGAGGAAGTTGTGCGGGTGATCGGTCCGGTAGAACTGGGCCGCCCACATCTGGTGCTGGCCGACGTCGGTCACCACCACCGCCCGCCCCTGGGTCAGCCTCCACATCTCCTCGATCACGTGCTGCATCTTTAGGCCGCCCTTGCGCGGGTAGCGCAGGGGCCAGCGGCTTTTGTACTCGTCCAGATGCGCCAGCCATTCCTCGGTTTTCAGCCGGCCGACGTGCGGCAGGAGGGCCCGCAGCGCGGCCTTCGCATCGGCCACGCAATAGATGTGGCAGGGTATCATCTTGCCCATCTCGGCCGGATCGATGTCGATGTGGATCCGGGTGGCGTTGCGGCAGAAGCGCGACGGCTGGCCCACGATCCGGTCATCGTAGCGCGAGCCGATGGACATGATGAGGTCGCACTCGACCACCGCCTTGTTGGCGTACGCGGTTCCGTGCATGCCCATCCAGCCGAGCGACAGCGGATGCGTCTCCGGAAAGGCGCCCTTGCCCAACAGCGTGGTCACCACGGGCGCCTGCAGGGTCTCGGCGAGCTTCCGCAACTCGGGCATCGCGCCGGAGATGAGTACACCGTGACCCGCCAGAAGGACCGGCCGGCTCGACTTGCTCAGCGCCTCCGCGATCTGGTGGATCGCTTCCATCTGCACTTGGTCCCCCGGCGGCGCGTAGCCGGGCAAGTCCATCGGGGCGTGCAGGTCGCCCGTGAACGGCCCTGACGAAACGTCCTTGGGCACGTCCACAATCACCGGTCCTGGACGGCCGGTAGAGGCGATGTGAAACGCCTCGCGAATCACGCGCGAGATGTCGTTCGTTTCCTTTACCAGATAGCTGTGCTTCACGATCGGCATCGTGATTCCGAAGATGTCCGCTTCCTGAAAAGCGTCCTTGCCGATCATGGAGCGAATCTGCTGGCCGCTGATGACCACGATTGGGACCGAGTCCATGTGGGCGGTCATAATGCCCGTGATGGTGTTTGTGGCGCCCGGGCCGCTGGTCACCAGCACCACGCCCGGCCGCCCGGTCGCCCGGGCATATCCGTCGGCCATATGCGCTGCGCCCTGCTCGTGGCGGACCAAGATCAGCTTGATCCGGGTCTTCGTCGTGACGATCGCGTCGAAGATCGGGATCGCCGCCCCGCCCGAGTAGCCGAATATGTATTCGACTCCCTCGTTTTCGAGGCACCGAATCAGGGCCTGCGCACCATCCATCGTCTCCATCGGCATGACTTGGTTCTCCGATCCGATTTGCGAAAGAATCGCACAGGTTAAACTGCGGGTCAAGTCGTAACGTGAAAAAAAGAAGTCAAATCGAGCCGCGCAAAATCGGCGGGTGGATCAAAAAATGAAAAACTTGTGCCAAAGCGTTCAATGCCTCGGCGCTGCCCGTTGAATTCTCAATTTTTGATCAGCAATGTGACCGTCACCGCCGGATCCAGGTTCACGAAACGAGCCTGAACACGATGGCATCGGGGGCCTTGGGCGATGCGTCGGCGCTCACCGTGGAACCTTCCGGGATGCGGCCTTCCAGGATCTCGCGGGCGAGGGCGTCGGCGATCTTTCGCTGGATGAGCCGCTTCAGCGGCCTCGCCCCGAAGGCGGGATCGTAACCTTCCCGGCTTAGGAGGTCCTTGGCCGCGTCGGTGAGCTGGAGGTTGATTTTGCGCTCCGCGAGGAAGCCGGCAAGGCGGGATAGCTGGATGTCCACGATCCTCCGGATGTGATCGCGACCAAGGCTTTGGAAGAGAACAACTTCATCAATGCGGTTGAGAAATTCCGGTCGGAAATGCGCCTGGAGTTCGTCCAGAACGCGGGATCGCATTCGCTCGTAGGCCGCGTCGCCAGGGACCATCTCAGGGTGTTTCTGAAGGGCATCGTGGATCACCGGCCCTCCAATGTTGGAGGTCATGATGATCAGCACGTTGCGGAAATCGACCGTCCGGCCGTGCCCGTCGGTCAGGCGACCCTCGTCGAGGATTTGAAGCAGGACGTCGAAAACCTCGTGATGGGCTTTTTCGATTTCGTCGAACAAGACCACTGTATAGGGGCGCCGACGGACATGTTCGGTGAGCTGCCCGCCCTCCTCGTAGCCGACGTAACCCGGCGGCGCCCCGATCAGGCGGCTGACCGAGTGCTTCTCCATGTACTCGGACATATCGATCCGAACCATCGCGGTCTCGTCGTCGAAGAGGGTCTCTGCCAATGCGCGGGCCAGCTCCGTTTTTCCCACGCCCGTGGGGCCGAGGAAGATGAAAGAGCCGATGGGGCGGTTGGGGTCCTGCAGCCCGGACCTGGCGCGCCGGACCGCGTTGGCGACGGCGCTAACCGCCTCGTCCTGGCCGACGACCCGGCGGTGGAGAATCTCTTCCAGGTGCAGGAGCTTCTCCCGTTCGCTCTCCATTAACCGGGCGACTGGAATGCCCGTCCACGACGCGACGACGGCGGCGATGTCCTCGGCGTCTACCTCCTCCTTGAGCATCTTGAGGTCGCGCTGCACCTCGGCCAGCCGCTGCTGCGCCGCAGAGATCTGTCGCTCTAGGGCCGGGATGCGGTCGTATCGAAGCTCGGCCGCCCGCTCGAGGTTGCCGGCCCGTTGGGAGCTTTCTTGCTCGGCCTTGGCCAGGTCGAGCGCCCGCGTGAGCGACCGCAGTTCGCCGATCAACTCCTTTTCACGGTTCCAGTGGGCCGTCAGCCTGGAGCTTTCGGCGCGCAGGCGTTCGAGCTCGGATTCGAGTTTTCGCCGCCGGGCGACGGAGTCTTCGTCGGTCTCCTTCTGCAGGGCCTGGCGCTCGATCTCGAGTTGCAGGATGCGGCGCTCGGTCTCGTCGATTTCGACCGGCCGGCTGTCGATTTCCATCCGCAGCCGGCTGGCGGCCTCGTCGACGAGATCAATGGCCTTGTCGGGGAGAAAGCGGTCCGAAATGTAACGATGGGAAAGAACGGCGGCCTGGACCAGGGCGGCATCCTGAATACGTACGCCATGGTGCACCTCGTAACGTTCCTTGAGCCCGCGCAGGATCGCGATCGTGTCCTCGACGGAGGGCTCGCCGACCCGGACGGGCTGGAATCGGCGTTCGAGCGCCGGGTCCTTCTCGACGTGTTTCCGGTATTCGTCGATCGTCGTGGCGCCAACGCATCGCAGCTCGCCGCGGGCCAGCGGGGGCTTGATCATGTTCGACGCATCCACCGCCCCCTCGGCGCCTCCGGCGCCCACAAGGGTGTGCAGCTCGTCGATGAACAAAATGATGCGGCCCTCCGCCGCCAGCACCTCCTTGAGAAAGGCCTTGAAACGGTCCTCGAACTCCCCGCGGTACTTCGCGCCGGCGATCATCGCGCCGAGGTCCAGCGCGATCAGTCGGCGGTCCTTCAACCCCTCCGGCACGTCTCCGGCCACGATCCGCTGGGCCAGTCCCTCGACGATCGCCGTCTTGCCGACCCCGGGCTCGCCGATGAGTACGGGGTTGTTTTTTGTGCGGCGCGACAAAACTTGGATCACGCGGCGGATTTCAGCGTCCCGTCCAATGACTGGGTCGAGCTTGTTTTGCCGGGCCATGTCCGTCAGGTCGCGACCGTATTTTCGCAGGGCGTCGACCTTGTCCTCCGGGTTCTGGTCCGTCACCCGATGGCCTCCGCGAACCGACTGGAGGGCGCGCAGAAGACCGTCCGGCGTTGCGCCGGCCTCGGCCAGGAGACGGGCCGCGGCGCTTTCGCCATCCTGGGCCAGCGCCAACAGGAGGTGCTCCGTGCTGACAAACTCGTCCTTCAGTCTGTCGGCGATCCCAAGCCCCGCTTCCAACACCCGGCCGAGCGCCCGCGAAATGCCGCGATCCGTCAAAGAACCCTGCATGGTGGGCAGGGAGCGGAACCGGCGCTCCAGCCCCTGCTGGATTCGCGCAACCGAGGCGCCCAGCCGTTCCAGTACCGCGGTGGCGATCCCCTCAGGCTGCGCGATCAGCGCCGCGAGCAGATGCTCGGGTTCGACCTGCGGGTGCTGGCGGTCGACCGCCAGCCGCGCCGCGGCCTGGATCGCTTCCTGCGCCTTGATTGTAAATCGGTCAAGTTGCATGACACTCGTATCCTGAGCACGACAAATGCCATCGAGACGTCTATGGCCTCGGCGACCACTGGACGGTCGGAGATCCGGCACCAGGTGGACGGAATCCGCGAACCACTAGATTCGGTTCGAAAGGGACAGGCACGCAAAAGAAGAGCCATGTTGGCGCTTTGAGCGAACTATGTGCCAAAATGGCACAGCATTCAAGGTTCACCTTGTGGCACAAGTATCCGCAATGTTAGTGGCCGCGATTCACTACGGCCACAGTGTTTACACCCGAATCGGCTTTGAAGCTGCACTTGAGCGGTGCCGAAGACCATCTTGAGTTGTGGCTTGCCCGTCCGGTATGATGTCAAGGATGTATGACTAGTTCGCGCAGGAGGTTCGATGACGCCGATGATTGGCCCCGTGGGCGTCCGCCGCGAGGGTTTTATCCTTCGCGAGGTGGCGGAGCTTTCGGAGTTGCGCGGCCTGGGCTCGCTGTGGGAACACGAGCGCAGCGGGGCATGGTTGCTCCATCTCGACACCGGCGATGAGGAGCGGCTCTTTTCCGCGGCCTTCCGCACTCCGCCGCCCGATGACACCGGTTTGCCGCACATCCTCGAGCACACGGTGTTGTGCGGCTCCCGGCGATACCCGGTCAAGGACCCGTTCGTCGAGATGCTGAAGACCAGCCTCGCGACGTTCCTGAACGCCATCACCTGGCCGGACCGGACCCAGTATCCGTGCGCGAGCATGAACGAACGGGATTTCCGAAATCTGATGGCCGTCTACTGCGACGCCGTTTTCCAGCCGTTGTTGCGCGAAGATCATTTTCGCCAGGAGGGTCACCACCTGGCCCCCGCCGATCCGGAGAACCCCGCCGGTGCGCTTTCGATCCGCGGCATCGTGTTCAGCGAGATGAAGGGCGCCTACGCCACGTTGGAGGGCGTCCTCGACCGTGTCGCCACCGCCGAACTGTTCCCCGACACCCCCACCGGACGCGACGCCGGCGGATTGCCTGAGGCGATTCCGAATTTGACCTACGAGCAGTTCCTCGAATTTCATCGCCGATACTACCATCCCTCGAATGCCTACCTCTTCCTGTTCACACCCGGGGATCCCGCCGCTCACCTAGCATTTCTCGACCGGGAGGTGCTGGCCTCCTTCCAACGGCAGACCCCGCCCCCGCCGATGCCCCTTCAGCCGAGGTGGTCCTCGCCGCGGCGCGTGACGGCGCTTTATCCGGCGCTGCCGGCCGACACGCCGGACCGCAAAGCCGCGCATGTCATGGAGTGGCTTCTGAACCCGTCGGAGGACGTCGACACCACGATCGCCCTTGGCGTGGCCACGGAGTATCTGCTGGCCCATCCCGGCAGCCCGTTGCGCCGGGCGTTGCTGGAATCGTGCCTGGGGGAGGAGGTCCTCGAATACCATTCCACCGCCCGACGCGAAGGCACCCTTGTCGTCGGACTCTCTGGCATCGATCGCCTTCGGGTGAACGAGGTCGAAGAAGTCGTTTTCTCGACCTTGCGTGCCGAGGTCGAGCGAGGTTTCGAGGGCGATCAGGTGGATGCGGCTTTCCACCAGTTTGAACTCACATCGCGGCACGTTCCGGACCTCCATCCCCTCCGGCTGATGGACCGGGTGTATGGCGCCTGGCTTTATGGCGCTTCGCCGTGGACCTGGCTTCGCATCGGCGAGCGGCTGGACTCGGTCCGGCGGCGGATGGCCGCCGAGCGCCGTTTTCTGGAAGACCTGGTCCGCCATTGGATTCTCGACAACTCCCACCGTCTGCACATCACGCTGATCCCGGATCCGCACCTGACCCGGCGGCAGGAGGAAAGATGGGCGCGTCGGCTCGATCGAGTGCGCTCCTCGATGAGCGCGTCCGACCTCGAGCGGGTGGCTAGCGAGGCGCGGGAGCTGGAACGACGCCAGGCGGAGCCCAATCCGCCCGAGGCGCTGGCCACCTTGCCTCGGCTGTCGAGGTCGGATGTTTCCCTGGATCCCGCCCAGCTGAACGTGTCGCGCATCGGCCTCGGGGGTCAAACTTGCCTACGCGTGGACGCCCCGACCTGCGGGGTGCTCTACCTGCGCCTTGCCATCGACCTCTCCCATGTCGACGAACGATGGTGGCCCTGGCTGCCGTCCCTGGCGGCGGTGTGGACGCAAGGGGGCGCCGCCGGCCTCGATTACGCCGCCATGGCCCGGCGGGAGGCCGCATGCTGTTCGGGCCTGAGCGCGATCGTGCAGGTGGGGGGGCGCGTGGACGACCGTCTGGCCTTCCGACCCACCTTGCAATTCGCCGTCCATGCGCTGGACGGACGGGTGCCGGCCATGTTGGAGGTGCTTCGCGACCGTCTCTGGTCGGCCGACTACAGCGACCGCGGGCGCCTCGTCACGATCCTGGCCGAGCGGCAGGCCGGCTTACGGGAGGACGTGGTGCCCTCGGGCAGCGCCTATGCCTCCCTCCGCGCCGCCCGCCGGTGGACCCCCAACGCGCGGCAGGCCGAAATATTGGGCGGCATCGAACAGGTCCGCTTCGCCGTCGTGCTGGCGGAGAGGGCGCGACGGAACCCGGGTGAGGTGATCTCGGCGCTGAATGAGCTGCGGAACGTCGTTTTGTCGTCGCCTCAATGGCTGCTGGCCGTGGCCGGCTCCGACGAACCGACCGCCCGCGCGATGGAGGCGTTCGGCGGGTGGCTTGCGCGCCGTCCGCCCGCCACTGCGTCCCTCTCCGCCCCGCTGCTGGCCCTGGCCGATCGGCCCGGCCCGCCGGAGGGTCTGGCGATCTCCAGCGAGGTGGCCTTCGGTGCGGTGGCGTTTCCCGGTCCGGCGCTGGACGATCCGATGGCGGCCCCCCTGCGCGTGCTGCTCTACCGTTTGGCGCTGGATCATCTCTGGACGGAAATCCGCGTCAAGCGCGGGGCGTACGGCGCGCGTGCGCAACACGGAACCCACAGCGGGGTGGTCACGATGAGCAGCTATCGGGATCCGGCGGTCGGCGAAAGCCTCGCCGTCTTCCGACGCGTTGCGGACCACGTTGAGCTCGAGATGGCGCTCCCGCCGGAGGAGATGGAGCAGGCCGTCATCGGGGCCCTCAAGGGGCTCGACCAGCCGGTCCGGCCGGCCAGCGCCGTGGCCACTGCCGTCGAGCGCGAATTGAGCGGCGCCACGGACGACTTTCGCAGGCGGTTCCGCCGGCGGCTGCTGGACACGACAATGGACGACCTGCGCCGTGTGGCCGCCGAGGTCCTGCGGCCCGGCCTGGAGACGGCCTCCGTGTGTGTGCTCGCCGGTCGCGATACGCTGGACACGCTGGGGATTGAAGGGCTTCGGATCGAGGACCTGTTGCCTTCGGACGGGGAGGGGGACGGATGACGGACGGCGCCAACGGCGACCTCCTCTTGCGAGTGCGGGACCTTGTCGTGGAGTTCCCGTCGTCGGGCGCGGCGGCTCCCGCGGTGGACGGGGTGAACCTGGACGTCCGGCGGGGCGAGGTCGTCGGCCTCGTCGGCGAAAGCGGCTCCGGAAAGTCGGTGACCGCGCTCTCTGTGCTCCAATTGCTGCGCGGCACGGCGCGGTATCCGCGCGGCTCGATCGTTTTTTTCCCGGACGGAGGTGCGCCGGTGGACCTGATGCGGGCGCCGGAGCCGTGGTTGAGGTCGATCCGGGGTGCTCGCATCTCGATGGTGTTCCAGGAACCCATGACCTCGCTCAATCCGCTTCACACCATCGAGAAGCAGGTGGGCGAGGCGATCCGACTCCACCGACCCGCAAGCCCCTCCGCGCTGCGGCGCGAGGTCACGGAATGGCTGGAGCGGGTGGGGCTGCGCAATGCGGGGCGGCGGCTGGGCGCGTATCCGCACGAGCTCTCCGGCGGCGAGCGGCAGCGCGTGATGATCGCGATGGCGCTGGTGAACCGGCCGTCGTTGCTGATCGCCGACGAGCCGACTACGGCGCTGGACGTGACCATCCAGGCGCAGGTCGTGGAGCTGTTTTTCTCCCTGCAGCGCGAGCTGGGGATGGCGGCCCTGTGGATCACGCATGACCTCGGGCTGGTGCGGCGGATTGCCGACCGGGTCGTGGTGATGCAGGCGGGGCGGGTGGTGGAGGAGGGACCCCGCGACCGGATCTTTGAATCGCCGCATCACCCCTACACGCGTCGTCTGGTCATCTCGGCCCCCTCGGGCGCGCCCGCGCCCCTTCCGCCGGAGGCCCCGCAGCTTTTTCAAATGGACGCCCTTCGGGTCGGTTTTCCCGTGCGCCGTGGCGTTCTGCGCCGCGAGCAGGGGTGCGTTCACGCCGTCGAGGGCCTCGATCTGATCCTGAAGGAGGGCATGTCGGTGGGCCTGGTCGGAGAGAGCGGCTCGGGCAAAACGACGGCGGCGCTGGCGGCCCTGCGGCTGTTGTCGGGCTCGGGCACGCGCGTCGAGGGGCGGGTGGTGTATGCGGGTCGGTCGCTGCTCGACGCGGCCGAGCGGGACGTCCGTCCGTTGCGGCGGGAGCTGCAGATGGTCTTCCAAGATCCTTTCGGCTCCCTCAATCCCCGGATGTCGGTGGCCGACATCGTCGGCGAGGGGCTGGCGATCCACCGGCCCGACCTCCACGCGGAGGAACGGGACCGAGAGGTGGCGGACGCGCTGCGGCGCGTCGGGCTCGACGCGGAGTTCCGCCACCGCCACCCTCACGAGTTCTCGGGGGGCCAGCGCCAGCGCATCGCGCTGGCCCGCGCCCTTGTCCTTCGGCCGCGCGTGTTGGTGCTCGACGAGCCGACGTCCTCGCTGGACGTGTCCCTGCAGGCCGAGATCGTGGATCTGCTGCGCGACATCCAGGTTCGCGATCGCCTGGCCTACTTGCTGATCACCCATGATCTGCGCGTCGTGCGGGCCCTGTGCCATGAGGTCGTCGTGCTGCGCGCGGGACGCGTGGTCGAACGCGGCCCGGCGGAACGTATCCTGAACGCGCCGGCCGACCCCTACACGCGCGCCCTGGTCGCCGCGGCGCTGGAGTACCGCGTCGCACGGGAGCCGGCCGCATGAGGGGGGGGCGCCTGTCTCCGATGGCGCGTCGCCGGCTGGCGCGCTTTCTGGCCAACCGCCGTGGCGTCGTGTCGCTGGCGGCCTTCGTGGCGCTGCTCTTGGCGGCGCTGGCGGCGCCCCTGCTGGCCGCCGACCGGCCGTGGGCGGTGCGGGTGGGCGACCGGTGGTGGTTTCCGATCCTCCGCCCCGTCAGCGAGGCGGAGCTGGGCGGCGTGTTCGAGACCCCCGCCGATTTCCGCGACCCTTACGTCGTCCGCGAGTTGATTCTCGCCCGAGGCGGACGGATCTGGTGGCCGCCGATTCCGTACTCCTACGACACAGTGGACCTCGAACTGCCGACGCCGGCGCCGGCGCCGCCCTCGGCGCGCCACTGGCTGGGCACGGACGACCTCGGGCGGGACGTGCTGGCCCGGACGTTGCATGGACTGCGCATTTCGATCCTGTTCGGCGCGGCGTTGACCGCCGTCAGCGCGATCGTGGGTGTGCTGCTGGGCCTCTGGCAGGGCTATGCGGGCGGCTGGGTGGACCTTCTCTTTCAACGCTTCATGGAGCTGTGGGGTGCGATGCCCCGGTTGTACATCCTGATCATCATGTCGACCGTGATCGAACCGGGCTTCGGCAGCCTGCTGGCGATTCTGCTTCTGTTCTCCTGGATGAGCCTGGTCCACGTCGTTCGCGCGGAGACGTTGCGCGCGCGGAATTTCGAGTACGTTCGCGCGGCCCGCGCCCTTGGGGTGCCCGGCTGGCGCATCGCAGTGCGCCACGTGCTGCCCAATTCGCTGGTCGCGGCGATGACGTACCTGCCGTTCCAGCTCGCCGGTTCGCTGACGATGCTGACGTCGCTGGATTTCCTGGGCCTGGGCCTGCCGCCCGGCTCGCCCTCGATCGGCGAAATGCTCCAGCAGGGCAAGGCGAACCTCCACGCCCCCTGGCTGGGCCTGACCGCGTTCACCGTGCTGGCGCTGCTGTTCATGCTGGTGGTGTTCGTCGGCGAGGCCGTGCGCGATGCGCTGGATCCGAGGGCGGCTGCCGGCGGAAGGAGGGCGCGATGACGGCCTATCTCGTCCGCCGCCTCCTGCTCATGATCCCCACGCTGTTCGGCGTGCTGTTGATCAACTTCGCCGTCGTCCAGTTCGCCCCCGGCGGGCCGGTGGAGCAGATCCTCGCGCAGGTGCGCGGTGTGGGCGCCGACGTCGCCGGCCGGATCAGCGGCGCCACCGGCGCGGAGGCTACGCCGGCGCCGTCGACCCCTGGCGGCGTCCCCGCCTACCGCGGCGCGCAAGGGCTGGACCCAAAGTTCATCGAGGACCTGCGGCGCCAGTTCGGCTTCGACCGACCTTGGTACGAGCGGTTCTGGAAGATGTGCCGCGATTTTCTGCGGTTCGACCTTGGCCGCAGCTACTACCGGGACCGGACCGTGGGCCAGCTCATTCGCGAGAAGCTGCCGGTCTCGATCTCCCTCGGCCTGTGGTCCACGCTGATCATCTACGCGATCTCCATCCCGCTCGGCGTGGCCAAGGCGGTCCGCGACGGGTCGCGCTTCGACGGCTGGACGAGCGTGCTGGTCGTCGCCGGCAACGCGATTCCGAGTTTCCTGTTCGCCATCGCGCTGGTGATCGTGTTCGCCGGGGGACGCTACCTCCAATGGTTTCCGCTCCGAGGGCTGGTGTCGGAGAACTGGGAGGAACTCTCGTGGATTGGAAAAATCCTGGACTACGCCTGGCACATGGTCCTGCCCGTCACGACGATGACGATCGGCGGCTTTGCGTCGCTGACGATGCTGACCAAGAACTCCTTCCTCGACCAGATCCGGCTCCAATACGTCATGACCGCCTACGCGAAGGGCTGCTCGACGCGCCGCGTGCTCTACGGGCACGTGTTTCGCAACGCGATGCTGATCGTGATCTCCGGATTCCCCGCGGCCCTGATCCTGACCTTGTTCACCGGCTCGGTGCTGGTCGAGGTGATCTTCAGCCTCGACGGCCTCGGGTTGCTGGGGTTCGAGGCGGCGATGAAGCGCGACTACCCCGTCATGATGGGGACGCTCTACGTCTTCGAGCTGTTGTCGCTGCTGCTGGCGCTGCTCAGCGACGTGCTTTACACGGTCATCGATCCGCGGATCGACTTCGAACGCCGCGCATGATCCGCAGGGGGGCCATCGCCGCCGGGACCGCTCTGGCCGCCCTCGCGGCGGCGGCGGTGCCCGCCGCGGCCGGCGGCCAGCCGGCCCATGCGCTGGCCCTGCACGGCGAGCCAAAGTACCCGCCGGAGTTCACGCACTTCTCGTACGTGAACCCCGACGCCCCGAAGGGCGGCGTTCTGCGACTCGCGGAGGAGGGCGGCTTCGACTCGCTCCACCCGTTCATTCCTCGGGGAAACGCGCCGCTGGGCATGACGCTGGTCTTCGAGACGCTCGCTGTCAACAGCGGGGACGAGCCGTTCTCCATCTATGGACTTCTCGCCGAGACCATCGAGCTGGCGCCGGACCGGTCCACGGTCACCTTCCGGCTGCGCCCCGGGGCACGGTGGCACGACGGGCGGCCCGTCACGGCCGCGGACGTGGAGTTCTCGTTTAAGGCCCTCCTCGAACAGGGGATGCCGTCGTACCGGCTCTACTACCGCAACGTGGACGGCGTCGAGATTGTGGACGAGCGGACGGTTCGCTTCCGGCTCTCCACCCGGGAGACGAACCGCGAGCTGCCGCTGATCCTCGGTCACCTGCCAGTGTTGCCCCGCCACTGGTGGGAGGGGCGCGACTTCTCCTCGCCGACGCTGGAGCCGCCTCCGGGCAGCGGCCCCTACCGCGTCGCCGCCTTCGAGGCGAACCGCTTCATCGCCTTCGAGCGCGTGACCAACTACTGGGGCGCCCACGTGCCCGCCGTCCGCGGCATGTACAATTTCGATGTCGTCCGTTACGACTGCTACCGCGATGCCACCGTCAGCCTCGAGGCCTTCAAGGCCGGCGCGTACGATTGGCGGCTGGAGATGAGCGCGAAGGACTGGGCGGTCGGCTATACCTCGCCTGAGCGGGCGGCCGGCGTGATGCGCTGCGAGCTGTTCCCGAGCGGCCGGATCGCTTCGATGCAGGGGTTCGCCTTCAACCTTCGCCGCCCCATCTTCACCGACCGGCGCGTCCGGCGGGCGCTCGGGCTGGCCTTCGACTTCGAATGGGCCAATCGAGCCCTCTTTTACGGTCAGTACCGCCGGTGCCGCAGTTACTTCGGCGACTCGGAGATGGAGGCGCGGGGACGGCCGGAGGGCGCGGAGCTGGAAGTATTGATGGATCTGGCCCGCCGCTTTCCCGGCCACGTGCCGGACGAGGTGTTTCAGGAGGAATATCGTCCCCCGACCACCGACGCCGACCTCGGCGAGGAGGCCCACCGCCTCTCGGTGCGCCGCAACTTGCTCGAGGCCCGCCGTCTGCTCCACGAGGCTGGCTGGATGTCCCGGCCGGGCGATGGGCGACTGGTGCATCGCGAACTGCGCGACCCCGCCGGCCGGCCGCTGGAGTTCGTCTTCGAAATTTTACTAGTCCAGCCGGCGTTTGAGCGCGTGGTGCTTCCGTTCGTGCTCAACCTGCGCAGGCTTGGCGTGGAGGCCAAGGTCCGCACGGTGGACATGTCCGTCTACATGAACCGCATCCTCGGCTTCGACTTCGATATGGTCGTGGGCAGTTGGCCGCAGAGCGAGAGCCCCGGCAACGAGCAGCGCGATTACTGGCACTCGATGGCCGCCGACCAGAACGGCAGCCGCAACGTGGGGGGAATTCGCAACCCCGCGGTGGACGAGCTGGTCGAGGACCTGATCCGGGCGCCCGACCGCTCCACGCTGGTCGTCCGTGCCCGTGCTCTGGACCGTCTCCTTCAGTGGGGGGTCTACTGCATTCCCAACTGGTACCTTCCGGTCCAGCGGATCGCGTTCTGGGATCGCTTCGGATTTCCGCCGCCCCATCCCCAGGCGGGGACGCACTGGATCTACTGGTGGGAAGACCGCGACAAGGTGGCGACCCTGGCGGCGCGCCGCGATGCGGCCCGCCGATCGGGCGCTCCGCCGCTCCGCCGCTGAACGGACCTCCCGCCACAGCGGCGCCGCTCGCTCCCCTCCGGCCGGACTCGCCCCGCGGCCCGGATTCGTGCAGGATACGCGGCCGTCGCGACTACGCATGAAGCGGTCCACGACATCCCCGACGCGCGCGCGCCAAACGCCGGGCGGTCCGTCGGTCCTGCTGGCCGTCGGCGACGCCTACCGGGCCGGCATCGCCGCGCGCCGCTGGCTGGAGGCGTTCTGCCCGCCCGACCGCCGCCTGTTCGACATGGAGGAGATCGTTGAGGAGGGAGACGGAGAGGACCAGCTGGCCTCGACGCTTCGCAACGTACTCCTCGCGGTCGAAACGCCGTCGCTGCTAGGCGAGGGCAAGGCCGTGCTGTTCCGCGCCGGGGCGATCCTGGCGTCGCCCCGGCTGGCCCGACCCGGCTCCGACCTGTGGCGCCGGCGTCTGGCCGACCGCATCCGCAACGGCCTGCCGCCCGGCCACCGGCTGGCCATTCTGTGCACGGAAATTGATCGCCGTGGCGTTCTCTACCGCGCCTGCCGGGAGGCGGCGGAGGTGGCGGAGTTCCTCCTGCCGGAGAAGCCGTGGGAGCGCGCCCGCGCCGTCCGCGACCAGGTCTGCGAGGAGCTAGACCGCGTCGGACTGGAGATCGAGCCCGACGCGCTGGAGGCGTTGGTGGACCGCCTCGGCGGCGACGGCCACGTGGTCCATTCGGAAATTGAAAAGCTGGCCCTCTACCTCGGCGACCGGCGGCGCGTTACCGCGGAGGACGTCCGGACGATGGTCTCCTCATCCCGGGAGGTCGAGGGGTGGGACCTCGCCGATTGCGTCGCCGCCCGCGATCCCCGGGGCGCGTGGGATGTCTTTCGACGGCTGGTCGCCCAGCGGATGGACCCCATTTTGATGCTGTCGGGCCTCGAGGCGAGGTTCCGCGATCTGGCGGTGTTTCGCGAGGGGTTGGACCGCGGCTGGCTGCGCTCCGACGGGCGGAACGCCGAATGGGCGGCGTCGGCCGAGTGCTCCGCGGCGCTGGAACGTCTGGGGGAGTGGAACCCCGCCCGAATGCATCCCTACCGCGTGGCCCGATTGGCGGAACAGGCGGCGCGATTCACCGCCGGCGAAATCGCGGAGGCGGCGGCGGCGATCACACGGACCCGCGACATGATGATGAGCGGGT
>CAKZPT010000027.1 GCA_937139365.1 uncultured bacterium | reverse complement strand
CCCGCCCGAGGGGATTCAATCCGGCCGGCGCCTGCGCCAGAGCCGACACCGCACCGACCGCCGCCAGCATCGCGACCGCTCCGCCCGCCGCCCACCGATGCGTCGCATGGTTCATGCAGGTGACTCCTTCCCGATCGCATTTATGCCCATCATGCCTTCCCGCCACCGACATTGCAACGCCGTCCGCATTTGCCGCCCGACGGCAACTCCCCTATCATCCATACCCGATGCGTATCTACAACCTGTTCCCGCGCCTCGCCGGCCCCGCTCGGCGATGGCGTCTCCACCTGGAACGCGCCGCCGCGATGGGCTTCGACTGGGTCTACGTCAATCCCATCCATCCCCGCGGCGCATCCGACAGCCTCTATGCCATCGCAGACCCGTTCGCCGTCGCGCCCGATCTGGCCGAGCCCGCCGGTTCCGATCCCGCCGCCGCCCTACGCGAGGCGATGGAGGCGGGCCGCCGCGCCGGGCTACGGTGGATGGCGGACCTCGTCGCGAACCACTGCGCAGTGGATTCCCCCCTCGTCCGCCATCACCCCGAGTGGTTCTGCTGGCGGGACGGCGAGCCGGTCCGCGCCTCCTGCCACGACAACGGCCGCGAAGTCGTCTGGCAGGACCTGGCCCGGTTCGATTACGACGGCCCCGGCCGCGCCGACCTCGTGGCGCACCTCGGCGCCGTGCTGGACTGGCTGATCGACGCCGGCTTCGACGGGTTCCGCTGCGACGCCGCCTATCAAGTGCCTTCTGACGTCTGGGCCGCCCTGCTCGAGCGTGGCCGGAGGCGGAGGCGCGATTTGGTGTTCGTTGCCGAGACCCTCGGCTGCACCGTGGACCAGACCCGCGCCACGGCGGCGGCCGGATTCGACCTGGTCTTCAACAGCGGCAAGTGGTGGGATTTCGCCGCCGCCTGGCTGCTGGCCCAGTACGATCTCGTCCGCGATATCTGCGGCTCGATCGGGTTCCCAGAGAGCCACGACACCCCTCGCCTCTACGAAGAATCCGGCGGCAATCTCGCCGCGGTCCGGCAACGCTATCTTTTCGCGGCGCTATTCTCGACCGGCGTCCTAATGCCCGTCGGCTACGAGTTCGGTTTCCGGCGACGCCTCGACGTTGTCCGAACGCGACCGGCCGACTGGGAGACGCCGAATTGCGATCTCACAGGTTTCGTGCGGCGCGTCAACGGCGTGAAGGCGGCCTGGCCGGTCTTCCAGGAGGACGGTCCGGCCCAGGTCATCGGCGGCGGGGACCCGAATATCCTGATTCTGTGGAAGGGTTCCTCTCGCCTCCGTCAGGAGGGCCTGTTGGTCCTCAACAAGGACATCCACGCGCCGCGCGACTTCCACGCCGCCACTCTCCGCCGCTACCTACAGTCCGGCGCGCCGATCCGGTGCGTCTCGCCCGAGGACCCCATGGACTACCTCCCTGAGCCGTTCCACTACCGCCTGCGGCCGGGCGAGGGCCGGGTGTACGTTGCCGAACGCTGACCGGCCGGCTGGTCATTGAACGCGCTCCGCTTTCCCGGAGTCTACATCGTCGAACGGAGTAATTTCACGAGGAAAGGATCTGGCACCATGCGAACAGGAATCACGGTGTCATCGCTTGCGGTCGCCGGGGCGCTGGCGACCGCCGCGGTTGCCCCCGCGCGGGAGGTGGCATACCTGGGCGTCGCCACCGAACCGGTTGCCTCGCTTCTCGGCCGACACTTGAAACTCGGAGAAGGCGTCGGCCTGGAGGTCGTTCACGTGGACGAGAACAGCGAGGCGGCGGGGAAGATCGAGGTGGGCGACATTCTGCACAAACTGGACGATCAGATCCTTGTCAACCCTGCACAGCTCGCCGTACTGGTCCGTCGCATGAAACCGGGGCAGAACGTCCGGATCGAGCTGATGCGGGACGGCAAGGCCCAGGCGGTCGAAGCCAGGCTGGGGTCGCGCGACAGCCGCGAGCTGCCGCCGATCGGCGGACCGCACGTGTGGTCGCTTCCCGCCCCGGGCCTCCGGGGCCAATGGAGGGATGAGTGGGAGCGGATGATGGATCAGTTCCGCGAACGGATGCAACGCGGTTGGCGGCGGTGGCCGCCCAGCCCACCCGATGAGGAGGGCGATGCCCCCCCCCAGGCCACCGAGCCCCCACAGGTTCGCGTCCACACCAGTTCCTCGGCGGTCATCACCGAATCCAGCGGCGGGCTGACCTTGACACTCACCGTCCAAGACGGCCACCGCAGCGTGCGAATCCAGAAGGGATCCGACGTGGTGTTCGAAGGGCCCGTGAACAGCGACGCGGAGCTGAGGAAGGTCCCCGAGGAGTACCGCGAGCGAGTGGCGGAAATGCAGAACCGGTTTCGGATTAACGTCCGCGGCACGGATCCCCAACGGACTGGACAACGCCCGGGAAACGTGTTATAGTACTCCTAGGATTTCCACTGGGGCGGGCCGCAAAGTCCCCTCCTCCTCCCTCCAGCGGCCCGCCCTTTTTTCTTGTCATGGGCAAGCGTTCCGGCTCGCCTTGCGGACGCCGCCGCGGTAGGCTGTCGGCCCGGCCGGCATGGCCGGCGACGGGGACAGGGCAATGGCCAAATACATCTTCGTAACGGGGGGGGTCGTGTCCTCCCTGGGTAAGGGCGTGACCGCGGCCTCGATCGGCCGGCTGTTGATCGACCGCCGGCTTCGGATCCGGATGATCAAGATGGATCCGTACCTGAACGTGGATCCGGGCACCATGAACCCGTTCCAGCACGGTGAGGTCTACGTCACCGACGACGGCGCCGAAACGGACCTCGATCTCGGCCACTATGAGCGATTCACGGGCCAGCCGACGTCGCGGAAAAGCAACTACACCGCCGGGCGGATCTACTGGGAGGTACTGAACAGGGAACGGCGGGGGGATTACCTCGGCGGCACGATCCAGATGATCCCCCACATCACCGACCAGATCAAAGCCGCGATCCGGGCGATCGACGAGCCGGGCGTGGACGTGGTCCTCTGCGAGATCGGCGGCACGGTCGGGGACATCGAGGGCCTGACTTTCCTCGAGGCCATCCGCCAGATGGGGCTCGAACATGGCCGCGACAACGTGATGTACATCCATCTGACGTACGTGCCGTACATCCGGGCGGCGGGCGAGATCAAGACCAAGCCCTCGCAGCAGAGCGTGGCCAAGCTTCGGGAGATCGGGATCACGCCCGACGTGCTGATCTGCCGCAGCGAGGTGGCGATCTCCGAAGATGCTCGGCGGAAGCTCTCCCTCTTCTGCAACGTTCCGCTCCACGCCGTGATCGAGGAGCGCGACGTCGAACACTCGATCTACGAAATCCCGCTGGTGCTCTATGAACAGGGCCTCGACGAGCTGATCCTGGTGCACTTCCGCCTCGCGCGTCCGCCGTCGCGACTGACCGAATGGCGGCGGATGGTGGACCGTGTGCTGCACCCGCGGCGGCGGGTCCGGATCGGCGTCATCGGGAAGTACTCCGAACTGCAGGACGCCTACAAGTCCATTTACGAGGCGCTGACGCACGGCGGACTGGCGCACGACGCAGCGGTGGACGTCGTCAAGATCGCGGCGGAGGAGCTGGAGCAGGGCGACCCGGCCCGACTGCTGGAGCCCCTGCAGGGTATCCTCGTCCCGGGCGGCTTCGGTTCCCGCGGCATCGAAGGAAAGATCGCCGCGATCCGCCACGCGCGCGAGCGGGGCGTCCCGTTTCTCGGCATCTGCCTCGGCCTTCAGTGCGCGGTGATCGAGTTCGCCCGCCACGTGGCAAGCCTCGATGGCGCCCACACCACGGAGATCGAACCGGGAACCCCCCACCCCGTCGTCTGCCTCATGGAGGAGCAGCAGGGGGTGCAGGCCCTTGGGGGAACGATGCGGCTGGGGGTATGGCCCTGCCGTCTCCAGCCCGGCTCGCTCGCCGCGCGGCTCTACGGCGTAACCGACATCTCCGAGCGGCACCGGCACCGCTACGAGGTCAACAACGCCTACCGGGAGCGCCTGGAGGCCGCGGGCCTGCGTGTCTCAGGCGCGTCACCCGACGGTCGGCTCGTGGAGATGGTCGAGCTGGCGGACCACCCGTTTTTCATCGCTACGCAGGCCCACCCGGAGTTCAAGTCGCAGCCGCTGGCGCCCCATCCCCTCTTCGCCGGACTGGTCGGCGCCGCGCTCGCCCGCGGCGGCTGACCGGCGCCCTCAGCCGTGGAGCGTCGGCCCCTCGTGGTCTTCGTGCGGATCGTCCGCCAGCGAGGTGGGATACTTCCACTGCTCAAACGGCATCAGCGTTCCGGCCACCACCGACGCACCGCCGTCGACCGCGATCACCTGCCCCGTCACCTTGCGCGCATACGGGCCGATCAGAAAGGCCGCCATGTTGGCCACTTCCTCCTTGTCCGCCTCCACATCCCAAGGCAGCGGGCTGACCGAGCGCCAGATGCGATGCAGTCGGTTGAAACCGGGAATTTTCGACGCCGCCCGGCTGTGAAGGGGGCCGGCCGACACCGCGTTGACCCGGATCAGGTCCCGCCCGTGGCGGCGGGCCAGCGCCCGCACCAGCGCCTCCAGCGCCGCCTTGTGGACGCCCATCCAATTGTAATAGGCGTAGACCCGCGACGTGTCGAAGGTTAGCGTGACCACCGCCCCGCCCCCCGGCATCGCCCGCCGGGCGTGCCACACGACCCGCGCCAGGGACGTGCAGCTGATGTGGTACGACCGCAGGATGTCCTCCATCGCATCCGTATGGAACTCCTCCCCCAGGCACGTGCGGGGATTGGCGTAGGCGACGGAGTGCACCACCCCCTCGATTTCCCCCAACCCCTCGAACAGACGTTCGATCTGCGCGTCGTCGGTGACGTCGCAAAACCGGATGTCGAGCGCCGCCAGCTCCTCCGCCGGAAGGCGGCGGTCGGACCGGTCCAGAAAGATCGTCTTCATCCTCTCGTTTTGGACCGTGAACACCACCCGCCCGCCCCATTCCCGGATGCGTCGACCGATCGCCCAGGCGATCGAATCGGAGTCCAGCAGACCCATCACCACATATGTCCTACCCGGTTCGACCATGGAGTCCTCCGTCGTCCGGCGATCAACCTACGCCGTTTGGGCCGACCCGCAACCCGGCCGGGCCCGCGTTGGGATGGACATATTCTGCCGGTCCGTTATGCTTCCCGGCGCGCGGAACGGAACCGCGGGACGGACGGGATGAGAATCCTGGTGCTGAACGGCCCGAATCTGCAGTTGCTTGGCCGGCGGGAGCCGAACGTGTACGGCCGCGCCACGCTCGAGGACATCCGCCGGATGCTCGAGGCACGGGCGCGCGAACTCGGCGTCTCCCTCGCCTTTGTCCAGAGCAATTGCGAGGGCGAGCTGGTCACCGCCATTGGCGCCAGCGCCGACCGGTACGACGGCCTCATTCTCAACCCCGCCGCCTACACGCACACCAGCGTGGCCTTGCACGACGCCATCCGGGCCGCCGGCGTGCCGTGTGTCGAAGTCCACCTCAGCAATCCCGCTGCACGCGAGCCGTTTCGGCATCGCAGCCTAACGGCCGCCGCCTGCATCGGAACGGTGGCCGGATTCGGTCCGGACAGCTACCGCCTCGCCCTCGATGGGCTGGTCGCCCGCCTTCGTCCCGCGGGCAGGCCGGCGCGGAGGCGACGCCCCCGCGGATGAGCACGCACCCTCAGGAGTCGGAACGGAGACATACGATGGACATTCGGGAAATCCGCAAACTCCTTGACATGATCCGCGAGAACGACCTCGCCGAATTCGAGGTCGAAGACCAGGGGTTCCGGTTGAAGATCAAGAGGAACCCGTCCGTCGAACACCCCGCAGTCCCCGCGTCGCCGCCGGCGGCGGCGCCGGCCCCGCTCGCCTCCGCCCCTCCCGCCGCGGCCCCCCCGACCACCCCATCCCCCGATGGC
>CAKZPT010000026.1 GCA_937139365.1 uncultured bacterium | reverse complement strand
GGCGGCCGGCTGGTCTACGCCGTATGCTCCCTCACCTCGGAGGAGACCGTCGGGGTGGTCGAGCCTTTCTTTGCCGCCCACCCCGCGTTCCGCCCCGACGCAGGCGCCCATCCGCTCGATCCGGACGCCCCGGCGGACTGGCGGTTTTGGATCTGGCCCTGGATGGGGCCGGGTACGGGCATGTTTGCCGCCCGGCTGCGCCGAATCAGCTGAAGAATTGGGCGACCGCGTGCGCGGCGATGCTGTGCCCGATCGCGATCGAGGCCGTTGCGGCGGGCGAGGGGGCATTCAGCACATGGATCATCCTCTCGCCCTGTGCGATGCGAAAATCGTCCACCAGCGATCCATCCGCCGCCACCGCCTGCGCCCGCACGCCACTGCCGCCCGGCGCCAGGTCGTCGTCCCGCAGATCCGGCACCAGACGCCGAAGCGCATCGGCGAACCTCCGCCGGCTCCAAGAGCGCAGAAACTCATCCAGCCCCATCCGCCAGTGCCGGGCCGCCATGCGCCAGAATCCGCCAAACGAAGCCATCTCCCAAAGGTCCGCCGCCGAGATGTCGGTGCGCCGGTAGCCTTCCCGACGAAACGCCAGCACCGCGTTCGGCCCCGCCTCGACCTCGCCCCCGATCCGACGGGTAAAATGGACGCCCAGGAACGGAAAGCGCGGATCGGGCACCGGATAGATCAGGTTGCGCACCAAATGCCGCCGCTCGGGCCGGACGGTGTAGTATTCGCCGCGAAACGGCACGATCCTCACGTCCGGTTCCACTCCGCACCGTCGGGCCACGCGGTCGGAGTGCAGCCCCGCGCAGTTGACCAACCCCCGTACGAACAGCTTGCGGTCCGGCGAGTGGACGACCAGTCCGCCGGCCTCGCGGTGGACGCCGAGAAAGGGAGTGGACAGGAATACGGTCCCGCCGCGTTGCCGCACGTTTTCGGCCATCGCCCGGCAGACCTCGCGAAAATCGACGATGCCCGTCTGAGGCACCCACAGAGCCTCCAGCCCCGTCGCATGCGGTTCCACCTCGCGGATCTCCGCCGGCGTCAGCCGCCGCAGCCCCGTCAGCCCGTTGGCCGTCCCGCGGCGCTGCAGCTCGTCGAGCCGAGGCAGGTCGCCGGGCTCCACCGCGACGACCAGCTTCCCGCAACGCTCGCAGGGAATGCCGTGGCGTGCGCAGAACTCGTACATGGCCTCGCGCCCGGCTGCGCACAGGCGCGCCTTGAGCGA
The DNA here is from genome assembly GCA_937139365.1 of uncultured bacterium. GTDB lineage: Bacteria > Verrucomicrobiota > Kiritimatiellia > PWTM01 > PWTM01 > CAACVY01. The sequence continues at coordinate 16,573 of CAKZPT010000026.1, read as the reverse complement.
GCCGGGCTTGTAGTACAGCCCCGAGTGGATGACGCCGCTGTTTCGCCCGGTCTGGTGGGCGGCCAACGCGGCCTCCTTTTCCAGCACCGCCACCCGCCGCCCCTTCTCCTCCAGCGCCATCGCCGTCGCCAGCCCGACAATGCCGCCGCCGATCACCGCCACGTCGTAGGTGTCTGTCACCTTCATCGGGAATCGCCGCGCCCACGGGCGCGGCCCGGCCTCCATACCCCATTCCCCGCCCCGCCTCAAGCCGCCCCGTTGAGACTCTCCCGGACAGGTTCACGCCAGGGATTCGCCGTTCACCATAGGGCTCGACCTTGGTCGATCCGTTTCCGGGAACCGGCCTCACCAAGGTGAGGCCTTTCAGTCACATCGCGATGCGGCGGCTTTCGTGATGCGATCCAAGACCATTCGGATTGCGATTCGGAACCGTAGGGCTCGAGCTTGCCCGAGCCGCTGACGTGGCCGATCCGCAGACGGCCTCACCAGGATGAGATTCTGCCGGACAGGGCACCGCCGGGACGGCCACCTCAGGCCACCGCCGGGAAGACCGGACCATCCCAGCCGCCCCTCTCCGGCGGTCAACACGGCGGGGGCACCGAACGGCGACGGAACACGCGCAGCACGGCGGCCAGCGCGATCAGAATCGCGGCCGACGGCTCGGGGACCAGCGCAATCTGGCTGCCCCCCTGGTAGTTGTAATCGATCCAGTATCCCGGCGGCAGATCGCGGACTTCCGCGAATTCCCCGACCAGTTGGCCGTAACGCGCGAACACGTACGCCGCCGCCGTCGGAGGCTCCAACGCACGGAACTCAACCGAGGCCCCCCCGATCTCAAGTCGGCCGCCGACCTCGAGCAGATCCGCCGCACCGCCCGCACCCAATTCGATCTCGAGCGTGCCGTGCAACGTCGCGTTCTGCCCCACCTGTAAGGTCCCCACGGAGCTGCCCGGCGCCAGATAGGCGCCCACGCGCACGTCCACGCTGCCCTCGATACGGCCGGCGCCTTCCAATCGGCCGCCTGCAATACCGTGAACGACGTAGTCTGCCGCGGCATAGTGATGACCGTTGAGGGTCAGCGTCCCCTCGATGACCTCCACGGTACCCGCCATCTCGACCAGGCCGTTCAACGCCAGCGTCCCCACGCCGCGTTTGCGCAACGTTCCCGTTCCAATGAGCGCCTGCGTCAGGGCAACGCTGTCGGACCGCCGAATCTCCAGCACGCCGTTGTTCTCGATGTCCGACGTCAGCCAGCCGCGGACACCGCCGTCCCCTAACTGCAGCGTGCCGCCCTCGATTCTTGTGGCACCCAAAAACGTGTTGTCGCCGCGCAGTACGAGCGTGTCCCTCCCCACCTTCGTCAGCCCGCCGTCGCCGGTGATCTGACCGCCGAAATCTCCGCGCGACACCGACAGCCGCCCCGCGCCCAGCTCAACGCGGCCGCCCGCCGCCCCGCCGCCCGTCAGCTCGGCCACCACGGGGTCCGGCGTCCCGCTCAGGTCGAGCGTCGCCGTCGCGGCGTTCGACACCGTGACCCTCAAGCCGGGCGGCAAGGCGGATTGAGCGGCAACCTTGAGCGTCCCTGCCTCGACGACGAGAGCGCCGGTCCACTCGTTGGCGCCCCAGAAACTCAGGGTTCCCTCGCCGGTTTTCCAAACCTGTCCGGCTCCCCGAACCGCCCCGAAGAACGAGCCCTCCTTGGCGGTGAGCGTGCCGCCGTCCAGTGTCACCGTCCCCCCGGCGCCGCCGCCGCCGTTCAGCGTGCCGACGGTAACCGTGCGGCCGCCGATGTCCAGTGTGACGCCGGCGGCATTCAGCAGCAGCACATTCCCACCGGGCGGAAGGGCCGAATCGCTTCTGACCTCGAGGCGGCCTCCCATGATCGTCGTACCGCCCGCGTAGGCGTTGGAGCCGGCGAGACGGAGCACATCGCCGCCGGTCTTGACCAGGGCCCCTTCACCCGAGATGACCCCCGCATACTGGCCGCTGTTCACCGACAGCGTGCCGGCGCCCAGCCACACCTGCCCGCCACCGTTTAAGGCGGCCAGTTGCTGTGAATGACCATGTAGATCCAGCACGGCGCTGCCGCCGGCGGCCAGCGTGGCGACCACCCCGGTCGGCAGGGCGGCCGCCGCGCCCTTGCGGACCGTCCCCTCCTCGATGTGAAGGCTGCCGGCCCACGTATTGGAGCCGGCCAGCACCAGCAGCCCCGGGCCGGTCTTGACCAGCCCGCCGGAACCGTAAATGGCGCCGGTGTAGCTGCCTGAGAAGATCGTCAACCTGCCCCCTCCCAGGGCCACATGGCCGCCATTGGCGCCGCCCCCTTCGATCGCGGCCACGGTCTGGGTGTGGCCGCTGAGGTTCAGCAGAGCCCCGCTCACGTTGGCCAGCTCTACCGTGGATGCCGTCGGCAACGCCCCGGAGGCGTCCAGCCGGACGGTCCCGCCGAGCACGCGGAGGGAACCCGTCCAACTGCTGGCGCCGGCGAGGGCGAACAGGTCGGCGTTGGTCTTGATCACGGTGCCGACGCCGACGACCGCTCCTGTGAACAGCCCGCCGTTCACCGCCAGCGCACCGCCGCCGAGCGCGACCTGGCCGCCGGACACCCCCCCTCCGCGCAGCGAGCCCAGCCATGCGGATTGGCCGTTCAGGTTGAGCAGCGCGCCCTCTACGTCCGCCAGCGTGACGGTGGAGCCGCTGGGGAGGGCCAACGCCGAGTCCAGCCGGACCGTGCCCGCGTGGACAATCAGCTCCGGCCACGCGTTGTTGCCGGACAGGGACAGCGTCGCCGCCCCGGATTTGGCGACCGGCCCAGACGCCTCGATTCGGCCGGCGAAGTCACCCGCGCGGAGGCTCAGGGTTCCCGACGTGGACTTCAGGTTGCCGCCCGCCGCCCCGCCGCCACCGAGCCATCCGATCGTCGCCGACGCGCCCAATTCCAGGAGCGTACCCGCCGCGTTGGCCAGCGTCACCGTGACGCCGTTGGGCAGCGCCCCGCTTGCGGCCAACTGCAGCTTGCCCTCCTGGACCTGCAGCGGCGCTAGAAAATCGTTAGCGCCGGCCAGGATGACCGTGCCTGGCCCCGTCTTGGTCACCGAGCCGGTACCGGAAATCGCGCCGGAAAATGTCACGGTGCTGGCCGCGTTGGAGGCCGTCAGGCGGATGGGACGAAGCGCCGTGATGGCGCCGCTGAAAGTGGAGCTGCCGGGGCCGTGGCTCGCTCCGAGGGTCGCCGTGATCTGACGATTGGCGATGCTCGTCACGACCACCGGGCTCGGCAGCGTCACCCCTGCGGCGTCCAGGAGTAACCATGTCACGGAGCCGTCCGTCGAATAGCCGTCGCCGATCCTCACCGGCGACGTGCCCAGCGCCGAGCTGTGCCGGACCAGCAGCGCGCCGCCGCGGAGGGTCCATGGGGCGGTGGTCGTGCCGGCCGCGTCCACGCGAACCGCGCCGGGATCGTCGGCCGTGGGATGGTGGGAGGCGACGATCGGCGCGATCGTCCCGGCCACCCCGCCGGTGCCGCCGAGCCCCAACACGAGAAGTGAGCCGGCCGACACATGGATGTTCTGCCCCGCGGTGAGGAACTCGATCGGAGCTGCAATGGTCACCTGCCCGGAACTATACAGGTGGATCGCGTTGTACTGAAAATAAGAGGTGGAATCGAAAAGAAGCGCGTTGCCTTCGTCCCCATCGTAGTAGACTGTCCAGCCCGAGTTGCTGAAGACCAGCTGCCCCAAACCGTAGGGCATCGGGTGGTTCTGGATCGGCATGCCCATGCCGGCTGGGTTGCCGAAAATCGCGCGGTGACCCGGCGAATCCGGCTCGTGAGACAGCGGACCATCCCAATGCGCCGGATTGCTCCACCGTCCGTTTGCACCGATTTTCGTCCAGGTGAAATTCGTCACGGTTTGCGCCGACAGAGGGCACACCATGCCCAGCCCGAGGAGAACCCCCCATTTCGCGATTCGGCTATTCACGGTTTGACCTCCACAAAACTTCTTCTTATCCGAACTGCACTCATTAAGAGCCGCCGGCGGCCGGTTGTCAAGCCGGCTCGACGGCGGTTGGCTTGGCGCGACCCGATTGTGCACACGACCGTCGCGGTCCCGGCGTCCTCGCAGCTTGAAGCGGGCTGCGGAATCGGCCACGATCCGGCCTCTATGCTGGGCAGGCAGGCGGAGGCGCGACGGTCGTGGCGAGCGGGCGACCAGGGATAAAGCTGCGGCGGCCGGCGGCGCCCCCCATGGGCCGCATTCTGGCGGGCATGGGCAGCGGCGTGATCGTGGGCCTCGGTTTGCATGCCCTGCTCGGCGGCCCGGTCGGAGATTGGACCCGACGGCACATCGTGGACGGCGCATTCGACGTCGCCGGGCGGCTCTTTTTAAACGCGATCCAAATGCTGGTGGTTCCGCTGGTCACGGTGTCCCTGATCAGCGGGGTGGCGGGGCTTGGCGGACCGAAACGGCTGGGGCGGATCGGCAGCCGGGTGGTTGCGCTCTACCTGGCCACCACGGCGGCGGCGATCTCCCTGGCTTTGGGGCTTGCGTTGCTCCTCCGGCCCGGCGCCGACGGCGAGCCCCTTGCGACGGGCGAATGGACGGCCCCCCCACCGCCGCCGCTGACGGAAGTGTTCGCCGGGCTGATTCCCCGCAATCCCATCGAGGCGATGGCGGCCGGCAACATGCTGCAGGTGATCGTCGTAGCGATGCTGGCCGGGGCGGCGCTGGCCGCGGTCGGCCCTCGCGCGGCGGCGGTCCGGGTATGGCTTGAGCAGGTCAACGAGATCCTGCTGGCGATGGTTTCCATGGTGATGCGCGCGGCACCTCTCGGCGTGTTCGCGCTGTTGGCGCGGGTCTTTGCGGTCCAGGGCGCGGGCATCGCGGGGCGGCTGTTGTTATACATGGCCACGGTCGTCGCAGCGCTCCTGGTCCACCTCGTGATCGTCCATGGAGGACTGATCGGCCTCGGCGCCCGGCTGTCCCCGATCGCTTTTTTGCGGGCGTTTCACCCGGCGATGGCGGTGGCGTTTTCCACCTCCAGCAGCAACGCGACGCTGCCGGTGACCCTGGATGTCGTTGAGCGGCGCATGGGCGTCTCGGGGCCGCTGGCGGCGTTCGCGCTACCGCTGGGCGCGACGATCAACATGGACGGCACCGCGATCATGCAGGGCGTGGCTACGGCGTTCATCGCCCAGGTGTGCGGAGTGAACCTTGGGCTGCGGGATGCGCTGATCGTGGTGTTGATGGCTACGCTGGCGTCCATCGGCACGGCCGGAGTGCCCGGCGTGGGCATGGTGACGCTGGCGATGGTGCTGCGGCAGGTGGGCCTGCCGCCCGAGGGCATCGGGCTCGTCCTCGGCGTGGACCGGTTGCTCGACATGGCGCGCACCACGGTCAACGTCACCGGCGACGCGGTGGTCACCCTCGTCGTGGCGCGGCAGGAGGGAGAGATCGATCTTGACCGCTTCCACGGCCGGACCGGGCCGGGAACGTAGAAGGCGTTATGCGTCCGCCGATCCACCGGACCTTCGGTGGCCGCGATCACCGCGCTGGCGGCGGCAGGTGGATCTTGAACGGCGGGGCATCGTCCGCGGCGGGCAGGAGCCCCTTCGCGATCCAGCCGTCCGGCCGGTCCCGGCCCACGCGCAGCGTGAACGGGCCTTTTCCGTACAGGGGGGCGCGGAACCCGCGCGATGGCGCACGGCGGGTGTAGAGCATCTCGCCGTCGGTTTCGCGCACCACCTGCACCACCGGCCGTTCGACGCCCTCGACCAGGATAGGCGGCAGCCGGCCCGACGGCGTGCGACCGTCGTTGTCGTCCACGCCGAGAACGATCGGCCAGCCGGGGTATTGGACCGCGTCCCCATCGCTCGGATCAGGGTGGCGGGGCCAACATTCAAACACAATGCGCAGGGCCTTCTTCTCGAACCGGACGATCGCATACCCATCGCCCAGATTGGCCCGGGGATTGCGCTGCTGCTCCTTCATCGCCTTGGTCGAGTCGAACGGGGGGTTCGCGTAGGCATGCATCGTAATCCGGTTTCCGAGGCCGTCGAGATAATCGCCGGTGAACGGCAGCGGGCTGCCGGGAATCGGCCGCCCGCCCGGTTTCCCGTCGGCCGGCCCCCACCATCGGCCGTAGTAACTGTTGACCATGGCGGGGTTCGTGAACCCGAACGGACCGTCGCGAAAGTCGTCGATCCCGTGCTGGATGACGACGGCGAGGTGCTGGTCGCCGCACAGATGGCAGGCGAGCGCCCGGCGGATCGCCTCGAGGGCCTTCCGGCGACCGCTCTGGGGCCAGCCGTTGCAGTCGAGGTCCGCCACCAGCCGGTTTTCACGTGAACCATGGAGATGAACGGCCCCGCAGAACGCGGTCTGGGACAAAACGGCCTTGATCTCCGCCCCGGTCCAGTCCTGCGCCCACTCGTCTAGGAACTTCAGTTGCCGTCCGCCAAGAAGCTCCAGACTGGGCAAGTCCAACGCCGACGGATCGCAGGCGGGATCCACGATGTGGTCTGGCCTCGGCCCCATCGTAGGGATCTTTCCCCTCGGACCGCTCTTGAACTTGCGATCCTCGAGGATGGCGAAATCCACACCGCCCACCCGCAGACGGGTGAAATAAACCCCGATGCCCTGTTCGACCGGGCGGGGATCGGCGGGATCAGGCAGGTGCCAGGTCTGGCACCGCTCGACCATCCGCACGTATTCGGCGGGATAAAAGTAGCCCCCCGAATCGCCCGCTGGAGAATCCGCGACCTTCCCCCCCTCGCCCCACAGGTTGCCCTGCCCGACGTCGTGGTCATCGGGGATGCAGACCACCGGCCGGTCGCGGAGCACATCACGAAGCCGGGTGCCCCACAACAGGAAGGCGGCCGTGTGCTCGGTATGGTCGTAGACCTGATCGCCAGCGAAAAACAGGAGGTCCGGATCGTGCCGCCGCAACTGTTCGACGATTTCCTCCCGTCCGCCGCGGTCGGCGTTTGAGTCGCAGGAAATGGACGCGACGACGATGACCTCCTTGTCCGTCGGATCCCGCCGGATCAGGCCTTCGAACATAGCGGTCGCTCCGTGGCGGACGCGATAGGGCACAGAGCGGCCGGCATCCCAAGGCTCGATCCGAAAATGGGCCGACCAGCCGGGATACCGGACCGGGGCACGGGCAACCTCTCGCCACTGGCCGTCGAGTTGCATCTCGAGCCGCGCCTCGCGCGGCTCGTCCGGCCGCAGTGGGAACAGCATCGCCGTCATCTTCAGCACCCCGCGGTCGTGGGTGTAGAGGGCAAAGGCGACGACCTGATCCCGGGGGACGCGGACGAACTGCTCCAGAAACCCCTTCGGCGCACGGGTCCATATATCCTCCCGCGCCGCAAGGTCGAGTTTCTCACCACGCGGCCCCGGAAACGGCGAGTCCGCGACGGCAGCGAGGACGGCCGCCCAGAACGCCAGCATCATCCCCAAACGGCAGGTGCGCATGTCGAGCCCTCCGGTCGCCCTTGGTGTGCGGCGGGCGACACCGACAGTTTGAAGTCAGAAGTCTTGCCGCTCAAGTCTGCGGCGCCCGGCCCAACTCGGCTGGACGCGGCGGCGGAACGCGCTACCCTCACGGGGCATGGGCACCACCGTCGTGGCGATCGCCAACCAGAAGGGCGGCGTGGGCAAGAGCACGACGGCGATCAACCTCGCCGCCTGCCTCGTGGAACTCCGTCGCCGCGTGTTGCTCGTCGACCTCGATCCTCAAGCCAACGCCACTAGTGGGCTGGGAGCGGAGAAGGCGATCGGCGGGAGCCTCTACGGCGCGCTCCTGGGCCTCCGCAGCCTGTTGGACAGCGTCCGCCCGACCGCCTACCAAAACTTCGACCTGGTTCCTTCCGAACTGGATCTGGCCGGCGCGGAGATGGAACTGCCCAAGCTGGACCACTCGCAGCTTCGGCTGCGCAGCGCCTTGGAACCCCTCCGGCGTTCCGGCTACGATTATGTGTTCATTGACTGTCCCCCTTCGCTGGGGATCCTGACGATCAACGCGCTATGCGCTGCCGACCGCGTGCTGATCCCGTTGCAGTGCGAGTACTTCGCGCTGGAGGGGCTGAGCGTGATCGTTCGCGTGGTCGAGGATTTGCGCGCCGGCGCCCATCCGGGCCTGGCGATCGATGGGATCGTGATGACGATGTATTCCAGCCGCACCCGGCTTGGCCAGCAGGTGGTGCGGGAGGTCGTCGAGCATTTTCCGGGTCTGGTGTACGAAGCCCTGATCCCCCGTACCGTCCGCCTTGGCGAGGCGCCGAGCTACGGGAAGCCGATCATCGTATATGACCCATCGGGCCTGGGTGCGGCGGCCTACCGTCTTCTCGCGCGGGAGTTTCTCCAACGCAACGAAGTCCCCGCCACGCCGGCCGATGGCGCTACCGAGCCCAAAGAACCGCCCGCCGCTCCCGAGGCGCTCGCACCTCCGTCCGCCTCCTCAGGTCAAGCCCCCTGACCCGGCATCCGGTCAGCGGCCCTTGGCATCGGGACCGCGGTCGGCGCCATGGATGCATCTCATTCTTTATCAATAAACGGAATTGTGGACAGGCACTTCTTCCGATGGGTTTTCTGCGGGGACAGGCACCTTGCAGCGTCGATGCACGGTGTTGGGGACAGGTACATTCCAGGGCGGATGGAATGGAAAGCAGGGGGCGACAAGCAGCCCGCAGCATCCCGGCAAACGCTCTGTCGGATATGCCCTGTCGACTTGCCACTGAGGAGAGTGATCGTGCGCCACCGAAACGGATCTCTGTCCCCAGCATAAAGACGATACCAACGAGTGACAGCAAATAGCTTAGAGTTAGCCCAGGGGCGAACCCTGTGGGCAGATAAGCGCGGGTGCCGGCCGGGTCGAGGCCAGGCGAGCCGTCTTGGCCTGCCGCGCTAGTTTGGTGAGGCGTAACTGGACCGAAAAAAACAACGCGGCACCGGGCTCATTGCTGGACGGCCCGGAGCCGCGCTGCGGAAGAATCGCTAGACGACCTCGACGACGACGTCGTCCTTGGATTTTTCGGTGGGTTTCTCCTCCACCGCGATGGGCTGATAGGTCGGCAGGAACCGGTAGTAGACCATCAAGCTCACCGCCGAGAACACGGTGCCGTACACCTTACCGTACTCCGATTCAGACTTGCCCGTAGGCGTCCAGCTTCCGTCCTCGTTCTGCGCCGCCACCATCTCCCGCGCAAACGCGTTGTTCCACCGTTCCCACGAGCCCTTCCCCTTGTGGAAGATTGCCTGGGTGATGTAGTACCACGAGTACAGCGGCCGGCTCGTCCCCTCCGGGTTCTGGTAGTTCGGCGTGATCGTGTCCAGGTACTTCAACGCCCCCTCCACCTCTGGCGACGACGCCTGCCCCAGCAACTGCAGGGACAACGTGCCGATCCCCGTGCACGCCAGCGTCGGATTGCTGCCTTCCGCCTTCCCGGGCTGCGGCGCATAGCGGAACCGCCCTTGCTCGGGGATGTAGTTCATCTTGAACCCGTTCACGCACCGCTGCATCGCCTCGGTCAGCCCCGGCACGTCCGCGCCCGCGATGTACGCCGCCTTCATCGCCTGCGCCTGCCAGCCCGCAACCGAGGTGTCCCTGCGACCGTTCTTCTCGTAGCCGTACGTGAACGCCCCGGTGTCCTGCATCCCGCGAATGATCCGCTCGATCCCCTTCTCCATCGCCGTGCGCAGCGACGGAATCCGCGTCAACGCATACGCCTCCGAAATGGCGTACACCGCGATCCCGTTCGCATAGGAATTGCCGTCGAACGACCCGTCGTCCTTCTGTTGGCTCACCAAGAACTTGATCGCCCGATCGACCGTCGGGCCGTACCGCTCCGACGTCGACGGCGTTTCTCCATGCGCCAGGAAGCACAACAGCCCCATCCCCGTCATCGCCGCCTTGTTCCTCGCGCCGCCGTCGCCCGACCACGAGCCGTCTTGAAGCTGGTTGTTCTTCAGCCACTCCAACGCCTTGATCACCGCCGCTTCGGTGGCGCCCGCATACCGGCCGCCGAAACGCCGCAGGGCGCTGGCCCGGCCTGCCGCCGAACGCCCCGCCAGCAATCCTTTCATGATCAGAGGACTCTGCACATCCGACGTGATGTCGAGCGCCGATAGCTCGTCCTGCGGCTGGTTGGCCATCGGCTGCTCTATGTCCGGCGGCTGCTCCGTCGTCATCGCCGTCTCGGGCGGCTTGATGTCTACCTCGATATCCTTGAGCTGCTCCAGCTCCTTTTTGAATTCCTCGAGCTTCGATTCCTCGGGCTCGATGACCAGGACTTCGATCTCCGCCTTCTCGATCCTCTGCGGGATCAGAACCAAATTGATCAAGAAGATCACGATGATCACATGGAGGATGACCGACCCCGTCGGACCCCAGACATGGTCCAGGATCATTTGGAGGCGCGGATCCAACCGCCGCTTGGGCACTTCATCGGCGACCGCGGAGGTCGCGTTGGGGCTCTCTTGCGTCATGGCTCGCTCTCCCGTTCTTCCACCTACCTCTTCCGCCCATGGCGTCCGGTTGGACGCCGCAACCACCGCCCTCCCCGGTCGCCGCCCCCTGGCACCTTGGTCACCTCCCCCTTTCCCCGTCACCCAGGGATCAGTTGACGCTGATGACTGAGAGGTTGCTCAGCTGGTGGCGGGCACAGAGGTTGAGCACCTTCACGAGCATCTCATGGGGCGCCGCCCCAGAGCACATGATCAGAATCGTCTGTTTCCGATCGAGGTCCGCCAGCTTCTTGATCAGGCTGTCCAGATCCGACTCGCGGACCGGCGTGTCGTTGATGGTGTAGCCGTCGTAGAAAATGCCGATCCGGATCAGGTTCTTCGGCACATCGAGGCGCTCGGCCCGCTTCTCGGGGCCGGGGCGAAACACGTCGAGGTGGGCGAGTACATCAATCGGCTTAATCGTGACCAGGAAATAGACCAGCAGCTGGAAGACAACGTCGATCATCGGCGTCATCGGCAGCTCGGCTTCGGGCGCGTCCTTGGGTTTTCGCTTCCGTGCCATGGCCGTCTCCAAGCTATGCCTTTTCTTTAATGGCCGCGAACTTGATCCTCCAGAGGCCAGCCTCGCTGCAGGTGTCCATCACGCGACGGATGTACTCGTGCCGGGCTTTGGAGTCGCCGCGGATGACGACGGGTAGCGTCTGTCCATGCCGAGCCACCGCGCCGCGCAGGATCGAGCGCAGGGCAGGCAGGCTGAGGCGCTGGCGAGCAATGAAAATCCCCCCCCTCTCGTCGACGTCCACATTGATCGTTCGAGGGTCCTTCCGCTCGACCGCCTTGCCATCCGGCGCCATCGCCAGCCGCAACTCCATCTCGATCTCCTTCTGCTGCTGGGCGATGGTGACAATGAAAAAAATGATCAACTGGAACACGACGTCGATCATCGGCGTCATGTTCAATCCGCTTTCGTCCTTGCGCTTGCGCATGGCCCGCGCCTCCGCCCGCCCCGCCCCCGGGGCCGACCGTCATTCCTCCTCGGCGACGACCTCGACGTTCCGCAGCGACTTAATCAGATCGAGGGTCAGCCCCTCCATGCCGAGGATGATCTTCGTGGCCTTGTTGCGGAAGAACGTGTAGAAGCCGACCGAGGGGATCGCGACCATCAGGCCGGCGGCGGTGGTCCACAGGGCCTGGCCGATGTTTTTGGCCAACAAAGCCGTCTGGGCGGCGCCGGCCTCCTGCATGGCTAACGTCATGAATGCGTAGATCATGCCCTGCACCGTGCCCAGCAGGCCGAGCATCGGCGCCAAGTTCGCGCAGACATTGAGGTACGCGACGCGCTGGAGGAGCTTTTCACTCTCCAGGTCGGCGGCAACGCCGACGATGTCTTGAATGACGTCGAACCCCTCTTGCACGTTTTGGAAGCCGGCGGTCAGGATGCCCGCCAGCGGCGTGGGCCGGTTCTCGCAATGCTTGATGGCCTTCATCACGTCGCCTTGGGCCATCGCCTCACGGACCTCGTTGACCAGCTCCTCCGGCGCGATCTTCTTTTCCTTGATCGTGATGAACGAGTCGATGATCAAGGCGGCCGCCGCGACGGAGCACAGCCCCAGCGCAAGCCAGAGGATGGCGCCGAGCCATCCGCTGCCGGTGACGACAGACCAAAACCCCATGCCGCCGCCCTTTTTCGCCTGCGCTTCGGCGGCCGCCGCCTTGGCGTCCAGAACGGTAGTCCCCGCCTCTGCCGGTCTGGCCTCTTGAGCCCGCGCCTCGATGCTCACCCCGATGACCGCCGCCGCGAGGGCGGCCCACATCCACCGCGTCCACGTCTTCATGTTCGTCCCTTTGTACCCCTTGCGCGCTTGTTTTCCTCGGCCGACGGCCAATGTTGCCCGCCATGATAGCCCGGCGGCGGCGCCACCGCAACGCCGGGCGGTCATCCCGCCTTGCCCTTCGCCGCCGCTCCTTCGGGCGTGTCAGCGAATTCCTGCACCAGACGGCGGTAAAACTCCTTCGCACGCGGGTCCCGGTTCCGCTCCAAGGCCTGCGCGGCTTTCAGCAGGGCGCGGGGCAGCACCGCGGTCTCGCGCTCAAAGAACAACACGACGCGCAGGTAGTCGCGGATGGCCACCTCCAGGTTGCCCTGCGCGGCGCGGATATCACCGCGCATGAGCAGGGCCCGCGCGGCGTCGGTGCGATTTTCGCCCTTGATCAGCGTGTCCAGCTGCGGCTCGAGCTGGGAATACCGTTTGGCCGCCAGCAGCGCCTCCCGGTAGTGCCACCCGACCTCCGGTTCGTTGACCATGGCCGGGTAATCCTTCATCAGCGCGTCGTACACCTTGAGCATGCTCTCGCCGTCGTTCTTTGCCTGATGGGCGCGCACGAGGAGCAGACCGGCTTCACGGTCCCACTGGAGGAACCGCAACTCGGACATGATCTTCTGCAAGATGGGAATGGCCTCGTCCGTCCGGCCGGCCTGAACGGCCGCGGCCGCGCGCTCGAAGTCCGCGGGCTTGTCGGCCACCGCCTGCAGGTACTGATCGCGCGTGAAAGTGAACTGGCGCCCGTCGGCCGTGATCAGCACGACGGAGCCGTCGGGCCGGGCCCGGATCGAGGCCCCCTCGATCCGGTTGTTGTTCTTCAACACCACGTACGGCGCCGCCAGCGCGCCCGTTGCCGCCAGCGCGATCGCCGCCGCCATCCATCGCCGTCTGTTCATGGTCGTTCTCCTTCGGAATGGGCCGCCCCGGACTCGGTCAGCCGCCGCCGGCCGCGGGCGCGGCGGGCGGCGGCTCGGCCGTCGCCTGCTTGAGCCTGAGCGCCTGCTGGCGGCTCCGGATCTCCGCCGCCGCCGGCCGGTCGGCAAAGCGCTGCAGGTATCGCTCGCACGCGTCGATGCCCTCGGCGAACATGCCGGCCTCTTCGTACACTGCGACCACCTCGCGCAACGCCTCCTCGATCATCGGCCGGATCTTCTCGTTCCCCATGTTGCCCAGCAGAATGACGCGCTCGTAGGACGCTGCCGCCTGCCGCAGCGGCTCGGCCGCGGCCGCCGCCTTGTTCTCCTGCTTGAGTTTCGCCGCGAACTCCCGGTACACCCGCGCCAGCTCCATGTTCGCGTGGTTCACGTCGACCGGGTCGGTGGCGATCTTGAAAATCTCGTTCAGCGTCGCCACCGCCTCCGGGTATTTTCCCTGCTCGCGGTAGGCCTGGGAGAGCAGCGTGCGCGCGGAAAAGAACAGGCCCGTCCGCGGATAGCGCGTCATCAGGTCCTCAAGCTTCTCGATCGCCTTGTCCCGATCGCCCGTCCGGTACGCCGCCACCCCCAGCCCATACAGGCTGCGCTCCAGCAGCGCGCGGTCGTTCGTGCCGGAGGCCAGCACCTTGTCGAACGCCCGGACCGCGGCCGCGTACTTCTCGCCGTCGAGGAACCACTGCCCGATGCGGACGAATTGGTCGGGCGTGTAGAGCTTCGACGGCTCGCCAGGCTTCTCGGACGCCATCATCTTCTGGAAGGCATCCTCCGCGATGTCGTACCGCTTGATCTCGACCGCCGCACGGATCAGCGAGAAGAGCGCGCTCTTGCCGTCCTCCGAGTTCGGATACTCCCGGCCGAGCCGCTCGAAGGTCTTTGCGGCGGCGTCGGAGCGGCCCAGGTCGAGCTGGATGGCCCCGATCAGGTTGATGGCTTTCGGCGCCAGCTCGGAGGTCCGGTGGTCCTTCACGAAGGCCTCGAACGCCGCGATGGCCGTCTCGCGGACTTTTTCCTTGTTCTCGGCCGCCGGGACCTGGAAGAGGCAGTACGCGGCATAAAACCGCGCCTTCTCCAGCAGCTCCGCCGCCTTCTTCACCTCGTCGGACGTCTTCGCGTAGGGGTTGTTCTCCTTCGGCGCCAGCCACTCGATGATCTGACGGAACGAACGCGCCGCCTCGTCGAACCGCTTCAACCGCATCTGGCAGTCGGCCAGGCTGAACATCGCCAGCGCCCGGTTGTGCGAGGGCGGGCTCTGCTGCACGAACTTCTCGAAGGCCTCGCGCGCACCCTCGTAGTCCTCGACCTCGTACCGGTCCCAACCCAGCGTGTTGAGCGCCCGCAAGTAAAACTGGTCCTGCGGATAGGCGGCGATCAGGCGGTTGAGCAGGTCCCGGGAGCCGGCCGTGTCCCCCTTCTTCTTCAACATGCCGGCGGCCAGGTAGAGCACCTGCGGGGCGCGCTCGTGCTTCGGGTAGAAGTCGGCGAACAGCTTGTAGACACGCACCGTCTGATTGGTGTCGTGTTTATCGAAGTAGTACTTCCCCAGCGCCAGCAGGGCCAAACCGGTGCTCAGGTCGCCACGCCGCGTGTCGACGATATGGTCCAGCGTCGTGTCGAGATACAGCGTGTTCCCCGTCTCCGCGAAGGAAATCAGCAGCGGCGTGAACAGCGGCCCGGCCTCCGAGGCCGACGGAAAGGCGTTCAGAACCTTCAGCGCCGCCGCGATGGTCTCCGGATACCTTTTCTGCAGGAAGAAATCGTCGATCAACCGACGCTGGGCCGCCACCGCCTTTTGCATATGCGGCCCCCAGTCGATCTTCACGTCGCGGTTGAAACGTTTCTTCAGCAAGTCCCGCAGCTTCTCCACCCGAGCCCCCGCATCGGGCGCCCACTCGCTGTCCGGATACTTCGCGAAGACGTTCGCGAACTCCGAGATCGCCAGCAGGTACACCTTCATCTGCTCCTCGCCCTGCCGGCCCTCCGCATCCTCCTCGTAGAGCTGGCCGAGCAGGTAACGCGCATAGGCCATCGGGCTCTCGCCCAGCGGCAGCTTCTCTTGGATCAGGATCTCGTCAACCCCCTTCATCAGGTCGAGGTTCTGCCGGATCAGTTTGATCGCGTTCGGCTTGTTCCCCCGCACAATCTCAATGTTCGCCATCGCGGCGATGGATTGGCAGAACGCGACGTCAATGCCCTCCTTCCCCCACTGGATCTCCTCGCACAGCTTCCACGCCCGGTCGAGCAACTTTTTCCGCTCGTCCCCGGACTTCTCCTTTGCGACCTCGATCAGGAGCTGACACAAATCCACCTTCACCCGCCGCGCCACCCCGGGCTCCGGCTCGGCCTTGAGTAGGTTCTCGTAGGCCGCCACCGCCGCCGCCCGATCGCCCGAGCGGATCAACATCTGCGCAAACCGGTACGAGGCATCCATGTAGAAACGCTTCAGGTCCGGGTCGGTCGGGACCGTTTTGACCTCCTTGAAAAAGTCCTCGTAGTGCTTTCGGGCCCGCTCGACCTCCCGGTTGCGGTACATCTGGTTGGCCAGCGCCAGCTTCGCCGCCTGGGTCTTCGGCTGGTCCGCCGACAACCCCTGCAGCAGCTTCTCGGCCTCGTCGAACTTCCGCCGCGACGCCAGGATCTCGATCTGCAGGATCTTCGCCCGCTCCTTCAACGCAGGATTTTGAAGGACCATCTGGTCCAGCATCCGCTCGGCAAAATCCGCGAAGCCGATCTCGACGAGTTTGGAGGCAAGCAGAAATTCCTGGTCCACATCGTCCTGCCCCCAAGCCACTGCGGCAGCAGCCAGCGCCGCCGCCATTGCCCACGTCTGCGCCCGCACGCGGCTCATGGTTCGGTGACCTCGCGGTTCCGCCGGCACGGGCGACCCATCCCCGCCGGTCGTTCCATTACAGCCATCCTACGCGCACCGCCGACAGGGTCAAGCATGGTCGCTCCTAGCCGATTGCGTTGTTCGGGCGGGGCGGCGTTTTCGGGGCGCGGCGAGAGGCTCAAAACCGTTTGCCCCACGCCATGCGCCGGTTTCCTGGCAAACTCTTATGCCCGGGGCCGCGGAATTGAAAGTTCTCGAAGTCTTCGCCCACGTCCATCCCGACGCGGGTAACGGTTGCCGTGTCGACTCGCGCCATGCTCCTCCGCCGATTCGCTCTTCCCATGGGACCGCTTGGCCTGCTCGGGTCCTGTGTCGTCCTCCAACGCCTCCCGCGACACCCCACCATGCGGACCTGCGCCGGCTCGGCGGCATGCGCAGTCCCGTTCGCGTGCCCCGCCCTTGGAACATCAGCCGGTTCCTCGTCCGGCTGGGCCAGCCGAAGTTTCAGGCGCTCCGGTG
>CAKZPT010000025.1 GCA_937139365.1 uncultured bacterium | reverse complement strand
TGTGAACGGACGGCCCTGCTCGGGTTCCGCGATCTCGAAGGGTTCGTCGCCGACATTTCCCGCGAACACGTCGTGCTGGTGTACGGCGACCGCATTCCGGAGATGCGCGTGCTGGCGGCGGTGTTCGGGTTGCGCCTGATGGAATTTTGAGGCGGCGCCGGTGCGGTTGGGGCTCGACATCGGGACGACGAAGATTGCGGCCGTGCTTGTGGACGGACGTGGGCGGGCCTGGGCCGTGCGTTCGATCGTCCACCGCGCCGGCCGCCCCGCTCCGGCGGGCCGGGCCGAACAGGACCCCAAAGCGCTCTGGGAGGCCGCTGGCCGCGCTGTCCGTTCGCTGCCGGCGGGGTTGCGCCGCCGCGTGCGCGCAGTGGGTATCGCCGGCCAGATGCACGGCGTTCTGCTGCTGGACGGGCGAGGCCGGCCGCGGACGCCGTTGATCACATGGCAGGACCGGCGTTGCAGCGAGACGGCGAATTTTCTCGAGCGGTTGCGACGGCGGACGGGACGGGACCTTTGCGATGGCTACGGTGGGGCCACGCTTGCCTGGCTGGCGGCTTTCGGGGGCACCCGGCGCCGCAGCGTCGTGGCGGCCGCAGGCGGTCCCGACTGGATCGCGGCACGCTGCGTCGGGCGCGCCGGCCCCTCATGGACGCCTCCATGGCCGCGGCGTGGGGCCTGTATGACTTGGGGACCGGCGTCTGGGACCTCCAGGCCGTGCGGGCGGCTGGGATTCCGCCGGACTGGATGCCGCCGATCGCGGCCGAGGGCTGGCCGATCGGGCGGCTGACCGACGACGTCGCGGACGCATGGGGGGTGTCCGCCCACGCACCGGTGTCGGCCGCACTCGGCGACAACCAGGCCGCCGTCCTGGCCACGGTGCGCGAGCCGGTGCGGGACATCGCACTCACCGTCGGCACCGGCGCCCAGGCCTCCGTGGTGGTGCCGCGCGGTTTTCGGATGCCGCCGGGCTGCCGCTGCGAGTTACGCCCCCATCCCGGCGGCCGCCGCCTGCTGGTGGCCGCCAGCCCCAACGGCGGCGCGGCATGGGCATGGCTGGTCCGCGCGACGCGGCGGTGGTGCTCGAACATGGGAGGGCGGCCGCCTTCGATCCGGGAGGCGTACCGCCGGCTCGACCGCTTGGGCCTGCGCAGTCGCGATGAACTCGAAGTCGATCCCGCGATCTGGGAGAGCGACGCCAGCCCGGGCGCCGCGTGACGGTCTGCGGCTGGACGCCGGAGCTGACCGGTCTTGGACCTCTGGCCCGCGGCTTCGCGCGGGGGCTAATGCGCAACCTGGCCTCGATGCTGCCCGCCTCGGCAATGAAGGGGCGGAGTCGGCTGGTCGGCAGCGGAAACGCACTTCGACGTTCGGCCCTGTTGCGACGCACGGCCGTCGAGGAATTCGGCCGGCCGCTGTGCATCCGGGCGGCCACGGAGGAGGCGGCGCTCGGCGCCGCCCGGTGGGCGCCGGCCACGGACGCCTGAACCGCCGTCGTGCGGCGGGCGGGCGGATCACCCACCCGTCTTGCGCGAAAGCCTCCAATTCGCTACTGTTTGCGCCCATTTTCGGCGTGCTGAAAGACGGAGGCCGGCCTTCAGGGCGTGGCAGCCGGGGGCCGGCTACGAAGGGTCAGCTTGGGTTCAGGGAAGCGTTTGCAGGCAGGCATGGCCGCGGATGTCCATGTGGTGGGTGTCGGGATCCTGGGATTCGGCACCGTTGGCGCTGGGGTGGCGGACCTGTTGCTCCGGCAGGGTGACCTACTGGCGGAGCGGGCCGGCGTCCGCCCCGTGCTGCGCGCGGTGGCGGACCTCGACCTGGCCCGACCGCGCGGCATCCGGATCGACCGCGGCCTGCTGACCACCGATGCCGCCGCGGCGGTCGCCCGCGACGACGTGGAGATCGTCGTGGAAACGATCGGCGGCACCGGCCCGGCGTATGAGCTGACGTTGGCGGCGCTCGGCCGCGGCAAGTCGGTCGTCACGGCCAACAAGGCGCTGTTGGCCGAGCGAGGACCGGAGCTCTTCGCGGCGGCGCGCGACGGCGGGGTCTATTTCGAGGCGGCCGTCGCCGGCGGGATCCCGATCATCCGCGCGCTGCGACAGGGGCTGGTCGCCAACCGCGTGCCGCGCATCTTCGGGATTCTGAACGGCACCTGCAACTACATCCTGACGCGGATGGAGGAGGAACGCGCGCCGTTCGAGACCGTGTTGCGCGAGGCCCAGACCTCCGGCTATGCGGAGGCGGACCCCACCCTTGACGTGGACGGACACGACACGGCCCACAAGGCGGCGATCCTGGCCTCGCTGGCCTGCGGTCGCGCGGTGCCGTTGTCCGCCGTGGGGGTCGAGGGCATCCGCGACGTTTCGAACCTCGATCTCGACTACGCCCGCGAGCTGGGGTACCGCATCAAGCTGCTGGCGGTGATCCGCAACGATCCGGGTGGGGTGAGCGTACACGTGGGGCCGTGCCTGGTGCCCCAGGGCCATCTCCTGGGGCAGGTGCGGGAGGTGTTCAACGCGGTGTTGGTCAAGTGCGACGCGGCGGGCGACACGTTGTACTGCGGACGCGGGGCCGGCCGCTACCCGACGGCCAGCGCGATCGTCGGGGACATTGTCGAGGCGGCCCAGCGCCGCGCGGCCGGACGGTCGCTGCCTCCGCCGTACCTGCCGGACCCCCCGAAGATCCGCGCCGACGCGTACGACCGGGCCCGCTGGTACCTGCGGCTGATGTTGCTCGACCGGCCGGGCATGCTCGCGCGCGCGGCGGAGGTGATCGGCCGGCACGACATCAGCCTGGCCTCGGTCGTCCAACGCGAGGGGCCGCGCGAGCCGCACGTGCCGGTATTGTTCCTCACGCACCGGGCCGCCTATGGCGCCGTCCGTCGGGCCGTGCGGGAACTGGCGAGAATGGAAGGCGTGGGCGCCCCGCCCGTGTGTTTCCGGATCGAGGACCTCGACGGCGAACCCGCCGGATGAAACAGGAAGGAGAGGAAGGAGATGGCGTTGTGGGTGCAAAAGTACGGCGGCAGCTCCGTGGCCGACGCCGCCTGCATGATGAACGTCGCCGACCGCATTCGCCGGGCGCGCGACGAGGGGCATCAGCTCGTCGTCGTCGTCAGCGCGATGGGCGATGCGACAGACGACCTCATCGAACTGGCCCGGCAGGTCAACCCCGACCCCGATCCGCGCGAGATGGATATGCTGCTGGCCACCGGCGAGCAGGTCTCCATCGCGATCCTGACGATGGCCCTGCACCGGGTGGGGGTTCCGGCGATCTCGCTCACCGGCCCTCAGGCGGGCATTTTTGCCGAAAGCGTTCACCTGAAGGGCCGTATCCTCGACGTGCGTCCCAAGCGCATCTGGGAGGCGCTGAGGGAAAACAAAGTCGTCATCGTGGCCGGTTTCCAGGGACTGGATTCGAAAGACGACATCGTCACGCTGGGCCGCGGCGGGTCCGACATGACGGCGGTGGCGTTGGCCTGGGCGCTGAAGGCCGACCGGTGCCAGTTCTTCAAGGACGTCACCGGCGTCTTCACGGCCGACCCCCGCGTCGTTCCGGATGCGCGCAAACTGGACGAAATTTCGTATGATGAGATGCTCGAGTTGGCGAGCATGGGCGCGGCGGTGCTGCAGTCCCGCGCGGTCGAGTTCGCCAAGGCATACGGAGTGCCCCTCGAGGTGCGGTCGAGCTTCGAGGACCGGCCGGGCACGCTGGTCCGTGAAGAGGTGGATGCCATGGAAAAGATCGTGGTGCGCGGCCTCGCCGCGGACAAGAAACAGGCCAAGGTCACGTTGCTGAAGGTGCCGGACCGTCCCGGGATCGCCGCCAGCATCTTCACGGCCGTCAGCAAGGCGAACGTGAACGTGGACATGATCGTCCTGAACGTCAGCGCGCAGGGCCAGTTGGCGGACCTGTCGTTCACGGTGCCGGAGGGCGACCTGAAGACCGCCCTTGAGGCGGTGCGCAAAGTCGTGCCGGAGGTGGACTCGGCGGGGGTGACGCACGACGCGGACATCGCGAAGGTCAGCATCGTCGGCGTCGGTATGCGCAGCCATTCCGGCATCGCGGCGCGGATGTTCTCCGCGTTGGCCCGCCAGGGCATCGACATTCAGATGATCTCGACCTCGGAAATCAAGATCTCGGTCGTCATTTCGAAGCCGCAGGCGGACGATGCCGTGCGCGCGCTGCACCGCGAGTTCCGGCTGGACCGCGGCCCCGAGCCGGCCGCGCCGGCCCCACGGCGCCGACGGCGCCGATGAGCACGCGTGTCGAGTTGTACGACACCACGCTGCGCGACGGCGCGCAGGCCGAAGGCGTGTTCTTCACCGTCGCGGGCAAACTGCAGATCGCACAGCGGCTGGCCGCCTTCGGGATGGAGTACATCGAGGGCGGCTACGCCGGCGCCAACGAGAAGGAGGACGAATTCTTCCGCGAGGCGCGACGGCTGTCCCTTGGGACCGCCCGGCTCGTCGCCTTCGGCAGCACGCGCCGCGCCCGGCATGGCGCCGGTTCGGACCCCGGCCTCGCCGCCCTGTTGGACGCCGGCACGCCCGTGGTCACCGTCTTCGGCAAAGCGTGGCGGCTCCACGTCCGCGACGTGTTGCGTGTCAGCGAGGAGGAAAACCTGCGAATGATCGCCGACAGCGTCCGGTTCCTAAAGGCGGCCGGCCGGGAGGTGATTTTCGACGCGGAGCATTTCTTCGACGGATACGCGGACAAGCCCGCCTATGCGATGCGCGCGCTCGAGGTCGCCCGCGGGGCGGGGGCCGATGCGCTGGTGCTCTGCGATACCAACGGCGGCACGCTGCCCGACCGGGTCGCAGAGGTCACACGGGAGGTCGTGCGGACGTTCGGCGGACGCATCGGGATCCACGCCCACAACGACGCGGAGCTCGGCGTCGCCAACTCGCTGGCCGCCGTCCGGGCGGGGGCCGTTCACGTTCAGGGCACCGTCAACGGCATCGGCGAGCGCTGCGGCAACGCCAACCTCGTCTCGATCGCCGCCAATCTCGCGCTGAAGATGGGCATGGACTGCCTCCCGCCCGGCGCCCTCGCCGAATTGCGCGAGGTCTCGCGCTTCGTTTCCGAGATCGCCGACCTGCGGCCCGACCCGCGCCAGCCGTTCGTCGGCGACAGCGCCTTCGCCCACAAGGCCGGCGTCCACGCCGACGCCGTCCGGAAGAACCCGCGCGCCTACGAACACATCGAGCCCGCCGCCGTCGGGAACCGCCGCCGCGTGCTGATCTCCGAACTCTCCGGCGCAAGCAACGTCTTTCTCAAAGCCCACGAAATGGGCCTTTCGATGGACCGCGACTCCGCCGAGGTGCGGGCGGTGCTGAAGGAGTTGGAGCGCCTCGAAAAACTCGGGTACCAGTTTGAGGCCGCCGACGCCTCCTTCCGGCTGCTGATTCAGAAGCTCCTCAAGCGCCACCGGGCCTTTTTCTATCTCGAGGGGTTCCGGGTCATTGTCGAGAAACGCCGCGCCGGCGAGCCGTGCATCTCCGAAGCCACCGTGAAATTGCGCGTCGGCGACCGGCCCGTCCATACCGTCGGCGAGGGCGACGGCCCCGTGGACGCCCTGAACCACGCACTGCGCAAGGCGTTGGAACCGTTCTACCCCGCCGTCCGCGACGTCCGGCTGGTGGACTTCAGCGTGCGCATCCTGGATCCCAAGGCTGCCACGGCCGCCAAGACCCGCGTGCTGATCGAATCGGCCGCCGGCGGCGAGAACTGGAACACCGTCGGCGTCTCGGACAACATCATCGAGGCGTCGTGGGAGGCCCTCGTGGACGGCATCGAATACAAGTTGTTCCTCGATGAACAGGTGGCCGGCGCGACGGGCGGGGACACGGACGCGCAGTAAGGCGGAGGTCGCCGCCGCCCTTGGCGTCGCGGCGGGCGACGGCGAGATCGTGCTCGACGACGCCACTTGGCGGCTGGACGACGCGACCTAGATCGTGCGGGCGGCACAGTCGTCCGGCGCGATCATCCGGGTGACGCGAGGGGCCTGCCTTTCCAGAATTCGACCCCCGTCGCGCCGGTCGGGGCTTTCCTGTCCGATGGCATTACGAGGGGCCGCTGCGGCCGGCCTTGAATCTCGCGGGACGGCTGACCATCGTCGGCGCCGACGACACCAAGCGCCGTCTCATCCACTCGGCCGACCTGGTCGCAGAGTGGAATCTCAGCCTCCCCGCGGCCAAACTGGCGCGCGTGCCGTTCGATCCCCGGAAACGCCGGCCGCACGCGTTCGTGCCGTCGGAGGACAGTTGCGGCACCGCGCGGATCTCGCCGTGTGCTCCGGCTCCGGCGGCGAGGGGGCGCGCGTCACCCTTACCGATCCGTCGGGGACGACCGTCGAGGCGCCGACGACCTAACGGCGCCGCTGGAGGAGGTCAGCATCCAGCCGTTCGGCGGCGCGCCGGCGATCGAAATGCCGCTGCCGCGGTGACGTCAGGCGAAGAGTTTTCGGACGTAGTGCCCGTTGCGCCGCGCGTCGGCCACGCCGTCCTTCGACGGGCTCGACGTCTCCAGCACGATCCATCCGGAATAACCGATGTCGCGCACCGCCGCAGCGATTTCCTCGAAGATGGGGGCGTCTTCGTCCAGGTATTTCGGTCCGTTCTTGAAGTGCAGTTGCGAAATCCGGTCCTTCAGTCGCCGCAGTTCGCCCGGCACGCCGTAGCTGCGGGTATTGTAGACGTCGTAGTAGATGCGAACAGCCGGATGGCCGACGGCGTCGAGTAGCCGCTCGTTCTGCTCGGCCGTCAGCGTGTTCTCCACCGCCAGGATCACACCAGCGTCCGCGGCTCGGGGCGCGGCGTCCTTGAGGCGATCCACCACGGAGCGGAAGTCGTCCTCCTTCAGCTTTCCGTTCTCCAGGAGGCTCCCCTTTCCAAAGAAGGCGACGAGGATGTTTTTGGCCCCCAAGTCCCGAGCGCCGTCGATCGTCTGCTCGAGCCAGGCCGGCGCGCGCGGATCGGTCGCCAGCGGACATTGGTTCAACAGGCCCATCATGATCGAACAGATCACCAGACCGGTCTCCTGCATCTCCGCCTTCCACGAAGCGCGACGGGCGGGGTCGGCGATGTCCAGCGTATCAGATGGATTGCCGGCCCGAATCTCCACGCCGTCCAGTCCGGCCTCCCTGGCCTGTCGGAGGCCGAGGGTACACGTTCCGACGCGGATACTGGAGGCGGCTTTCACGCCGACTGCTCTGCCGAGCGAAGCGACACTGATCGCCGATGCGCTGGCGAGGAATTGACGACGCGAACATTTCATGCTCTGGTTCCCCCTATGGATATACACGCGAACCTGTATACAACGGAACGAAGCTTCGACGCAATAGCTAAGGGCAGACCGAAAGGGTGGGCTGCAGCGCAATCTTGGGTCGTGAATAAGTAGAATTTTCATATATGCAACCGTTTTCAAAACCGATAATCCCATGCCCAAGGCCGGCCTGTCCCGCCTGATGGAATCGGCACCCTGGCACGGGGAATACGCGGGGTGTGCCGTCTGGCACATAGCATGCTCGTCAAGGGACAGGATTTAAGGCCATGTCGCCGATGAAGCCGAAGGGGCAAGGAAGGCAGGGCGGGAGAAGCGGCCTGACGCTGATCGAGCTGATGGTCGTCGCGATCATTGTCGCGATCTTGGCGGCGGCAGCCATCCCCCTGATGGCGGGCGGCAAGAAAAAGGCGATGGCGACCGAGGCGGTGGCTGCGCTGGGGACCGCCCGGACCTCCCTTCGGACCATGTACGCGGAGACACGAGACTATACCCAAACGCCCTCGGGTGAGACGCTAGCGCCGATGGACCCCTTGACGTCCATCCCGGGGGTGACCGCGGCGGAGTTGGCGGGCAAGTATTTCAAGGAAGGCGATTACAGCATCGAGAGCATAAGTCGGCAGACCTACGTGCTGAAGTGTGCAGGAAGCACGGGCGAGGTCGCAGGTGTGGTGATCCGACTTGACCAGGCGGGCAATTTGCAGACCCAGGGGATTTGATGTGATTTGAGGGAACCGGACGGCGAAAGCCGGACGCGAAGGAGAAAGGGGATGGCCCTCGGGAGAGGGCGGGCGCAGGCGCGGGTGCGCAGGCGCTGAGAAGATGAGAGAACCGGCCCTCCGGCGGGTGCCGGAGGATGAAGTGGAGAGGGAACGATGAAGAGGACACGGAAGAGCGGGTTCACGCTCGTGGAACTGATGGTCGTGGCGGTGATCGTCGCGATCCTGGCGGCGGTGGCCATTCCGTTGATGAGCGGGAACAAGAGACGGGCGATGGCCACGGAGGCCGAGGCGGCGCTGGGCAGCATTCGGACCGCGTTGCGGGCCATGTACGCGGAGACGAAGGCCTACAACCGGGATCCCAATGGCGGCACCATCTTGGCGGGTACGTCTTGCACCAACATCCCCGGTGTCACGGCGGAGGATTTGGAGGGCAAGTACTTCAAAGCCGGCGACTATACGATCAGGAGCATCGGCGTCACAACCTATGAAATCCAGGCGGCAGGCAGCACAGGCGATGTCGCAGGGGTCACGATCATCCTCAATCAGGATGGACAGTTCACCCGACAGGGGCTGTAAACAGTCTCGGGAAAGTTGAAAGAAGGACGGGCGGCGGAGAGCCCCAGGGGCTCCCGCCGCCCGTGGCGCTTGTGGGAAGAGCCTGCCTTGTGGAGAATCCCAAGCGTGAAAAGAGATGGCTATCCCGGTTTCACGCTGGTTGAGCACATGGCGGTAGCGGTGATTGTCGCGATCCTGGCCGCGGTCGCCATTCCGCTGATGGAGGAGGTTAACGGCCAACGCGCAATGGCGTCGGAGGCCCAGGCCGCCCTGGGAACAATCCGGGGGGCGTGGCGGGCCGGTGTATGCGGCGACCCGGGACTACTCCAAAGCGCCGGACGGTATCGCAATCGGTTCCGGACCCGCTCTGGTGGTGCCGGGCATTGGGCCTGTGGATCTGGATGGGCGGTTTTTTGCGTCCGATAATTACGTGATCCTGGATGTCGCTCCGGCGCGATTCCTGCTTCAATGTGGTGGGGCGACCGGCACGGCCGCCGGTGTGGTGGTGACGCCTGACCAGGATGGCGTCTTTCAGATGTGCGGTCCGCAGGCCGTTCCAAGCCGCCCGATCTGAGTCATGGCGATTCGTGAACAGGTAGCCGGCATCGACATCACGGAGACCGGGGTGGCCGCCGCCTGCATCGCGTCGGCACGTGGGGGAGTGGTGGTCACCCATGCGTGGTTCGAGCCATTGCCTCCCGAGGCGCCTTCAGCGGAGGTGGCTCACCGGATTCGCAAGGTGTGGCACCGGGGCGGTTTCCGTACGCGGACGGTCGCGGCCGCACTGAACAGCGGCGCCCTGCTGGTCCGGCATTTCCGCTACGAAGGTTTGTCCGAGGACGAAGCCCGTTCCGCCCTCCGCCTGGAGGCGGAGGAGTCCCTTCAAATCCCGGCGAAGGACCTCTGCACCGATGTCCACTTGGTTCGCGCCCCGGGCAACAGCGGTGAGGGTCGGTGTGAAGCGTTGGAGGGGTTGATGGTGGCCGCGCCACGTGATGCAGTCAATGGCCTCGTTCGCCTCCTGGCCGAAGCCGGCCTCTTTCCCGTGCTGGTGGATGTGGGCGCGATGGCGGTTTGCAACCTTTGGCTCTACCTGAATGCCGGCCGGGAGGGGGACGAGGTGGTCTTCGCAATCAACCTGACCCACCGGCAGGCCCACATGGTGATCCTCGACCGCGGCGGCCGCGCGTATCCGCGCACCGTCGTGTGCGGCTCGTCCGACTGGACCGGTTCTCTTGACTATCTGGCCGAGAACATTCTTAGCCAGATCGAATACGCCGAGACGAACCTCGGGTTTGCGCCAACGAGGAAAGTGCTTCTCACTGGCGAAACCCCGGCGGACCCGGCGATGATGGATCGCCTCGCCGCCGCGACCGAACTGGGGGTGGAGGCGTGGACCCCCCTGGCCGATCCGTCGGTTCGAAAAGCCGGACGGGTCCGCGTGGTCTCTGACGATCTGGCGATCGCACGGCGTATGACGGTCAGCCTGGGGCTGGCCTTGCGGGGGCTCGATGGCAACGCTGTTTAAGATTAACCTGATTCGCGGCTTGGCGCCTTCCCCCGAGCGCCGGCGGCGGTTGTACTCGCTCATGATCGCGTACTTCCTCGCGACCGGTGGGGCGACGGTGGCCGTGCTGGGTCACCATGCGCGACTGGCGGTCCGGCTGTGGTCGGCCAATCGCGTCGTGGACGCCCAAGAACGCTGGTTCCGCCGCCAATATCCAGCATTCGGCCGCCTAAGCGAGTTTGCGGACGACCTGCGCATGGGGCTGAGCGTATGCCGTGACCAGTTGACGGCGGTGCAACAGGTCATCCGGCGGCGGACCGATCTGTCGCCCCTCATGGCCGCCCTGCTGGAGCCGATGTCCCCCGGTATGCGCCTGTTGTCCTTTTCCATGGATCGCGAGAAGAAGACGATCAACTTTGAGGTGGCGTTCCCGACCTGGCTGTTTGAACGCCGCAGCCGAGGCGAGGGGGACATCCTCGCCGCGTGGAATGGGAATCCCTTGCTCAAAACCCGCTTGCGCAGCATTGCCCTCACCGGGACTCATCGCGCCCGGGGGCCAACCGGCTTTGAATACGTGCTCACATTCAGCGGTCTGTTGTCTGAGGGACGCGGCGAAGGGGGACCTTGACCGATGGACGCGGCTATTTTCCTCCGATCGAAATGGCTCTGGGGGGCATGGTGCGCAGCCCCGGTGGTCCTGCTGACGGTCGCATCGGCCGGCGGGGCTGCTCTGTGCGCTCGTCTGCGGAGCGACGCGGAATGGCGCACCAGTTTTTTCGAAACCATGCCGGAACTGCGCGCGACCCTCGACCACGCTCGGGCCATGGTGACAAACAGCTTCCACACTGCGCGCAGCCCCAGCGAGGCGCGGGAACGCATTAGCGGCCTGCTCTCCCGGATCGCCCAGTCGTGCGCCTTCACGCTGCAGTCGATCCAGATCGAAGAATCCAAGGCGGACCCGCGCGCCCTCGTGGCCGTCGTTCGAGGCGACGGGCGTCTCTCTAGTATCCTCGCTTTCATGCAGGAAGCCGAGCGCCCCGCTCATCTCGTCGTTCTCGCCAAAGCGAACCTGTCCGCAATGCAGCCGGTCGCCGATCCAATCTACCAGGTGGAGATGACGTTCCACTACACGTACAATCCCAGGTGAGGCGAGAATGAGCGGATCTCCCAGCGGCGGGCGGAAGCCGCGGTGGCCCCACGGGGCGGTCGCCCTGGCCGTGGCGGCGCTGTGGGTAACGGGATGCCGTCGCGAGAGGATCGAGCCGTTCACCGAGCACCGCGCAACGGCCGAGGCTGTACTTCGTAACGTCCGCGACCTCGAAGCGCGACGCATGGCCATCGAATCTGCAAGCGACATCGCTGCACTGATTGCCGGCCTGAAAATGCTTCAGCCCCCGCAGGAGCCGGAACCCCCGCACGCGCCGGCGCCGACGGATCTCTCGTCCTCTTCCTCCCTTGCGCGCGGTGATACGGCGGCCCCGTCGTCGCCGGAGCAGGTAGCGCCCTCCGAGAAGGGGCCGCCCCGGCTGCGGGGCATCCTACGCCATCCCCGCGAGCCGCTGGTCATCCTCGGTGGGCGGACGGTTGGCGTCGGGGAAGGAGTGGACGGCTATCGGGTTGAACGCATCTTGGACGACCGCGTGGTCCTGATCGGCCCCGACGGGGCGCCGGTGGAGCTACGCCAATATGAAGCCCCCATTCCTCCGCCGTGACTTGTCCCGCCGGCCCCAACGGGGCACCACCCTCGTCGAGGTTCTGTGGGCCGTCATTCTGCTGACGGTGCTTGCGATCGCTGCGGGAACATTCGTTTCCCTCTCCTCCGGCATGATGGCCGTGTCACGCAATCAGCGCACCGCTGTCGAAATCGCCAACAGCCGTCTCGAAGATCTCCGGTCGGCGGGATTCAACTCGATCAAGCCGCCGACGCAAAGCTACGCCGTTTTTTACGTCCGGCCGCGTGCCGGTGGCGGATGGGATCATTTTTCGTCCGATCCCGGCGAAACCGTTCGCATGCTCGGCTGGGATTATCCAATTTTCACCACGATCCAGTACGTCGACATCGACGGGGGCGCGCCGTCCTATGACGTTGTCCAGGTGAACGTCGCCGTTCGCTACCGCGTTCAAGAGCCGAACACCGTCCGCCTGTGGGCATACCTTGGGCCATGAGCTCTGTGGAACATCGCCGCGGCTTCACGATCGTCGAACTGCTGGCGGCGGCTGTGGCCGCGGCCGTGCTGGCGGTGGCGATGGGCTCGGTCCTCTATTTTTCCTACGCGGCGCTGCGTCGGGCCAACGAGGTGCTGGCGCTGCAGCGCGATCTCGCTGACGCCGTGGATCAGATCCAGCGGATCGGACGCAGCGCGTCGCCCTCGGAAATCACGATCGCTTCCGGCTCGATCACGTTCGGAACAAATCTGTTCCGGAACGTCCGCTGCCGTTTTTACGACAACCGCACCGGCGACTTCGTGTTCGATCCCAACATGGCCGTCGGCGGCGACGAGCGGACGCTGATCGACGACCGGCTCGTCCTGTTCAAGCCCTCGGTGGAGGGAAGCCGGATTGTCCTGGAGCTGTCGGTCATCACGGGAGCTGGCCAAGTGCTGGCGATTTCCAACTCCATCACCATGCGAAACTGAGGAGGCGTGAAGCCATGAACGCGATGCCCTCCGCCATTCCGCCCCGGCGGCGATGTCGGGGCGCCTCCCTGCCGCTGGTCACCGGGCTGGGCCTTGTGCTCGTCGTGGTGGGGTCTGGCCTTCTGGCGACCTCCGGGGCCGGACGGACCGAGGCCGTCCGCCGCCAGCAGGCGCTGCAGTGCTTCTGGGGCGCCGAGTCAGCCCTTGCGTTAGTCCGCTGCCGCCTGTTTGGCGACCCGGCCTATCGCGCCGCGCCGTCGCCGGTGACGGTCACCGGGCGTTGGGTGGTGGGCGAGGCCACGGTCACGGTGTCGGCCAACGTCTACACGGTCCAGGCCCGCGGTACGAATCCTGCCAGCCGCCTCAGCCGCCGAGTGCGGCAACAGTTCCGAGTACAACGGTACGACTATTGGGACGACTTCGCGCTCCTCGTGGGCGGTCAGGGCCTTGACCTCGCGCAGAGCGTGGCCATCTATGGGGATGTGTACTCGATCGGCAGCGTCCGAATGAGCCAGTCGGCGGCGATCTTCGAAACCCTGTACTGTTTGGGCAGCCTTCAAATGAGCCAGAGCGCCGCCATTTACGATCAGGCCTTCATCGGCGGCTCCATCAACCTCGGCGGCTCGTCGGTGATCTACGGCGGCTCCTATCCCTTCAGCAGCCCCGCCAATCCCTACTACGCCGTTCAGCCGGAGGTGCCGACCTTCGACTGGACGTGGTACGAATCCCTCCTGGCCCAGGCGGCTGTGCAGGATTCCGGCCTGGACTTCAACAACAACGTGGACCTGAGCAACCAGGTCCGCTTCGTCCGCGGCAGCGCGGCCCTCCGCCAGATGAAGTCCCTGACCAGCACGCCGCCGGGGGGAGTCCTCGTGGTGAGAGACATGTTCGAGATCCAACAGCAGTGCTGGATCGGCCCCGGGGTCACGGTCGTGTGCGGCGATCGGTTTTGGATGGGCCAGAACACGCAGGTGCACAGCAATGCCATCATCTACGCGCGAAACCGGATCGAAATGAAGCAGTCGGGCATCGTGGCCACCGGCGCTTCGCTGGTGACGCCCGGCACGATCGACATGAAACAGGCCGCGCAGGCGACGGGCTTTGTGTACGCCGGCACGCTGCTGGACCTCTCGCAGGGTATCCAGATCCGCGGGCTTTGTTACGCCGGACAAAGGGCGTTGCTTTCCCAGAGCGTCACGATTAGCTATGCGCCATCTGCTCTGCCGTTCACGCTGCCGCCCGGCCTTCAGACCAACCAGGCGGTCGTCATTACACCATCCGATTGGAGGGAACTATGAACTCGCACCCTGCTCTCCGGACAGGTTCGCCGGCCCCTTCGCCGGGGCCCGCGGCCCAGCGCCGGCCCCGGCGCGGCGCCTCGTTGCCCCTTGTTTTGGGGGTAATGGTCGTCGTATCCATTGTCGGGACGGGTCTGCTGGCCACTTCGGGCGTCGCCCGCACAGAGGCCGTCCGGCGCCAGCAGTCACTGCAGTGTTTCTGGCATGCGGAATCCGCGTTGGCGGTCGCACGCACCAGGCTGTACACCGATCCCGCCTTTCGGCAGACTCCCACGCCCATCGCATTTACAAACGGGCTGACGATGGGCGCAGCGGTCGTCGGCCGGACCGGCAACGTGTACACCGTGTTCGCGGGGAGTTCCAATGCCTACACCCGCCAGTCAAGGCGACTGCTCCAGGAGTTTGTTGTGGAGTCGTACGACTACTGGGACGATTTTGCGCTGATCGCCGGCGGGGACGGCATCGGGATGGCGCAGAGCGTGTCCATCTATGGGGATGTCTTCACCAGCGGCAGCATCTCGATGAGCCAGTCGGCGGGCATCTTCGAGACCCTCTACTGTCTGGGAAACCTCGACATGAGCCAGAGCGCCGCGGTCTCCGACCAGGCGTTCGTCGGAGGCACCGTCAGCCTCAGGCAGGGCTCGACGATCTACGGGGGATATTACCCCTTCGACAGCCCAGGCAATCCCTACGCAGCCTCGCCGCCGCAGGTCCCCGCGATCGACTGGGCCTGGTACGAAAGCCTTCTGGCCCAGGCGGCCACGCGTGACTCTGGACTGAACTTCAACGAGAGCATTAACCTTGGCGGAACGAACAATTTCGCGAACGGCAGTCGGTCGTTGAAGCAGGTCAAGACCCTCACTAGCACCCCGCCTGGCGGAGTGCTGGCCGTCAACGGCACGTTCACCATCCAGCAGGCCTGCCAGATCGGCTCGGGCGTCACGGTGATTTGCGCCGACCAATTCCGGATGTTCCAGAGCACGCGGGTCGGCAGCAACTGCATCATCTACGCCCGCAACCGGATCGAGATGAAACAGAGCGGCATCGTGGCGACCGGATGCTCGCTCATCACCCCGGGCACGATCGACATGAAACAGGCGGCGCAAGCCTCGGGCTTCATCTATGCGGGCGACACCCTCGACCTGTCGCAATCCGTCGTCCTCCGGGGATTGAGTTTCGCCGGCCGCCGCGCCATCCTTTCCCAGAGCGTAAGCATCCACTATAATCGTGGCGTGCTGCCGTTTCTCCTTCCACCTGGGCTTAACACAAACCCGGTCGTGCGCCTGCATGCGCGGCGGTGGCGGGAGCTCTGAGCAGCACGGAGGTCGGGCGATGTCACTTCGGGCGTGGTGGGCGTCGGCGAGTGTGGTGGGGGCGGTGGCGTTCCTGGGGACGGTAAGTTGCGAAACCGTCGAGTCCTTCGACAAGGTTCTGACCATCGTGCCCTCCTCCACCAACCTGACCGCCGCCGGCGAAACGGTGGTGTTCCAGGCGGTGGTGAACACCGTCGACAATTTGGGCATTACCGTGGGCACCTCCACCAATCCGGTTAGCGGGCCACCGGTCCTGCTGCCGCTGCGATGGGGGGTCAGCGATCCGGACCTGGGCGTCATCCGCGCAGGCGGCGGCCTCTCGGCGATCTACGAGCGGAACGGTGCCGCCGAGGGGGTCAATTACATCCACGTCCGCGACTCGGGTAACCGGTACGAGGCCGTCGCGACGGTTCGACAGTTGCCAGTACCGTAACGGCGGGCGGCGCAGGGCGGCCTTTCCAACGCGGGCGATGACGGACCGCCAGGCGCGCCGTCCTGTGTTCCGTGGGCCAGGTGGCCGACTTCGGGAATTTCCGGGGGGGGTGTTCGTCAGGGCGACGCCGGCCGTAGCCCGAACATCCGCCAAGCTTCCCACGGCCCAACGAAAAGGGGCGCCCCGCGAGGAGCGCCCCTCGGAGTAATTCCGTTTCGGATCAGTAGTCCATTCCGCCGCTACCGCCGCTGGCCGGAGCTTCCTTCTTTTCTGGAATCTCCGCGACCATGCACTCGGTGGTCAGCAGAAGGCCCGCGATGGACGCGGCGTTCTGAAGGGCGGTGCGGGCGACCTTGGTCGGGTCGATGATGCCGGCCTTGACCATGTCGCAGTACTGACCGGCCGCCACGTCGTAGCCGTAGTTGCCCTTGCCCTTCTTGACCTCCTCCAGCACGACGGCGCCTTCGAGGCCGGCGTTGGCTACTAGCTGCCGCAGAGGGGCATCGCAGGCCTTGCGGACGATGTCCGCGCCCACCGCCTCGTCGCCTTCAAGCTTCAGGCCGTCGACCGTCGCCGCGGCGCGGACGAGCGCGACGCCGCCACCAGGGACGATCCCCTCCTCGACGGCCGCGCGGGTCGCGTGCAGCGCGTCCTCCACGCGGGCCTTCTTCTCCTTCATCTCGGACTCGGTCGCCGCGCCGACGTTGATCACCGCGACACCGCCCGCGAGCTTCGCCAGCCGCTCCTGCAGCTTCTCGCGATCGTAGTCCGAGGTGGTCTCCTCGATCTGTTTGCGGATCTGGTCGATCCGGGCCTTGATCTCGGAGGTCTTGCCCCCGCCCTCGACGATCGTGGTGGTGTCCTTGTCCACCGTGATGCGCTTGGCGCGGCCCAGGTCGCTGAGCTGGATGTTTTCGAGCTTAATCCCGAGGTCCTCGCTGATGAAGCGGCCGCCGGTCAGGATCGCGATGTCCTCGCACATGGCCTTGCGGCGGTCGCCGAACCCGGGGGCCTTCACGGCGCAGCAGGACAGCGTGCCGCGGATGCGGTTGACGACCAGGGTCGCCAGCGCCTCGCCCTCGACCTCCTCGGCGATCACCAGCAGGGGCCGGCCGCTCTTCGCGATGTTCTGCAGCAGCGGCAGGATGTCCTGCAGGCTCGAGATCTTCTTTTCGTAGATCAGGACGTAGGCGTCCTCCAGCACGCACTCCATCGTGTCGGTGTTCGTCACGAAGTAGGGCGAGAGGTAGCCCTTGTCGAACTGCATGCCCTCGACCACGTCGAGCGAGGTCTCGATGCTCTTGGCCTCCTCGACGGTGATCGTGCCGTCCTTGCCAACCTTCTCCATCGCGTCGGCGATGATCTCGCCGATGGCGGTCTCGCCGTTCGCGGAGATCGTTGCGACCTGCGAGATCTCCGCGCGGTCCTTGACCTTTTTGCTCATCTCGTCGAGCTTCTTGACGACCGCCTCGACCGCCTTATCGATGCCGCGCTTGAGGGACATCGGGTTGGCGCCGGCGGTGACGTTCTTGAGGCCCTCGCGATAGATCGCCTCGGCCAGAACGGTCGCCGTCGTCGTGCCGTCGCCGGCGACGTCGCTGGTCTTGCTGGCGACCTCGCGCACCATCTGGGCGCCCATGTTCTCGAACACGTCCTTCAGCTCGATCTCCTTGGCCACCGTGACGCCGTCCTTCGTGACGGTGGGGGAACCGAACTTCTTGTCGATGATCACGTTGCGGCCTCGCGGACCCAGTGTGACGGCGACCGCGCGAGCCAGTTGCTGAACGCCGCTGAGGATCGATTGACGGGCGTCCGCATCGTACCGGAGTTGTTTCGCTGCCATGTGGTTTCTCCTTTGGTGAGGGTCGGAATCACTCCTGGATCACCCCGAGGATGTCCTCCTCGCGGATGATCTGGTATTCCTTGTCGTCCAACTTGACCTCGGTCCCGCCGTACTTCGGCATCAGGACCTTGTCGCCGACCTTAACGTTGAAGGGGATCTTGTTCCCTTTCTCGTCGATTTTGCCGGTGCCCACCGCGATGACCTTGCCGCTGGTGGGCTTTTCCTTCGCGGTGTCGGGGATGATGATCCCGCCCTTCCGCTGTTCCTCCTCTTTGATCGGTTCCACCAGGACCCGATCGGAGAGCGGCTGGATTTTCATGCTCTATCGGTCTCCTCTTCTTTCCGGGGTTGGTTCCACGCAACGGCCGTCGCGGTCGGACCCCTCCGGCCGCCCGGCCCCCTGAAACTCATTTCTTCTTCTTGTCCCGGTCGTCGACCATCGTGAACTCGGCGTCGATCGCTTCGTCACGGCGATCGCGGGCGTGACTGCCGTCGCCCCCGCTGGCCGCCGACGCGCCGCCGGCCGCCCCCTTCGCGCCCGGCGCGGACTGCCGCGCGCGGGTGTACAACTCGGTGGAAACGGCCTGCATCTCGCGGTTGACCTCGTCCATCGCCCGTCGGATCGCCTCCGTCGGCTCTTTCCGGTCCAGCGCCTCGCGAAGCCGTCGGACGGCGTCCTCGACTCGTCGGCGGGGTTCCGCGGCCACCTTGTCGCCCAGGTCCTTCAGCGTCCGTTCGGTTTGGTAGGCCAACGTGTCCGCCTGGTTGCGGGCCTCGACCTCCTCCCGGCGTCGCTGGTCCTCCGCGGCGTGCGCTTCGGCCTCCTTCACCAGGCGCTCCACTTCGCTCTTCTCCAGTCCGCTGGAGGCGGTGATGGTGATTTTTTGCTCCTTGCCGGTGCCCAGATCCTTCGCGGCCACGTGCAGGATGCCGTTGGCGTCAATGTCGAAGGTCACTTCGATCTGCGGGACGCCGCGCGGGGCGGGCGGGATGCCGTCCAGAATGAAGCGGCCGATCGTGCGGTTGTCGGCGGCCATTTTCCGCTCGCCTTGGAGGACGTGGATCTCCACGCTGGTCTGTCCGTCGGCGGCGGTACTGAAGATTTGGCTTTTCCGAGTCGGGATGGTCGTGTTCCGTTCGATCAACGGCGTTGCCACCCCGCCCAGGGTCTCGATGCCGAGCGTCAGCGGCGTCACGTCGAGCAGGAGGACGTCCTTGACCTCGCCCTTCAGCACGCCGCCCTGAATGGCGGCGCCGACCGCGACGACCTCGTCCGGATTCACCCCCTTGTGGGGATCGCGCCCGAACAGGCCGCGGACGCGCTCCTGGACCCGCGGCATCCGCGTCATTCCTCCGACCAGCACGACCTCGTCAATGTCCGTGTACCGCAGGCCGGCGTCGCGCATGCAGTTCTCCACCGGCGAAACGCTGCGCTCGACCAGATGGTCCACCAACTGCTCGAGTTTCGAGCGGGTCAGCGTCATGTTCAGGTGCTTCGGCCCGGACGCATCCGCCGTGATGAACGGCAGGTTGATTTCGGTCTGCAACGAGCTGGACAGTTCGCACTTGGCCTTCTCCGCGGCCTCCTTGAGCCGCTGCAGCGCCATCGGATCCTTGGACAGGTCGATGCCCTGATCACGCCGGAACTCGTCCAGCATCCACTGGATAATGACCTGGTCGAAATCGTCGCCACCCAGATGCGTGTCGCCGTTGGTCGCCTTGACCTCGAACACCCCCTCGCCGATTTCGAGAATCGAGATGTCGAAGGTCCCGCCGCCGAGGTCGTAGACAGCGATGGTTTCGTCCTTCTTCTTGTCCAGCCCGTACGCCAGCGAGGCCGCCGTCGGCTCGTTGATGATCCGCAGCACCTCGAGGCCTGCGATCCGACCCGCGTCCTTGGTCGCCTGCCGCTGGCTGTCGTTGAAGTACGCGGGGACCGTGATCACCGCCTGCGTGATCTTCTCGCCGAGGTACGCCTCGGCGTCCGCCTTCAGTTTCTGGAGGATCATTGCCGAGATCTCGGGCGGGGAATAGACCCGCTCGCCGACCCGGACGTGGGCATCGCCGTTGGAGGCCCGCACGACCTCGTACGGCACTAGCTTGATCTCATGCTGGACCTCGTCGTACTTGCGGCCCATGAATCGCTTGATCGAGAAAATCGTGCCCTTGGGGTTGGTCACCGCCTGCCGCTTGGCCGCCTGCCCGACCAGGCGCTCCCCGCTTTTCATAAAGGCCACTACTGACGGCGTCGTCCGTCCGCCCTCGGCGTTCTGGACCACCACCGGCTCGCCGCCTTCCATCACCGCCATGCACGAGTTCGTCGTGCCCAAATCGATCCCCAAAACTTTTGACATGACCCGCTCCTTAAAATGCGCTGCTCTATGGCAGCAGATCCGGTGCCAAATTCCGGCATACAACCACGGGCCAGGACAACACATATAAACTGATTAAATTCACCATCAACCAATTACAACATTCTTTCTCCACGTTTTTAGCCATTTTTATGTCGCTTGAATTCGCGCCAGAATGGCACGCGGTAATGGTTTAGCGTGCCGGATAGGCCCGGCAACGCTGGGTTCGAGATGGAATGGTACGGATCTTTACGGTCCCTAGGATCGCCGTCAGTTGCCGGCTGGCGTCGATACCCGGCCCGCGGCCCCAATTCACATCGCCGTGTGGCCGCCGCAGATTACGGAGCATCCAAGAGCCTGCGCTGGGAGGCTTGCTCAATGGCTGCCAGGGCGTCCTCCGGCAGCAGGAACCCCTCCCGCTGCAAGGAAAGGGCCGCGGCGGTCACGCGGGCGATGTAGTCTGCTTGGGTCGGATACCGTTCCCGGACGGATAGCCGTGGATCGCCGCGCGCCTTTCGCTCCCCGGCGGTCCCCTCGAAGGGCAGGAACATGCCGTCGTGGCGGGTGGGTGAGCATGTAGGGGGCGCCAGCCGCTGGCGACCGGAGGTTCCATCCCGTGTAGGTGCCGAGCGGAACGGCGACATCCGGCAGGCGTACGCCGGCGACCTCGTTGCCGTCGGCATCCACATGCGGAACCAGGGCGATGTAGCGCGAGCCCATCGAGGGCGGAATGACGTCGGCAACGCCCCCCGCATAGAAGCGCGGACCGAAGTCCAGCCGCGGCGGCCGGAAGCAGTAGACGGGCAGGTTGACGCCGGGGATACCGCGGAAATCGTTCGCTGAACCGCTCCACCGGCACCAGGGTGCCGTCGTCGATCCTCGGGTGACGGTTGCGCGGCGGTTCCACGCCCCGTGTGGCCCAGGCGTCCAGCGCCAGGAGCATGGCTCGCAAGATCGGCCAGCGATCGTCGAGGATATTTCGCGGCTGCTGCGCGATGCCGGGCGTGTGCGGCCCACCACCAAGGTGCTGCGACCCGGCGACGAGGTAGACCCGCACCTCTGGGGGCAGCTCCAAATCCCGCCGCCCCTCGAGATCGGTGTGCAACAGCGACGCACCGCGGCACCAGTACTCGGTCGAGGACTGGGTGAAGATGATCTTCAGGGGGCGGCCTGACGCGCGGGCGCGCGCCAGCGTGTCGCCGCGCTCGCCCGTGACCGGGTCCACGACCTCGACCGGCGCCATCGGGAAGAACTCCGAACCTGAGAGGTGCCCCTCGTGAGGTGAACCGAAATCGGTGGACAGCCGGAAGCGATGGTTGAAGTGCCCCTTGCCCGCACCGGCCCCGTGCAACAGCGCGCCGTCAAACACGATCCGACCGCGTTCGTCGGCGTTCAACCCCTCGTAGATCAGGTGGTGCCCTACCCGGCCAGACTGGGAGATGCCAAAGACGAAGGCGGCCTCGCTCGCGCCAGCCAGGGGATTGACGGCGCCGGCTCGGTCCACCCCCTCGTACCGGAAAAAGGCGACGGCATCGCGGATCGCCGCCAGACCCAGCCCCGCCACACGCGGATCGCGCGCGACGTAGACCAGATCGTACAGCCGGCCGGAAACCGTCCCGAACATACAGGCTGCGCGGATCGGGCACGACCCGGCCCTCCTCCCAGCGTTCGAACGCCCAGGCGTCGGGCGGGATCTCCACGGCCGGCTCGTCCCGTGTCGGCCGCATCGTCAGGGACGCTTCCCGGGCGTCGAGCGACGCCGCCGGAAAGGCGTTGGCCACGCCCCACGGACTCCATCCGAACACGCGGCTGAACGCGGGCTCGTCGACCGCAAACTCCAGGTGGACGCGGCCGGTGATCGTCCGGCCGCTCTCGGTGGCCACGGGCACGCCGCACAACAGCCGCCGCTGGCCGTCGTCCATCACCTCGCTGTTCCAGCCGCTCCAGAACACGGCGTAGCCGTGGCGCATCAGAAAGCCGTTGCCCGCGTGCGGTTCGTCACGGGGATCGTTGGACCGCTCGCTGCCGTTCAGCGTCGATAACACGAGCTTATTGCCGCGGTTGTTGATGTCGTAAACGAGGCGCCGGTTGCCGCGGGCAGGATCGGCAGGGGCCAGCGGGAAAAAGTCGGCCCACGACTCCACCCGTCCGCGCTCGTTGCGGGGGGCGAACTTCAGATCGCAAATCCGCCCATTGGCCGGCAACGAGGGATCGGTCTCGAAATGCAGCCGCCCGACGATCCGTTCATAAGGGCCGGCCGGTCCGAACGAGCGCCCGCCGGCAAAGGGATCTCGCTCGCGAATCTCGAAGCGGACCACCTCCCCGCGGCCGACGGCGGCCGCCACTGCAGCGGCCGCCAACGCGGCGCGCCATAGGCCGCGCCCCGCCACCTGCCGGCGGACCCTCTCAAGCGCTTGTGCAATCACTGCCACTTCCGTGCGTACTCGACGAACGCTCGGGCCGCGCGGTCGAGGTTCTCGACGCTGCCGCCGCCGTCGAGCACTTCGCACATTTCGTACGCGACGTACCCGCGGTAGCCGATCGCCTTCAGCGCGGCGAAAAAGGCGTCGTAGTCGATGATGCCCGCGCGGTCCATCGGGACGGCTCGGATGACGTCGTCCTGCCGCAGGTAGTTGGTGAGCGGGGCGTCGTAGCGGTACCTTGGGTGGCGTTCGTACTGCGCGACGGTGGTGTGGACAATGAAGGGCGCAAGTGCGCGCACACCTTCGGCGATCTCCACCGGCGACTGGCCCTGCAGCGTCGGCGCCCACGCATCGAACGCCGCCCGCACGTTGGGAAGCGCCACCTCCCGAAGCAGCCAGGACATCGCGGCGTGGTGCAGCGCGATATCGTGGTGATTCTGGACGGCCAGCGTGACCCCCTGTTTGGCGGCCTCAAGGCCGGCCAGCCGCAGGCCCTCGAGCACCGACGCGTATTGGCGGTCGTACGGAATGCCCGGCCGCTCGTACCCGGTGAACACCCGGATCATGTCCGTGCCCAGGTCGCGCGCCAGCTTCGCCAGTTCGCCGACGTACGCCGCCTGGATCTCCGTGTGCGGAATTCCACCCCGATCGATCCCGCCGCTGAAATCCGTGTAGCCGGCCATGCATACGAGCTTCAGGCCGAGTGACTCGATCCTCCGGCGCAACTTCGCCCGGGCCTCGGCGTCGTAGTCCAGCGGCGAAACGTGCGGCCGCTTGGCCACCAGCATCACGCCGTCATAGCCCAGCACCTTGGCCTTTTCGAGGAACTCATCCACCGTCAACGTGGCTTGCCCGCGCCAGATCCCGGCAAAGCTAATCGAATGGAGACATGTCTTGAACCGGAAGTCCTTGGGATTTCCGGTCGGCTCCGGTGGGGCGGCCACCGCTCCAACGGCAGCCAGCCCGACGGCCAGCCATGGTCCTCTCTTCACGGCGCACCTCCTAAAGCGCAAAGCCATCATCGTTCGGCTTTGCTCCCTCACTCTTTTGTGAGAATACAAACAGATTTCTGACGGAATCAATCCGAGCCTTGCAAGCCTTCGGGAACCGGACGCAGGATGATGGCCGTGCCGACCATTTCCTCGAGCCTCGACGTGGACGGCCCTGCCGCCGGGCATACCGATATCGTGCTCGCCACGATCAACGCCGGCTACGCGCACGCCTCGCTCGGCCTCCGCTGCCTCCGCGCCAGCCTGGGGCCGCTGCGCGATCGGTGCCGTCTGCTGGAGTTCGACGGCCGCGCGCGGCCGGAAACGGTCGCGGAAGCCATCGCGCGGTGTTCCCCCCGCGTATGCGGCCTGGGGGTTTACATCTGGAATTCGACGGCGATGGCCCGCGTCGTTCCGCTGCTGCGTGCCGCGATGCCCCGGTGCGCCATCGTGCTGGGCGGGCCCGAACTGGACGGCGGCCCGGACCGGTGTCGCGCCGCGGACCTAGCCGACTGCACCGTGCATGGCGAGGGGGAAACCGTGTTCCGAGGTCTGTGCGAGGCGGTGCTGTACGGCGCGCCTCTTCCGCGCCGGCTAAACGCCCCGCCGGCCTCCGTTGACCGGATGGCCGGCCCGGAGGAGGAGTACGCCGATAACGACCTGCGTCACAGGATCGTCTACCTCGAAAGCTCAAGGGGGTGCCCCAATGCCTGTGTCTACTGCCTGTCGGCCGCCCGCCCCGGCGTCCGCTTCCGGCCGATCGAACAGGTGGAGACAATGTGGACCCGCCTGCTGGCGAGGGGGGCGCGACGGATCAAGGTCGTGGACCGCACCTTCAACGCCGATCCCCAGCGCGCTGCGCGGCTGCTCCTCCTGTTCGCCCGTGGTCTTCCGCCGGATGGGGTGGTCCAGGTGGAGATGGTTCCCTCGAGGCTGGACGGCGCGCTGATGGACGCCATTCACGCATTTCGTCCGGGAGCGCTACGGGTCGAGGTGGGCGTGCAGACGTTCAATCCCCTCGTCGCGCGCCGCATCGGACGCCGTCCCGACTCGGCTGAAGCAGAGAGGGTGATCCGCGCGCTTCGCGCCGCCGGCGCCGTGGTTCACGCGGATCTCATCGCGGGGTTGCCGGGGGAGACGCCGGCGTCGTTTGCGGCGGGCTTTGACCGTCTGTTGTCTCTCCAGCCTGACGAGTTGCAGGTCAACATCCTGAAACGTCTGCCCGGCGCGCCGCTGGACCGCCACGCCGAGGAATGGGGGATGGTGTTCGACCGCGATCCGCCCTACGCGGTAATTGAGACTCCCGACTGGCCGGCCGGCGGGTTGCTGGCCAT
The DNA here is from genome assembly GCA_937139365.1 of uncultured bacterium. Lineage (GTDB taxonomy): Bacteria > Verrucomicrobiota > Kiritimatiellia > PWTM01 > PWTM01 > CAACVY01. Next base: position 13,072 of record CAKZPT010000025.1, on the reverse strand, counting down.
GCGGAGGTTCGAAAGGTATTGGGAATTGCTCCACAACCGCGGTCGTTTCCGCCGATCGCTACCGATCGTCTGGTCGGCCGGCCCATCGCCGTTCCTCGCGACCTTCGAGCTCTGCGAGCGGCTGCACGAGCGGCTGGGCCGGACCCACTCGATCGCGCCGGAGGAACTGGCGGCCGCCATGCTTGATCACGCCGTCGCGCGCGGAATCGCCCGGCACTTCATCGCCGCGGCTCTGCGCGACGATCTGGCCGCTGCGAACATCCGGCCGCCCCGCCCGCTCCGTTCCTGAAGCCCAGCAGGACTGGTGCTGCTACTCACGGCCGCCCAACGCCAGCCGCACCGCCCTGAGCATTTCGGCGACCGGATACGGTTTTTGAAGGAACGTAAACCCGCGCTCTCGAATGGTCTCCCAACGGGCGTACTCGTCGGGATAACCGCTCACCATCAACACCGGAACGTCGGGGCGACGGCGGAGAAACTCGTTCACCAGATCCACGCCGTTGCCGTCCGGCAGAACGACGTCGCAGAAAAGCAGGTCAACGTCCATCCCCCTCCGCTCCCACACCTTGCGCGCCTCCGCCACGTTCCGGGCCAGCTCGATCCGGTAACCGTGGCCGATCAGGGAACAAGCGGCCAGATGGCAGATGTTCTCGTCGTCTTCGACGACCAGGATCAGCCGTGCGGACGGCACCGACGGCTCGCACGGCGGGGGCGGCGGAGACAGCGGCTGAGCCGATAGCTCCGCCGCGGGCAGATATACGCGGAAACAGGCCCCATACCCCTTCTCGCTGTACACGTGGATCCAGCCTTTGTGCTGTTCCACAATCCCGTAAGCAGTGGCCAATCCCAGCCCCGTTCCCCGCCCCCCACCCTTGGTGGTGAAGAACGGCTCGAACAAATGCGCGCGGACCTCATCGGGGATGCCTGGGCCGGTATCGGCCACAGAAAGGCAGGCAAACCGTCCGGGGAGCCCACCGAGCTCGTTAGCCTCCTTTTTTGCAAAGGACGCCGGACGGGTCGAAACGATGATGCGGCCACCATCGGGCATCGCGTCGCGAGCATTAACAATAAGGTTCAGAATCACCGACTGAATCTGCCCGGGATCCGCCACGACGGACGGCGTCGCATCGTCCAGATTCTCGACGACCTCGATGTGTTCCCCGACCACTCGTCGCGAAAGCTCCACAGTGCTGTGTGCGATCTCGTTCAGATTGAGGGGACGGGGCTCGATGATCTGACGGCGGCTGAAGGCCAGAAGCCGCCGGGTTAGATCCGCCGCCTGCCGGGCCGCTGCTTGGATCATCTCGGCATCCTTTCGTTTCTCATCCGTCTCGGGCAGACGGGCGATCAGCAACTCCGAAAAGCCGGAAATGGTTTGCAGCAGGTTGTTAAAGTCGTGCGCCACCCCACCGGCCAGCCGCCCGATGCTTTCCATTTTTGCGGCATGGGCGAGCTGTTCCCGCAGCCGCTGCATCTCCGTGACGTCCTCTTTCACGGCGATGAACCGGCTGATCTGGCCATTCTCGCCGCGCAACGGAGTGATGGTCATCTGCTCGGTATACAGCTCGCCGTCTTTCCGGCGGTTGACGAGCGTGCCGCGCCACACGGAGCCGCCCACGACGGTCGACCACAACACGCGGTAAAAAGCCTCGTCCTGGCGGCCGGACTTCAGAATCCTGGGGTTCTGGCCTATGACCTCTTCGCCCGAGTACTGGGTCATCGCGCTGAAGGCCGGGTTGGCCCACAGGATGCGGCCCTCCGCGTCGGTGATCACAATGCCGTTGGCCGCCGCCTCGACGGCGGCCGCCAGTTCCCGCATCTGGGCCTCCACGGCCAGCATCGGGGAGATGTCCCGGCCGACGGCCACCACCATCCCGCATGTGTCGGAGCACGTAGCCCCCCACGAGATGATGCGCCATCGCCCCAGTCGGTCGCGGCAGCGCGCCTGGAAGTAGACCGTCGGTTCCCCCCTTCCCAAGCGTGTCACGGCATTCAGCATGGTCTCTCGATCGGCCGGGTGGATGCACCCCTCCTCCATCTGTCCCGGCGCGCCGGCCTCCGGAGGCCATCCGCTCAATGCCCGCATCGCGGCGTTGGCCGCCACCGGGCACCCATGGTCATCGAACCAAAGAACCAGCGCCGGCAGCCGCTCGAGAACTTCCCTCTCCACCTTCGAAGGTCCGTTTTCTGTGGGTTCTTTCACGACACCGTGACACCTACCCCAGCCCGGAGCCCAACACAAGCGCAACCCCGGATGCAATATCGCCCGCCTCTGCTTCGTTAACTATACGAAGATGATCCGCGCCTACCGGACGAACGGATGGCGATGGGTGGCGGTTGCCGCGATGGCGGTCGCCTCGGCGGCGCAGGACCCGGTTTTTGACGGCGGGCCGGCCCGGCCGCGCAACCGCATCGACCAGACCGTATTTGGCCGCCTGGCGGAACTGGGCATTCCGCTAGCACGCGATTGCTCGGACGCCGTATTCGTGCGCCGGGTGTACCTAGACGTCCTCGGCACCTTGCCTACTGCGAAGGAGGCCGCCCGTTTCCTGGACGACCCCGCACCCGACAAGCGGGCCCGGCTGATCGATGAACTGCTGGCCCGCGACGAATACGCCGACTACTGGGCGATGAAGTGGTGCGATCTGCTCCGCGTCAAAGCGGAATTCCCCGTCAACCTCTGGCCGAACGGCGTGCAGGCCTATCACCGCTGGATCCGGGAGTCGCTCAAGAACAATCTGCCGTATGACCAATTCGTACGGGCGCTGCTGACGACCAGCGGCAGTAACTTCCGCGATCCTGCCGTCAACTTTTACCGCGCGGCGCAGGGGGGTGAGCCGATGGCCGTCGCCCGGCAGGTGGCACTGACCCTGATGGGCATGCGGCCGGACAGGATGCCGGCCGCACAACTGGCGGGTCTGGCGGCCTTCTTCACGAAGATCGGCGCCAAAGGCACCGGCGAATGGAAGGAGACCATCGTCTTCTTCGACCCGGCGAAGACTTGCACCAACCCGGCCGTCGCATCGCAACCGGTGTTTCCCGATGGACGCCCTGCCCGCATTTCGCCCGGACAGGATCCGAGGGTCGTCTTCGCCGACTGGCTGCTGGCGCCCGACAACCCGTGGTTCGCGCGCGCGATCGTCAACCGCGCCTGGTCCTGGCTGTTTGGGCGCGGCATCGTTCACGAGCCCGACGACATCCGAGACGATAACCCACCTTCCAACCCGGCGTTGCTGGCCCTGTTGGAAACCGAATTTCGCGCCGCCCAATACGATCTACGCCAGTTGTTCCGGCGGATCCTCAACTCGCAAACGTACCAATTCTCGCCGCTGCCGGGCGGCTCGCATCCGCAGGCCGCCGCCCAGTTCGCGTACTACCCCATGCGACGGCTCGAGGCCGAGGTGCTTATGGACGCCATCTGCATGGTATCCGGCACGCAAGAGGAATACCAAAGCCCGATCCCGGAGCCGTTCACGTTCGTCCCGAAGACCATCCGGTCAGTACAGCTAGCCGACGGCAGCATCAGCAGCCCGTTCCTCGAAATGTTCGGCCGCCCGCCGCGGGACACGGGTCTGGAGTCCGAACGCAGCAACCGCATCACGGCCGACCAGCGGCTCCACCTCCTGAACTCCAGCCACATCCGGCGCAAGATCGAACAGGGGCCGCCGCTGGTGGCTTTGTACACTCTGAAGGATCCTGAGGACGCGGTTTCGAAGGCCTATCTCCTCATCCTGTCGCGGCGGCCCACCGACGAGGAACGTCGGAGGATCCGGCAGCATGTTGCCGCCACCGGGCGGGGACGGGAGGCGATGATCGATGTCGTATGGGCGCTCCTCAACAGCACGGAGTTCCTGTACCGGCACTGAACGGTGGCGCGGCACCGCGCCACGGGAGACCGAACGCCATGAACGCGATACACCATGACGGCGGCGTCCAGCGCCGCGATGTGCTCAAGACCGGCCTCATTGCGACGGCCGGTTGGTGGCTGACCGACCGCGCCGCTGGGGCGACGGCCCTGCCCGCGGCGGCCGGGCGAGCCAAATCGGTGATCCAGATCTGGATGTGGGGCGGCCCCTGCCACATCGATACGTTCGACCCGAAGCCGAACGCGGGCTACGACTACGTGGGGCAGCTCGAGAAGGACATCCCGACCAACGTGGACGGCATTCGGATCAACGAGAACCTACCGCTCCTAGCGAAGCAGGCGGACAAGTTCTCGGTCATTCGATCGATGACGCACGGCAACAACGCGCACGAGACCGCCTCCTACATCGTCCAGACGGGACGGAAGGCCGGGGACGGACAGGTGTACCCCTGCGTCGGCGCCGTCGTGTCCTACTTCAAGGGATATGGCCGCGGCTACAAGGGCCTGCTGCCGCCCTACATCGTGCTGACCAAGCCACAGGGGCGGTTCTCCGAGGCCGGCTTTCTGGGCAACAAGTACAAGCCGTTCGCCACCGGCGGCGACCCTTCGAGCCGAACACGCTTCGTCGTCGAGGGCGTCGTCGCCGAGGGCCTGACGCCCGAGCGGCAGAGGGCCCGTCGCGACCTGATGCTGGGCCTCGATACCCTCCGCGCCAAACGGGCCGACGACCCCGAGATGGTCGATCTGGCGAAGGCCGACGAGCAGGCCTACGACCTCATCCTCGGCGACGCCGGCAAGGTCTTCGACCTCTCCGAGGAAAAGGACGAGCTGCGCGACCGCTACGGCCGGACCAAGTTCGGCCAGGCGTGTCTTGTCGCCCGCCGCCTCATCGAACGCGGCGTGCCCTACGTCACCATCAACTACGATGGATGGGACACCCACAAGCAGCACTTCACCGCGATGCGGCGCATGCTGCCAGAGATGGACAAGGGCTTCGGAACGCTCCTCGACGACCTCCATCAACGCGGGCTGCTCGACACGACGATCGTCTGGTGGGGCGGCGAGTTTGGGCGGACCCCGCGCGTCCAGTGGGAGCCGCCATGGAACGGGGGCCGCAATCACTTCGGCCGCGTCTTCTGCCACGTCGTCGCCGGCGGCGGGTTCAAGGGGGGTCGCGTGGTAGGCGCCACCGACGACAAGGGCGAGTCGGTCGCCGCCCGTCCGGTCTATCCCTGGGATCTCATCGGCACGATGTACCTGCTGCTCGGGATCGACGGGAAGGCCACCTTGCCCCACCCCCAGGGCCGCACCGTCCACGTCAGCCCCCAGCCCGACGAGGGGTACGAGGGCGGCGGCCTACTGACGGAGATCGTCTGAAGCCGTCCGGAGGCCACCCATGATTCCCGGTCTCCACCGCGCCGGACGGCTGATCGGAGTGTTCGCCCTGGCCGCTCTTGGCGCGGCCGCCCGGCAGCGCGAACCCCACGCCGGTTACATCTACCCCGCGGGGGGAGGCCGGGGGACGAGCTTTGACGTTGTGCTGGGCGGGCAGTACCTCGACGGCGCAACCAACCTGCTGGTCTCCGGCGGCGGCGTGAGCGCGGTGGTGGTGCGGCACGTCAAGTTGATGACGCCCCAGCAGCTCAACAACTTGCGCAACCTGTTCGAAAAATACGTACAGGTCGAGCAGATGGGCCGCACCGACCCCGCGCGGAAAAAGGAGGCTGAGGACCTTCGCCGGCGGATCACCGAACAACTACGCGTGATCGGGATCGACGAGTTCAGCATGCGCGCCCTGGCGGACTACCGGCGCATGATGAGCGACCCGAAGCGCCAGGTGAACCCGGCGATTTCCGAGCAGGTGCGCCTGAAGATCACGATTGCACCCGACGCCGCCCCCGGTGACCGCGAGCTACGGCTGCAGGCCGCGCTGGGCCTGACCAACCCCCTCAAGTTCCAGGTCGGCGTGCTCCCGGAAAAACAAGAGAAGGAGCCGAACGATAGCGGACCGAACGTCGTCTCCGGCGCCCTTCCGCTGGTGTTAAACGGCCAGATCCTCCCGGGCGACGTTGATCGCTTCCGCATCCGCGCCAGGAAGGGCGATCGGCTGGTCGCCTGGGTGCAGGCCCGGTCGCTGATCCCCTACCTCGCCGACGCCGTTCCGGGTTGGTTCCAAGCCACCCTCGGCCTATACGACACCGAGGGCCGCGAGCTGGCCTACTGTGACGACAACCGCTTCGACCCCGACCCTGTTGTCGCCGTCGAAATCCCCGCCGACGGCGAGTATGACCTCGAAATTAAGGACTCGATCTACCGGGGCCGGGAGGACTTTGTCTACCGCATCGCCGTCGGCAACATCCCCTTTGTCGCGGGCATTTATCCGCTCGGCGGGCCGGCCGGACAGACCACGCCAGTCCGGCTGACGGGATGGAACTTGCCCTCGCCGGAGATCCCCTTCGCCCCGCTCGCTCCGGGCGTCCATCGCGTCGCCGTCCGGGCGGGAGACCTGATCTCCAACTGGCAGCCGTTTCAGGCCGACACATGGCCGGAAACCGCCGAACGGGAGCCGAACAACGACACCGCCACGGCCATGCGCGTTTCGGCTCCGATCATCGTCAACGGCCGCATGGATGCCCGCGGCGACCGGGACATCCTCCAGTTCTCCGCTAACGCGGGCGTCAAGGTCGTGGCCGAAGTCATTGCGCGGCGCCTCAATTCTCCGCTCGACTCGATCCTCCGTCTGACCGACGCCGCAGGCCGCGAGCTGGCCGTCAACGACGACCACGACGACAAGGGCGCTGGGCTGGTCACCCATCAGGCCGATTCACGCCTCGAGGCGGTCATCCCCTCTAACGGGGTCTATTTCCTGACCGTAAGCGATACGCAAAACAAAGGCGGCCCGGACTTTGCCTACCGCCTCCGCCTTGGTGTCCCGCGGCCCGATTTCGCCCTGTGGGTGACGCCCGCCAGCCTCAATTTCCGCGCCGGCGCCACGGTGGCCGCAACGGTCTTCGCCCTTCGCAAAGATGGCTTTGACGGTCCGATCGACCTGACCCTGCTCAAACCGACGAACGGGTTTGCCCTCGCCGGTTCGCGCATTCCGGCCGGGGAGGACAAGGTGCGCGTCACGTTGACCTGCGTCGGCCAGCGATCCGGCGAACCCATTCCGCTGACGCTCGAGGGGACCGCGACGATCGGCGGGCGGCAGGTCAGCCGGTGTGCGGCGCCGGCCGACGACATGATGCAAGCGTTCTTCTACCGCCACCTCGTTCCGGCCGCGTCCTGGCTGGCCTTTGCCCCGCGCACCGACTTCCGGTCCCCTCCCCTTCCGCCGCCCGCCGTCGCCGCGCCCATGCAGATCGTCCCTGGCGCCACGTCATCCATCCGGATGCGCCTGCCGCTGATCTCCAACCGCCGGCGATGGCACCTCGAACTAAACGAGCCGCCGGACGGGGTGTCGCTCGAGAAGACGAACTGGGGGACCGACCAAATCGAGCTGGTGTTCAAAGCGGACCCCGAGAAGGCCCGGGTGGGCGCCCGGGGCAATCTGATCATCGAAGTGTTCGGCGAGGGGTTGGGCGGCGGCCGGAGGGTGCCGGTTGGATTCCTGCCGGCGATTCCCTTCGAGATCGTCTCGCGGGGAAAATCCTGACCTGCGGCGTTTGCCGGTCGCCGTGCCGCTCAACCTTTGACGACGCCCAGTGGTCGCAGCCGCACCACCGGTTCGACCAAATCGCGCTGCGCCTCCATGACCCCCTCGATCGGCTTGTACGCCTGCGGGGCCTCCTCCAGGTCGTACTCGCCCGGCCGGTCGCGCCGGCGGCCCGCTCCCGGCAGGCGGCGCCAGCCGTCGAAGACGATCCCGCGCATCGCCGCGTCGCACTCCTCCCGGCTGAGCGACCGGCACGCCTCCATCCGGCCCATCCTCCGCCCCGCGCCATGGGCGGAGGAGGAAAAGGAGTCGGGGTGGCCTAACCCGCGAACGATGTACGACGGCGATCCCATGCTCCCCGGTACAATCCCCAATGCGCCGGCCGCGGCCGCCGTCGCCCCCTTGCGGTGCACCCATCCCGCCTCCCCGAAATGGCGTTCGAGCACGGCGTAATTGTGGTGCACGTCGAGATCGGGCTCGAAGTCCGCCTCCGGCACATGACGGGCCACCGCCTCGCGAAACCGTTCGCTCATCCGTCGCCGGTTCTCGCGCGCGAACCGCAACGCGAACTCCATGTCCCGCAGGTACTGCCGCCCCTCCTCCGAATCGACGGGGAGATGGGCGAGATCGCGGTCGGGCAGCCCGACGCGCCGACGTTCGCACAGGCGGCGCGCCACCTCCTGGTAGTGATGCGCGATCCTCAAGCCGAGATTGCGGGATCCGGAATGGATCATGAACCACACCCGCCCGTCCTCTCCGGCCTGCAGTTCCAGGAAATGGTTCCCCCCGCCCAGCGTGCCAAGGCTCCGCAGGGCCAGGTCCCACGCGTCCCGCGTCTTCCACGGAGGCGCGGCGTCGTACTCCTCGAACCCCTCCCACTTCTGCGGTCCCCGGTGCGACCTCCCCTCCCCGATCGGCACCGCGCGCTTCAGGTCGTCCAGAATCGCCCGCACCAGCGGCGACGTCATCCGTTCGACGGGTATGGAGGTCCGCACGGCCCGCATCCCGCAACCGATGTCTACGCCCACCGCGTTCGGCAGAATGTCGCGGGGGCAGAAGATAACCGCTCCGATCGGCATCCCGAAGCCGACGTGGCAGTCAGGCATCAGCGCGACATGCCGCTCGACGGCCGGATGGCGGGCCAGGTTCGCCGCCTGCTCGGCCGCCTTCGGGTCGGGCTGCTCGCACCACGAGATCACAGGCACCCGCCCCCAGTCCTTCCGCGTCCACTTCACCGTCGCGATCTCCGCCGGCGATGCCTCCGCCGCCGGCACTTTTCTGATACCATGCCCTCCGCGGCGCCCAGACATCGCGCTCGCCGCAGGAGCCAATATATCATGCACCGGTTTCCGCCCGTTCAAATCGCGGCCGCTGGAGGGTTGGCCGCCCTCCTGGCCATCGCCGCCGACTCCGGGTCCGAATGGCGACCGCTCTTCGCCCCCAATCTCGCCGACGCCGACGATCCCGCCCGCGTCTGGACCGTGCGAGACGGCGAACTGACGGCGTCGGAGGACCAGTGTCTCTGGACCCGCGACGACTACGAGAACTTCGTCCTCGACCTCGAGTTCCGTCTCGGCCCGGCGGCCAACAGCGGCGTCATCCTGTACTGCAGCGACGTGAAGAACTGGATCCCCAACTCCCTTGAGATCCAGATCCTCGACGATGCGGCGCCGAAGTGGAAGGACGTGCCGCCGACATGGAAATGCGGCGGCGTGTTCGGCCGCCTCGCCCCGTCCGGATCCGCCGTCCGGCCCGCCGGCGAATGGAACCGGATGAGCATTTATGCCCGCGGCCCGCACATCGCCGTCGTGTTAAACGGCCAGACCGTCGCTCGGATGGATTTGCGCCGGTGGACTTCGGCCTCGAAAAACCCCGACGGAAGCGACGCGCCGCCGTGGCTATCCCAGGCCCCTGCCGAACTGCCGACGAAAGGCCGAATCGGCCTGCAGGGCCGGCATGGCGGGGCGGATATCTTTTTCCGCAACGTCCGCTGGCGTCCGTTGACGCCCGACGAGCCGTTGCCCTGACGAACGTTCAAGCGACCGCGCGGATCGTCTCCGCGATCGCGTCGGCAACGTAGTCGAGGTTGGCCGGCGTCAGACCCACGACGTTCACGCGCCCGTCGACCGTCATGTAAATGCCGTACCGCTCCCGCAGCCGCGTCGTCTGGGCCGGGGTCAGGCCGGTGAACGAGAACAAGCCCCGTTGCCGCCGGATGAACCCGAAATCGCGATCGGGCATTCGCGCCGAAAGGGCGTCGGAGAAGGCCGTGCGGACGGCGGCCAGCCGAGCGCGCATCTCCGCCACCTCCCGGTCCCACATCGAGCGCAACAGGGCATCGGAGAGCACTGCGGTGGCCGTCAGCGCCCCATGGGCGGCCGGGTTCGAATAGAGGACTCGGATCACGCGTTTCACGTGGCTGAAGATCGCGTCGGCCGACCCCGTGTCCGCCGCCGCCAACACCAGCGCCCCCACGCGCTCGCGATAGAGGCTCATGTTTTTCGAAAACGAAACCGCGACGAGGAAATTGACGCCCGCTGCGAGCAGCCGCCGCAGCGGCGCCGCGTCCTGCTCGACGGTGCCGGCGAACCCCAGGTACGCGGCATCGACGACCGGGATCCATCCCCTGGCCTGCGCGGTGGCGGCGACCCATTCCCAGTCCGGTTCCTCAAGATCCACACCGGTTGGGTTGTGACACCCGGCGTGGAGAACAACGAGGTCGCCCACCGGCACCCGCTCGAGCGCCGCCCGGAATCCGTCTCGGTCGAGGCTGCCCGTGGCGGCGTGAAAATACGGGTATTCCCTCGTCTCCAGCCCCGCCGCCGAGAAGATGCCGCGGTGGTTCGGCCATGTCGGAGTGCTCAGCCAGACGGTGTGGCCGCGCCCGCCCAGGGCGGCCGCCAGGTCTCCCGCCACGCGCAACGCCCCCGTTCCGCCCGGCGCATAGGCTGTGCGGACCCGCCCGCCGCCGGCCGGCCGATCGCCGGCGCCGAAGACCAGTTCCTCAACACGCCGCGCGTATTCCGGCTCGCCGGCTATGGGCAAATAGGCCTTCGTCGTCTCGCGGCCCAGCAGCGCCGCCTCGGCCGCCTTGACCGACGGCAGCACGGGCGTGCGTCCCTGTTCGTCCTGATACACGCCGACTCCCAGATTGACCTTCTGCGGATTCGGGTCGGCCTTCCACGCCTCGGTGAGGCCAAGGATCGGGTCCGGAGGTGCCGGTTGGGTATCGCGCCACATAGGTTTATCTGCCGTAGTATTTTTCGATCCAGGGAGTGACGAGGTCCTCTTCGACCTTCACGATCGCCATTTCCCGCGCGGCGCTCTCGGGCGAGTCCGAGGCGTGCGCGGCGTTGATCATGATGTTTTGCCCCAGTTCCCGCCGGACGGTGCCGGGTTCGGCCTTGTCGGGATCGGTCGGGCCGAGGATGCTGCGGATCTTGGCGACGGCGTCGACGCCGCGGTACACCAGGGTCAAGCACCGCTCGGTGCCGGGTTCGTGCTTGGCCTCTGGCGTGCACCGCTGGGGCCAACGACCGGTCATGAAGTGGACGATATTGTAGAATTGCTGGTCGGCGTAGTAGGGACCGAGCAAGTCGCCCAGCTTCGCGCGCAATTCCTCGGGTACCTCCATCGGTAGCTCCCGCTCGATGACGTAGGCCGCGCGGTCAGCCGCCACCCGCTTGAGCTTCTCCCGCAAAACCGCCCGCACCGGGCCGTAGAATTCCTCGGCCTCGGCCACGTTCATCCGGTGGATCTTCGCTCCGACGATCCGGAGGCCGGACCGGGAGAACATGTCGATGATGTGCCCCGTGCGGGCACTGGGGAACCGAAAGTTCTCGGGTTTGATGAGCACCAGCGTCCGCTCGATCATCGCGGCCGCCTCGACGTCCACGGCGTTCTCCACCAGCCCGCCGTCGGCGGCGCTGTACTCCGCCCACAGTCGCAGCGAGCGCACGCAGGACTCCACGTTGGGCGCCACCATGATCGCCGGCTCCATGTACCGGACCTGGCCGTCCTCGCCGAGAATGAAATCGCCGTAGGTGTCCCGGATCGTCTGCCCCGACACGCTGTTCGCCCGCACCGGCCCCGCAGCCTGGAACACGCGTTCGACCGCATTCTCGCCCTCGAAGAGCAGCATCAACACACGGCGGCGACGCCCGGTCGCGGGGTCGGGGGCGTAGGCCCGCCGGACGTAGTCGGCGAGGAGCTGGGCCGTCATGTTGTCCGGCCAGGCCTCCGCAGCGATCTGGTCGGCGTACCGCTCCGCCAACTCCCGGGAAGGGCCGAACATGCGGGCGGCCACTGGGTCCATCCCCGTCCGTGTTGCCAACCGCCCGATGATGCCCCCGGTCCGGGATTTGCTCAGGGAATAGGGGTTGATCAGTGCGAACGCCAGTTCCCGTGCCATGCCGTTTTCCGTTTCCCCCAGCGTGCGGCGGCCCGCCGGTTGCCCCCGCCACGGGGATGAGTAGTCTAGGCGGCATCATGGCCGAAAGCAACCCGCCCGGCCCGCGAGCCGCCCGGCAGGCCGCGCGTCTGCTCGAAATCGTCTTGGAGGTCGAAGAGGCCGTGGCCGCGCGGCAGCCGGCCGACAAAACGCTGGCGGCCGCCTACCGCGCCCGCCCGGAACTCGGTTCCCGCGACCGCCGGCTCATTTCGGGCTGCGTCTTTGCGCTTTGGCGCTGGCGGGGATGGTGCGGTTCCATCCAGAGCGACGGTCCTCTCGCGGTGCTTCGTGCCCACCTGCTCGACCGGCCCGCCGAACCGACGCCGGCCGCGTTGGACGTCCTCGTGCCGCCCCCCCACCCTCTGCCGCCCGCGTTCCAAGGATTGGAAGACCGGGCCGCCTGGGTTTCCAAGCATTGGAAGCCTGGCGCGCGGATCGAGGACCTCGTGCCCGCCTGGGCGCTGGACGCCCTCGCCACCCCCAGCGGTGTTAACCGCATTCAGTGGACCGCCCGATGGATCGCCTCGCTTCAGCAGCGCCCGCCCCTGTGGCTCCGCGCCGCCAACGGCGATGGCCCCGCGCTCGTCCGCCGGCTCGCCGACGCCGGCCAAGCCGCCGCCGCGGATCCGCGCGTCCCGGGCGCTGTCGTCCTGCCGGACTACCCTTCCTTGCCCGATCTCGAACGGCGCGTCGGACCGCTGTACGAGGTCCAGGACATCGCTTCGCAGGTGGTCGGGCAGCTCTGCGGAGCTCGGCCCGGCGAACGATGGTGGGATGCTTGCGCCGGCGCCGGCGGGAAGGCGCTTGCACTCGCGACCGCGATCGGAAACCACGGCCTTGTCGTGGCCACCGACCGGCGATCCGCGGCGCTCGCGGAGGGGCGGCGCCGCGCACGGCGGACCGACGCGCGGGGCATCCGATGGCTGCTCCACGACGCCCACCGGTCGCCGCCCGGCGACACCGCGTTTGACGGAGTGCTTCTCGACGCCCCTTGCGCTGGCCTCGGCACATGGGCGCGCGCGCCCGATGCGCGCTGGCGTGAGCGTCCGGAGGATGTCGCCGCCGCCGCACGTCTCCAGCGCGAGCTGCTCGAGTCCGCCGCGCG
>CAKZPT010000024.1 GCA_937139365.1 uncultured bacterium | reverse complement strand
CCAGCGCCGGCAGGATGCCCTCCAGTCTCGTCAGCGTCTCGAACCCGCGCACGGCGACGTCGTCGCAGACGCGCTCGTACCGGGCCCGGCCGATGTCCCGCAGCCAAACGTGTTCGGGACCGACGGCGGCGTAGTCCAGGCCTGCGCTGACCGAATGGGTCGGCAGGACCTGGCCATCGTCGTCCTGTAGGACCAGCGTCCGGGTGCCCTGCAGCACGCCCGGCCGCCCCCCCGCGAACCGCGCCGCGTGACGGCCAGGCACGATGCCCTCGCCGCCGGCCTCCACGCCCACCATCGCCACGCCACGATCGTTCAGAAACGCCGCGAAGAGCCCCATCGCGTTGCTCCCCCCGCCGACGCATGCGACGAGCAAATCGGGCAATCGGCCCTCGCACGCCAGGATCTGACGGCGCGCCTCGCGGCCAATGACCGACTGGAACTCGCGCACCATCCACGGGTACGGGTGCGCGCCGAAGACCGTGCCGAGGACGTAGTGGGTGGTGCGCACGTTGGTCACCCAGTCGCGCATCGCCTCGCTGATCGCCTCCTTTAGCGTCTGCTGGCCGGCATCTACGGGCACGACCTCGGCGCCGAGCATCCGCATGCGCACGACGTTCAGCGCCTGCCGCGCCATGTCGACCCGCCCCATGTAGACGACGCACTCCAGGCCGAACCGCGCCGCCATCGTCGCGGTGGCGACGCCGTGCTGGCCGGCGCCGGTCTCCGCAATGACGCGGCGTTTGCCCATCCGGCGGGCTAGCAGGACTTGTCCGAGGGCGTTGTTGATCTTATGCGCGCCGGTGTGGCAGAGGTCCTCGCGTTTCAAATAGACCCGCGCGCCGACCTCCTCCGAAAATCGCGCGGCGAGGTAGAGAGGCGTCGGCCGTCCGACGTAATCGCGCAGATGAGAGGCGAATTCGCGGCGAAAGACTCTGTCGCGCCAGGCGGCGCGGAACTCCCGCTCCAGCTCCGCCAGCGGCGCCATCAACGTCTCCGGAACGTAGCGGCCGCCGTACGGACCGAACCGCCCGCGCGCGTCCGGCATGGTCAGGCGGCGCGGCATCGCGCCATGAACTCCCGCACCCGGATGGGGTCCTTGCGGCCGGGGGACGATTCGACACCGCTGCTGACGTCCACGCCCCATGGCCGGACGCGTCCGACGGCCGTTGCGACGTTGTCCGGCGTCAGCCCGCCCGCCAACACCACGGGCACGGGACAGGCCTGCGCGAACTCCGCCGCCCGGTCCCAGTCGCCGACGACGCCCGTGCCGCCGGGGGCATCGGCCGTGCCGCTGTCGAGAACGACCGCCTCCGCGCCATAGCCGGCCGCATCGGCCGCGGCGGCGCTGGCCGGCATCGCCTTCCAGCTTCGCAGCCCCAGCCGCCGGCAGAACTCCGGGCTCTCCACCCCGTGCAACTGAACCACCGTCAACCCCGCAGCCGCCACCGCCTCGCGGACCAGCGTCTCCGGGGGATCCACGAACACCCCGACGCGCTCGATGCCGGGGGGCACCGCCGCCGCCAGCGCCGCCGCCGTCGCCGGCGTCACCGCGCGCGGCGAGCGCGGCCAGAAGACGAAGCCGATGGCGTCAGGGCCGCAGTCGACCACGGCCTTCACGTCGTCGGCGCGGCACAGGCCGCAGATTTTGACGAACAATGGCACGGCGCCCGTACTCTATCGTCCGGCCCGGTTCGACATCAACCTGACCCGCAGGAGCCGATGGCGCTGTTCGGGCGGGCCGATGTTTACGGGCCCCTCCTGGCCGCCCTGCCCGCCCACCGCGGCAAGGGCCGCGGCCAGTACCCCGTCCATGTGCTCGGGTCCTGTGTCGTCCTCCAACGCCTCTGGCGACACCCCACGAGGATTTGGGCCGGGAGGTGGCCGGAGATGCCACCCATCTGGATGCACGGCGGCGGGGACACTACGATTCGACGATGGCCCCTCCCGATGGGGGCCGCAAGGAATACACCGATGCCCAGGGTGCGCAGTGGTACGGGTACCAGCTCCCCGTGCGGCGCGACTGGCGGCACGAGGTGGCGCTGGCTCCCAGGTGACATCGGACAGTTCGGCGCTGCTGGACCAGGCGAACCTGCCCTGCGGCCGGATGCGAACGCTGGCCTGCGACCGGGCGGCGGACGAGGTGAAGGGAGGGGTTGTCGGAGGCGGGGGTTCGGCCGGTGATTATGCAGCGGACGCTGTGGAGGGAGGAACGGGCGTTGGAGGGGGCGGGGATTGGGAACGTGGCCTACGATGAAGCGGGAGGGACTACGACCTGGTGAGCGATCCGCCGGTGCGGCATCCGGCGGTTTCCGGCGGTGCCGCGAGGGACGAGAGCGGTTGTACTGGGGACGGACGGCGTGCGAGGGGGTGGTGGGGCGGCTGAAGGTGTTCTGGGGGGTTGATGATGGGACCGTGGGGGCGTCCTTCCATGCGAACGCGGGGATCGTGATGGTGGTGGATACGGGGCTGGCGATGCTGTTGGCCAGAGCACGGCGGCGTCCGATGGGGCAGAGGCGGCTGAGGGCGGTGGCGCAGGCGTTGTAGTAGTCGGCGCTCATGGAGGTTCCGTGGGGAAGAGCCACGGAGGAGGCGGGCCTCGGGAGGGTGGTGGAAGGCGGTTTTTGTCGCGATTTTGGCGAGGGTCACCGATTCCGTCCATGCGGGACCTTCTCGGAACG
>CAKZPT010000023.1 GCA_937139365.1 uncultured bacterium | reverse complement strand
AGGTCCGTGCGCTGGTTGACGACGCCGCCGGGATGGCGGTTGAAAAAGGTCCCGATCCTCCGGCCGTGGACGGCGCTTCGATCCAGTGGGGCTGCGGATAGGTCATCTCGCCGGTCCGGACGAGATCGAACCCCGCCTGGACGTCGAACGGACGCCGGCTTCGATACCGAAGACCCGGGCGGTGCCGCATTCGGCCGCTGACGTAGACCCAGAGGTGTCCCTGCCCGTCGAGGCAGAGGCTGGCGTTGTCGTGCGGATCGTCCACGCCCTTCTTGTCACAGACGACGACCGGGCGCGGCACGCGGCCGGTCCGGTGGTCGTACAGGGAGGCCATGATCAGCAGATGACGGCGGCCGCCGAGGGATCCGCCGTAGATGAAGAACGTCTTGTCGGCCTCAGCCGAGTACACGGCGATGGGGACATGGTTGGCCGTGTAGGTGCCCAGCCCGCCGGAGTACTTGTCGCCGCCGGCGGTGACCTCGCCGAGGGTGAACCAGATGTCGCGGTAGCCGTCCTCCCGCCGGACGGCGTCCGCGGCCGCGACGCAGGCCACGGCCAGGGCTGCGGTGGCGAAGACCCGCATCTTCGCCTCAGTTTTCATAGTCGAGGTTTCTCCAAAACCGAACCGTCATACCGTCGGGCGCAAGGACGGAGTAGATCTCCCGAACGTCGTCGAGGTCCATCACTGCCCAGGGCTGGCGGGCGGTGTCGCCGTTTTTCGTGAACACGAGGTTGGCGGCGAGGTAGACGCGCGAATGGATCACGGCCCCGCCCGGCCGCCACAGGAAGACGAGGTCGCCGAACTGCGGCGTCTCACCGACCGGGTAGTCGTGCTCCAGGATGTAGCACTGGGCCTCCTCGGAGACGCCGAACCGGTCGTCGGGCGTGTAGGAAAAGAAGTTGAGCGTTGTCCAGTGGCAGTCGCGGCGGACGGCGTCCCTGAGGAGAGCGGGGTGTGGATAGGAGTATAGGCGCTGCCGCGCGAACGTGGGCAGCAGGTGGCCAAGGTCGAGGTGTCCGCCGTTCGGCAGGGCCCGCAGCGACTCGAACAGAGAGACGAGGTCCTTCCGCCGGCCGCGCCCGCCCCAGTAGGCGGCCAGCCGCTCCGGTGAGTCGTCGGGGCGCACGTGGAAGTGGACAAAGCAGGCGGGGGACGAGCTCGCCAGGCGGACCAGCCGCAGCTTCTCGGCGCGAGAGTCGAGACGGTTGAGCGCCGCGAAGACGTCGGCAAGGTAGAGGCGACGTCCGTGGCGGTAGATCACGCGGCGGACCAACTCCTCCATGGCCGGCGACGAGCCGGCGGTGCGCAAGGCCGCCTCAAGTTCGTCGCCCCGCACCGACCGCGGCGAGGCGTACGCGGGATTCCGGTCCGACTGGCCGAGGACATCGGCGATCGCCAGCCGGTGCGCGGGGGCGAGGGCCAGCACCAGGTCGTCGCCGGGAAGGAGCCGGACGCCGTCCGGCTCCGTCGTCCGGCGACCCGGATCGAACAGCCGCGCCTGCTGGCCCTCGGGCAGCCCCAGGGAGCGCAGCCACGCGTCGAGGGTCTCGGAGGCGTGGCCGGCGAAGAACCACTGCGTCGGCGGTGGGTCGGCCCACCCGGGCGGGATGACCCCCTCGGCCGGCAGGATGATTATCCGGCAGAGTTCGAGTTCGCCCCACGGTCCGGCCCGCACCTCGAACCCCGCCGCGGCGTCGGCCGGTCCCCCTCTCTAGGCTCGGAACACGCCTCCGTGATGGGGCGTCGGCCGGCGTCGGCCTGAGACACGTGCAGCGCCCAGAGCGTCCACGGGAGAATGACGGCGGCCAGCACCAGGGCTAGCGCCGGCAGCGACAGCCGTGCGCCCCGCGGCCATCGGGCGGCGGGATCGGCGGAGGGGGAGGGCGGCGGGAGGGCCATAGGTCACGCCCGGCTGAGCAGCACGGCGCGCGCAGCGTCGGCGTCGATATCGCCGTCTTCGCCGAACGTCCAGCCCTGTTCCCGGAACCGGTGTGCGACGGCCTCGGCGGCCTCGGCGGCGGAGATGCCGTACGCGCCCAGACGCGAGGGCATGCCGATGGCGTCGAAAAACATCTCGGTTTTCCGGAGCGCGTCCTCGGCCGAGAGCACCTGCCAGACGCGCCGGCCGTACTGCTCCAGCTTGGCGCGCTTGGCCTCGAGCTTGTGCCGCCAGACGCCGGTCAGCACGACGGCGAGGGTCTCTGCGTGGTCCAGGCCGTAGAGGGCCGTCAGCTCGTGGCCGATCATGTGCGTGGCCCAGTCCTGCGGCACGCCGCAGCCGATCAGCGTGTTCAGCGCCAGCGTCGCGGCCCACATGAAGGAGGCCCGGGCGTCGCGGTCCGCGGGATCGGCGAGCGTTCGGGGGCCGACCTCGATCAGCGTGGCCAGCACCGCCTCGGCCATGCGGTCTTGCAGCGGGGCGCCGGCGGGGCGCGTGACGTACTGCTCGGTTACGTGTACGAACGCGTCCACGATCCCGTTGCGGACCAGCCGTGCGGGCAGCGTGAGGGTCGTGTCGGGATCGAGCACCGAGAAGGTCGGGAATACGTGGTCCGAGGTGAAATGAAGTTTCTCCCGCGTCGCGCGGCGCGAGATCACGGAGTTGCCGTTGGCTTCCGAGCCGGTAGCCGGCAGGGTGAGCACGGTGCCGACCGGCAGCGCGGAGCGGACGACCTCGCCGTGCGTCCGGAGGATCTCCCAGGGGTCGGGGCCTTCGTACCGCGCGGCGGCCGCGATGAACTTGGCTGCGTCGAGCACGGAGCCTCCGCCGGTGGCGAGGACAAAATCGAGCCGCTCCCGACGCACGACGTGCACGGCGCGCAGGCACGTCTCGTATTCGGGGTTCGGTTCGATGCCGCCGAACTCCACGAACCGGCGGCCGCCGAGGGCGTCCCGCGTTTGTTCGTACACGCCGTTGCGGCGGATCGAGCCGCCGCCGTACACCCACAACACCGCCGCGTCGGGGGGAATCCGCGAGGCCATCTCCCGGATCGTGCCTGGCCCGAACAGGATCTCCGTCGGATTGCGATAGACAAACGGTTCCATGGTCTCATCCCCCGCCCGCGCGCACGCGCGCCGACGCGGTTCCTCCGCCGGGCGCGCCGGCGGAGCGAACGCATCGAACATAGTTGAAAATGCGGACCACGTCACCCTGCGAACCCCGTCCGCGGGGCCATGCGGCGGGATCGCCAGACTTGGGGTCGCTGCGCTGCGCGCCCGGGCCGTGGGCGCCCACGAGCACCGGCGCGGCGGCGGGCGGCACGCACATCCAGCCGAGCGCGCGTCCGGCGGCAAAGTAGACCGCCTCTGAGCCGCGCCGTTTGGGCGGGCCGTCAAGGTGGGTCGTCGACGTCCAGTACCACGGGTACTCTCCGTCGGGTAGGCGGTCTCGCCGGCGCGCGCTTCACTCCACGTCATCTTCCGGCCCCGTGCCCGGACCCACATCAAACCGGTGCGCAGGTCGCTGACCGTTCCGTCGCCGTGGTCGTGGTAGAGGGGGGCGCGACCGGGATGTTGCGCATCCTGACCAAACCACGGTTCGCCCGGCCTCGGGGGTGGGATCTCGCCGCGGTCGTCGTAACAGCGGTCCTGGCCAGTGCCGAGGATGGGGTAGGAGAGGCCCTCCGCGTCCGCCGCCAGGGCGGACGCCATCAACGCCGTCGAGACCGCACGGCGGAGGACCCTCCTCACGGCCGTCGTTTCCCCTCCCCCGTCCCCCGTGGTCGCGGGCAGACGCCCCGGCCGCCGTTTCTGCAGCGGGACGGGGCATCGGCGCGCGGGTCGCATCGCGCCAGGCGCGGAGCTGCCGGAGCAGGTCAGCGGCCAGCTCCGGCCGCGCCGCGGCAAGGTTGTTCGTCTCCCCGATGTCCGCGACGACGTCGTAGAGCTCGACCCGCCCGTCCTCGTGAAACTCGAACAGCTTGTACGGCCCCCGCCGGATGGCGGACACCGGGGTCGTGCGTCACTGATCGCGGCCCGCGCCGAGGTAGCCGGGGAAATGCCAGAACAACGCCTCGCGCTCCGGTGCGCCACCGCGCCAGCACGGCGAGATGTCCACGCCGCCGGCGTCAGGCCCTCGGGAGGGCGCATGCCGGCGACCGCGCACAGCGTCGGGAACAGGTCCACGCTGGTGATCGGCATGTCGCAGACCGTGCCGGCCGGCACGCGGCCCGGCCACCGGCAGATGAACGGCACGCGCACGCCGCCCTCGTACAGCGACTCCTCCCATGGCGCAGCGGCGCGTTGTCGGTGTATCCGCCGATGGGCAGGCCCTCGCGCCGGTATCCGCCGACCCCGCCGTTGTCGCTGGAAAGGATCACGAGCGTGTTGCTCGAAAGGTTCAGCCAGTCGAGGACCGCGATCACCCGGCCCACGCCCTCGTCGAGGCCGGCGATCATCGCCGCGTAGGCCGCGTTGGAGTGTCCGCCAACGCCCGGCCGGCCGCGAAAGCGCTCGCGCAGGTCCGGCCGCGGATCGATCGGGGAATGGACTGCGAAATAGGACAAATAGAGGAAAAAGGGCCCGCCGCGACGGCGCTCGATGAAGTCCACCGCCCGGGCGGTGAGCCAGTCGCCCAGCCATACGTCGGCCGGGGCGTTGGTCGGCGGGCGGGTCTGGAAGCGGTAATGGCGGCCTATGGAGACGATCGCCTCGTCGAACCCTTGCGCCGACGGGTGGTGGACGGGGTCCTCGCCCAGATGCCATTTGCCGAACATCCCCGTGGCATAACCGGCGGATTTCAACACCTCGGCCACGGTGACCACGGAGGGGCCATCTGCGTCACGTTGTCCACGGGCACCAGCGGCCGGCGCGAGGTGTCGAAACGGTCCGTTCCACCGACGGTGTAGACGCCGGTGCGCGGCGAATACTGGCCGCTCATCAGGGCGGTGCGGGTGGGCTGGCAGTTCGGGCCGGCGGTGTAGGCATGGGTGAAGCGCATGCCTTCGGCGGCGAGGCGGTCGATCGCCAGACTCTCGTAGTAGCGCGAGCCCTGGCAACCAAGATCAGACCAGCCGAGGTCGTCGGCAAGGATGAAGACGATGTTCGGTCGCGCCGCGGCCATAGCGGCCGTGCCTGCGCCGGCGACGAGGAGGACGGTGATAGGGATCGTACGCATAGGGTCTCTTCCGTCTGTCGGCTCTTCCACCCAGACGGGGAAGCCCCGGGGTTTATTGTTTCTCCGCGGCGCGTTTTCAACGCGTGGGCGGCGCGTTGGTTGCGGGACGGAACCAGAAGCTCCATTCGGTCTCGTCGCGCAGCCCCGGCTGTTCCGCCAGCGGGCGCAGCAGAGCGATCTGCGGCTGC
>CAKZPT010000022.1 GCA_937139365.1 uncultured bacterium | reverse complement strand
CGAAGGGGCTTTGCCGCCGTTGTTTGGCTTGTTTTTTCTCCCTTCCGGCCCCTTAGTCGTCTTCTTCCGCGTTCATCCGGCGATCTATCGGCTCTTCGTCGGCCTGGATCCAGTCTCTCGCCCCCCTCTTTTCGCCCGTACCGGCAGGAGTGTCTGTCCCCAGGGCCGGGATGTCTGTCCCTTGGTCTTGGTGGCGTTTCGGCACACCGCCGCCAGGGCAGCGGCGTCACACGCGTTCGATATCGAGCTCGCCCCGCAACCCAGCGGCGTTCATCTGGCGGATCGCGCCGAAGCCCTCCATGCACAATGGCAGTGTCCGTCCTTGCGGGAAAGGTACCCATCCCTTTTGCCTTCCCTCCACCGGTTGTTCGTTCGCTGTTCTTCCTCCCTACGGGCGCAATCTCAGCGCACGAATGGCGATCAGCAGATCCACCGCCCGTTGAAGGGCGGCATCATGTTGCACTCGGCGGCTCAATGCGCGGTCCACGTTTTCCTCTTCGGATTCCCTCCGCCGTGGATTCAGTTGCCAGCCGTTGCCTCTCTCCGGTCGGGCGACGTCGGGCGGGGGCCCTTCGGGCAACTCGATGTCTGGCCTGACCGGCTCGGGCATCGGCGCGCCGCAGACGTTCAGGCCATAACGGCGCACATGCACCACCCATTCGCCACCAACCTCGATGGGGTCGCGGACCGGCGGCCGCCCCGCCGTCGGCCGACCCACCAACACCACTCGATTCGTGCCCCGCTGCAGCGCCGCCGCCAGCACCTCCGCCGCCCCATGGGTTCCGGGTCCGATGAGTGCAACCGCGGCCAGCCGGGACGTGGCTGCGACCGAAATCCCCCCGTACGTCTCTGCTTGCCTGGTGCCCTCGGCCTTACGTTGGATGATGTCTGGCGATGGGGACCACAGTCCCGCCAACGCGGCGGCCGCCGCCAGGTCGTCGCCTCCAGCCGCACGCAGGTCCAGGACCAGACCCGCGGTCCGGCCGGTGGCCGGCGCCTGGAGTGCGGCGCTGACCGCCTCCACCGCCCCGCTCCAGACTCCGTTCAGCCTCAACCACTGCAATCCTCCGGGCATTACTTCGAGTCCCGCAACCGCCGGAGGCCGGCACCACGCCGGCCTCATCTGCTGCGCGATAGGCTCCCGGCGCCCCGGCCGCATGACGACCACTTCGACCCCGGTGGTGGCGCGAGCAATCCAGTGTTGCTGCGTGGACCACGGAATCCCTGTCACGTAACGGTCGCCGATGCGGTCAAACACGTCCCCCGGCTGCAAGCGGCCCTCCGCAGGCGAGCCCGGCCATACCCCAACCACCACCGTCTGCCGGTTTGTCTCGACGACCTCCACGCCAAGACCAAACGCTTCCCCGCGCTGGCGGCGCTCGAACGCGGGCCAGTCGCCGATCCGCCGCACGACTCCGTCCGGGTCCACAGCGCGAACGAAGGCGTTCAACAGGATTTCCGCAAGGTCCAGAGGACTATCCGCCAGGCCGGCGGCGCGTAGCGCCTCGCGGGTCTGTCGCAAGGTTTCGATCAACGGATCCGGAGAAAGGCTCGACGCAGCCGCAGCCGGCGGCGAGGAAGAAGTGTCCCCCGACGCCGGCTCGGCGGCGGCTCCGGCCACCAGCGTCATCGACAGTGCGGCGACCGGACCGGAGAGCGCCCCCACGTTCACATCCGCTGCAGTTCCGCCTGGAGCTCGACGTTGGCCTTCGCCACGCCCTCGCGCAAGGTTTTCTTGTGGTTGTTCAACGCCGTCCGCAACGCGGGATCAGACAAAGCGAGGATCTCCACCGCGAGCAGCGCGGCGTTGACCGCTCCCGCCTTGCCGATGGCCACGGTGGCCACCGGAATGCCACCGGGCATCTGAACGGTGGAGAGCAGCGCGTCCAGACCATCCATCACGCCGCCGGGCATCGGGATGCCGATGACCGGCAGAGTGCTGTGGGCCGCCAACACGCCGGCCAGGTGCGCCGCGCAGCCGGCGGCGGCGATGATGACCGCGTAGCCGCGATCGGCCGCCGTCCGCGCAAACTCCGCCGCTTCGTCCGGCGTTCGATGAGCGGACTGCACGCGTACGTCGGCCGCAACGCCGAATTTTTTGAGCGTCATGTAGGTTTCTTTTACGACGGGCCAGTCGGAGGCGCTGCCCATCAGGATCGCAACCTGGGTGGCCATGTGGTGGTTCCTTTCCGTTTTTGTACTCAGCCCCGCCCCCGCGCCAGCGCGCGGGCGGCGATGTCCCTGCGAAAATGCGCACCCTCAAAGCGAATACACCCGACGGCTTCGTACGCTCGCGTTACGGCTTCCCGGATATCCCGTCCCAGAGCCGTCACGCCAAGCACCCGCCCGCCCGCGGTGACGAGCCTGCCGTCCCGGATCGCCGTGCCGGCGTGGAAGACGACGACGCCCACCCGCCGCTCGGCGTCCTCGATGCCGCTGATCTCCGCGCCCTTCGGATACTCCCCCGGATACCCTGGCGCGGCCATCACCACGCACACGCAGGCGCCTGGCGCCCACGAGATGGCCTCCGGATTCAGCCGCCCATCGGCGCACGCCAGCAGCGTCCTCGAGAAGCTACCTTGCCAGCGGGGCAGCATGGCCTGCGTCTCCGGATCGCCGAAGCGACAGTTGAACTCAAGAACACGCGGCCCCGTGGCGGTGATCATCAGGCCGGCATAGAGCACGCCGCGATAGGTGATCCCCCGCCGGCGTAGCTCGCGCAGCACGGGCTCGAAGATGGCCGCACGCAGCGTGGACAGGTCCGCATCGGACACCACGGGGGCCGGCGAATAGGCGCCCATGCCACCGGTGTTCGGCCCCTGATCGCCATCCGCGACGCGCTTGTGGTCCTGCGCGGAGGCCAGGACGGCGATGCGCTCGCCGTCGGTCAGGGCTAACACCGACGCCTCCTCACCGACAAGGCATTCCTCGATCAGAACCAGCCGCCCGGCGTCGCCGAAGACTCCTCGGACCAGCGCGTCGTCGATGGCCCGGTCGGCCTCGTCCAGCGTTCGGCAGACGGTGACCCCCTTGCCGGCGGCCAAGCCGTCGGCTTTGATCACGACGGGCGCGCCCAATTCACGGACAGCGGCCCGCGCCTCCGCGGGATCCGAGCACCGCCGCGCCCGCGCCGTCGGCACACCGGCCGCCTCCAGGATCTCCTTGCAGAACGCCTTGCTCCCCTCCAGCCGCGCGGCGGCCGCCACCGGTCCGAACACCCGGATGCCCAGCGTCAGCAGTTCGTCCGCCAGGCCGGCGCAGAGAGGCGCCTCGGGTCCCACCACCACCACGTCGGGTCGCTCCCGCCGGGCCCAGTCGGCCACGCCGCGCAGGTCCTCGGACCCGATGGGCAGGTTCGTCCCCAGCCCGGCCGTACCGGCGTTGCCTGGCGCAAACCACAGTCGCGGAGGTTCGGGATCGCGCGACAGCCGCCATCCCAGCGCGTGTTCCCGTCCGCCACCACCAACCACCAGTACCTTCACGGTTTGCGCTCCGTCCGCAGATCGCGCGGGCCGGCCATGGTAGGGGGACCTTGCTCGCCCGACAAGCCGCTTCTCCACCGCCACCAGGCGGCCAGGGCGCTGCCGATCACCGAGTGCATGGTCGCCGAGAACGCGCCAGGCACAGTCGCGGCGGCGAGGTCAGGAAATCCGCGGCCAGCCAGCACGACCGCCAGCCCCGAATTCTGCATCCCGACCTCGATGGAGATCGTCCGGCGCGTGGAGGTATCGTGGCCCAGCAAAGCCGACACCAGATAGCCGAAGACGAAGCCGCCGGCGTGCAGCAGCGCGACGGCCAGCAGCAATCGTCCCCCATGTTCCCGCAGGTGCCCCGCCTGCTGTCCGATGATGCTGGCGCAGATCATCGCGATCGTGAGTACCGCGACCGGCGGCGCGACCGGCAGGATCTTCCGCGTAAGGGCCGGCGCGCCGTGATGAAGCATCAGCCCGGCCAGCAGCGGCAACAACACCACCTGGGCCGTGTCCAGCAATAGCCGGCCCGCATCCACTGGCACATACGCGCCGGCCAGTCCCCATGTCAGCCATGGGGTGCACACCACCGCCGCCAGCGTCGAGCACATGGTCAAGAGGACCGACAACGCGACGTTGGCGCGCGCCAGGTACGTCACGACGTTGGAGGCCGTCCCCCCGGGACAGCACGAAACGAGGATCAGCCCGACGGCGTGGGCGGCCTCCAGCCGCATCAGGCGCGCCACCGCCCATCCGAGCAGCGGCATGATCGTGTATTGTGCCATAAAGCCTGCCAGAATCGCGCGGGGCATCGCCGCGACGCGCCGAAAATCCTCCACGCTCAGCGTAATCCCCATGCCGAGCATAATGACCGCCAGCCCGCCCACGATCCATGGACCGCGAAACCACGTGAACCACGTCGGACGCGCCAGCGCCAGCAGGCCGCCCAGAACCACCCACAGGGGAAAGGCAACGGTGAACTTCTCGGAGGCGCCGCGCATGTGGCCGCGCCAGTATATGCGCAACGGGTGGCGCGCCCAAGCTTGTGCGAAGGGCTTGAGCCCTTACAATGCGCGCTAGGGCGGGGCCGCCCCATTGGGAGAACGCCCATGACCACGCACGGCATTGCGCCACACGCCGGCCGGCCGGCAGTCCGGGCATCGTGGATTGGCCTGGCGTGGCTCGTGGCCGCGTCCGCCGTCGCCCAGGACGTCCAGGCGTGGCTCAAGGTGGCCCGACTGGCCTCCTCCCGCGGCGAGCAGATCACGCGGGAATCCGTCTTTGGCCCCGCCGTCCGCGACTACAGCCGCTGCGTGGGCATTTCCATCCAGATCCGCGGGATGGGCCGCGTTAGCGCGGCCATCCTGGAATGGTACTTTTTCGCGAAGGAACTTCGCGGCGACCGGCTGTGGATTTTCGACCTGGGCGAGCAGGACATCGTGCTGGATCCGGCCAAGCCGCTCACCATCGAAAAGGTCTCCAAGGAGCTGTCGTCCACCGTGACCGAGTATTTCGGGCAGGGTCACCGCGAGGTCACTGGCAACAGGATCGAGGGCTACCTGGTGCGCATCCTCGCCGGCGGAAAGGTCGTCAACGTCGCCGCCTCGTCCAAGCCCCTCGAGACGCTCGGCCGCGATCAGGACCGCCTCTCGGCGCTCAAGGAACTCAGCGCCAAGATCCGGGCGGAGCTGGCGGAACGGGAACGGCACCGCGAGGGTGACCATCCGCGGCGCCGCGACGCGCCCGCCCCCCCGCCGAGGGAACCGCCGGAAGGCGGCCTCCCGCCGCCGAACCCCGAGGCCGGTCCCCGACAGCTCTGAAGCGTCTCCCCGTCACCCCCCCTTTAGCGTTCGCACGGGGGAATTTCCAAGCATTGGAACTTCGATGCCACGGAGGTTCCAAGGATTGGACGCACAGCCGGATCGAGGCGAACTTGAAGCGCCTGCCTGGCCGGCCGCGGCGTTCGGCTTTTCGTGGACGGACCTCTGCGATATATGCGGGGCATGAAGGCACGCCGGGCGACGGTGTCCCGCCACACGCGGGAAACGAAGATTGACGTTACGCTCGATCTCGACGGGCGGGGGACAGCCGACCTCGCGTTGGGCCTGCCGTTCCTTCGCCACATGCTCGAGCTGTGGGCGCGGCATTCCCTGTTCGACCTTTCGCTGAAAGCCCAGGGCGACCTGGACGTGGATCCGCACCATACCGTCGAGGACCTGGGGCTGACTCTCGGCGAGGCGCTCGACCGGGCGCTCGGCGACCGGCGGGGCATCCTCCGCTATGGCCACAGCGTGCTGCCGATGGACGAGTCGCTGAGCCTGGTGGCGGTGGACCTCGGCGGCCGGCCGTACCTGGTGTACGAGATCGCCAATCGCCGCCGCAAAATCCTCGATTTCGACCTGGGCCTGATCGGGGAATTTTTTCGCGCGTTCGCGACCCAGGGCCGCATGAACCTGCACATCGCCCACCTCTACGGCCAGGAGCCCCACCACGCTTACGAGTCGGTGTTCAAGGGATTGGCCCGGGCGCTTCGGATGGCCGTCGCGCTCGACCCGCGCGAGCCCGGCGTGCCCTCGAGCAAAGGGGTGATCTGACCCTCGTTCGCGCTGGCGATGATCGGCATCATCGATTACGGCATGGGCAACCTCGGCAGCGTGCGCAACGCCTGCCGGTTCCTTGGGATCCCGGCGGAGATCCTCGCGTCGCCTGCCCGCGCAAGAGACTGCCGTGCCCTGATCCTGCCGGGCGTCGGGGCGTTCGGCGACGGCATCGCCCATTTGCGCGAGCGCGGCTGGGCGGGGACGCTCGAGGCATGGGTTGCCGACGGGCGCCCGCTGCTCGGCATCTGCCTTGGCTTGCAGTTGCTGTTCGAGGAGAGCGAGGAATCCCCCGGCGCGCGCGGGCTGGGATGGATCCAGGGTCGTGTCCGCCGCTTTCCCGCGGCGCCGGGGCTCAAAGTGCCCCACATGGGCTGGAACCGTGTGCACCAAACTCGGCCCGACCCCGTTTGGGAGGGCGCGCCGGACGGGTCGCATTTCTATTTCGTCCATTCCTACTTCGCCGAGCCGGCCGACCCCTCGGTCGTCGCGGGACGGACTAACTATGGCGTTGAGTTTTGCAGCGTGGTTCGGTGGCGGTCGGTGTTCGCCGTGCAGTTTCATCCGGAAAAAAGCCAGCGCGTCGGGTTGCGGCTGCTGGGCAATTTCGCCCGGCAGGGTGGGATGGCGGTGGAGGGGGAGGCGGTCCAGTGAGCCGCCTCGTGGTCCTGCCGGCGATCGATCTGCGCGGGGGGCGATGCGTGCGCCTGCGACAAGGGCGACCCGACGAGGAAACCACCTACTCCGACGATCCCATCGCCGTCGCCCGCCGCTGGGTCGCCGAGGGCGCGGAGTGGCTGCACGTGGTGGACCTCGACGGCGCGTTCGCTGGCCGGCCGGTCCACCTGGAGATCGTGCGGCGGCTCGTCCGGGCCGCCGACGTGCCGGTGGAGCTGGGCGGCGGGCTGCGGACCGATGATGACGTACAATCCGCCCTTGACGCCGGGGTCGCGCGGGTGATCGTCGGCACCCGGGCGCTCGAACAGCCCGACGCGGTGCAGCGGTTGACGGAGCGGCTCGGCGAGCGGCTGGCCGTCGGCCTGGACGCGCGCGACGGCGTGGTGCAGGTGCGGGGCTGGACATCGGGCGCCTCCATCCGGACACGCGATCTGGCCGTCCGCCTCGACCGCGAAGGCGTCCGAACGCTGATCGTCACCGACATCGGCCGTGACGGCATGCTGCAAGGGGTCAACGCGGCGGCGGTGGACGAGGTCTGCGGCGCGGTCGGCTGTCGGGTCATCGCGTCCGGCGGCGTGTCGGGACCCGGAGACGTCGAGGCTTTGCGGGCGCTGGACCGGAAAAACCTATGGGGCGCCATTGCCGGGCGCGCTTTGTACGAAGGGACCGTCACCCTCGCGGACCTGCTGCGCGCCGCCGGCTGAACCCACCCGCGTTGGTGGCCCGTCAGGTCTGGGGATTTGCGAGCAATCTGACCGCTGCGGCGGCGGCGGCTTGTTCCGCAAGTTTCTTGCTTCGCCCCTCGCCCCGGCCGGCGATCCGGCCGTTCACCCGAACCTCCACGGAAAATTCACGCTGGTGCATCGGTCCGCGTGCCTCGACCACCTCGTAGACGGGGACGGCCAGACCGTGTTTCTGGCAGTACTCTAGGAGCCGGCCCTTGGGGTTTTCCCCGGCGTCCCAGCGGGGCTGCATCTTCTGCATCGCCGGCAACAGGCAGCGACGGAAAATGCGTTCGACGACCCGGAAACCCCCGTCGATAAACGCGGCGCCGATGATCGCCTCCACCGTGTCTTCGAGGACCTTGGCCCGCTGTTGGCCGCCGGTCTTGGCCTCGCCCTTTCCGAGTCGGAGGAAAGAACCGACTCCGATCTCACGTCCGATTTCCGCGAGGACGTGGGCGCGGGTCATGTTTGCGCGCAGGCGGGTTAATTCACCCTCCGACAGGCCGGGGTGCTGCGCGTACAGCCAGGCGGCCGACAGCAGCGCGAGCGCGGCGTCCCCCAGGAATTCCAGCCGCTGGTTATCCCCCTCTGCGGATGGGGACTCGTGGCGATAGGAGGGGTGGGTCAGCGCGGTTTCCAGCAGCGATTCGTTGCGGAAACGATACCCCAGTCTCCGTTCAAGATCGCGATAGGGCCGCCGCCGGAACATGGTTTCAACATGCCTGAAGGCCGGGTGGCATGCAATTCTTCCCGTCGCGGAAAAACCGGGACGGCCGATGGCCGCGGAGGCCGTCGCCAGGCGCACGCTGGCAGCCAGGGAGGAGTTTCGTGCCCGACCGCCGACGGCATGGCGGACGGCGGAAAGTGATATAGTCGGCGCCGTGAGGCGACCCATTCGGTGGCCCGGGACCATCGTCGTGTTGACGTGCGCGCTTGCGGGCGGCATGGCGGCCTCGGACTCGTTGCGGGTTTCGACCGATTTTCTGGGCGGCTCAGCCGAGGTGCTGGCCGCGGATGGCGATCAAACTGCCGTCGCCCCCGCCTGCCATCCGGGGCGCGGGTGGCCGGCGTGGTGGTATTTCCAGGTCGACGGGGCGAGGCCCGGCACACGGTTGTCGGTCCGC
Organism: uncultured bacterium; assembly: GCA_937139365.1. GTDB lineage: Bacteria > Verrucomicrobiota > Kiritimatiellia > PWTM01 > PWTM01 > CAACVY01. The sequence goes on along the minus strand of CAKZPT010000022.1, from coordinate 893 downwards.
GTCCATCCCATCCGGCGGCCGTTTTCAGGAAGTCGAGGTTTGACCGGACGTTGGGCATTGCTCGACCGGGCGGCGATCAGCGCCGACGACGTCCGGTGGGGGACGACGCCGCCGGGCCGCCTGGAGAGCAACGGCATCGTCTACGAGGTCGAGGCGCCGGCCGCGCGTTTCTGGATGGCATGGGGACCGCCGTTTCTTCCATCGCACGCGGAGGCGGCCATTTCCGGAGCCGTGGCGCGGTGCGCTGACGCCGATCGGTTTGTGTTGGCCACCTCACGGGAGGGCCGCCCCGTGGTCGGCGTGCGCCTCGGCGCCCGCGGCGCGTGCCCGGCGGTGTGGGTTCACGCCCGCCAGCATGCCTGGGAAGCCGGATGAAGCTGGTGCGCCCGCGGCCTTCTCGACTGGCTGGCGGGCGACGACAGCGAGGCCGTCGCCTTCCGTCGCCGCGCGGAGTTGTTCATCGTGCCGATTATGGATGTGGACAACGTCGCTCGCGGTGCGGGCGGCAAGGAGGCCGAACCGCGGGACCACAACCGAGACTGGGATCCGCTTCCCGTCCACCCCGAGGTCGCCGCCGCCCAACGACGGATCGGCGAGCTGGTCGCCGCTGGGCGCCTGCGGGTCTACCTCGACCTGCATAATCCCGGGCCGGATGACCGGGTCCATTTCTTTTTCGGTCCGTTGGATTACGAAGAGCTCGCTCCACCGAGACGAACCCTGTACGACCGGTGGTTGGAGGCGGTCCTCGGCGCGATGACCGACCCTCCGGGTCTGCAGCCGAAATACCGTTTTGCCACCTACGTGAAGACGGAGGAAGAACGCCGGAGAGTCAGCTCGGCGTGGATCCGACAACAGGTGGGATTTGGTGGCATTGCGCTATCGTTCGAATGCGC
>CAKZPT010000021.1 GCA_937139365.1 uncultured bacterium | reverse complement strand
GCAATTTGAAGCCTGCCCTTCTATCACGCGCCGGTCTCCGGCGCAAGCGTGGCGAGGCTCGTCGTGGGGAATTCCATGTGGGTGAAGGCCGACTGCGGTCGGCTTTTCTCGGCGGCGTAGGCCGGATAATATGTTCAATGGGCGGTGCAGGCCGCCACAGCTGAAAGATAAAAAAAAGGAGCGTGTGCCATGGCGAGAGCGGTGACGTTGTTTACCGGCCAGTGGGCCGACCTGACGCTGGAGACGATGTGCCAGAAGGCGAAGGGCTTCGGGTACGACGGCCTCGAGCTGGCGTGCTGGGGGGACCATTTCGAGGTGGCGAAGGCCACCGCCGCCTACTGCAAGGCCAAGCGGGAACTGCTCGACAAGTACGGGCTGAAGGTGTTCGCGATCTCCGCCCACCTCGTCGGCCAGGCCGTGTGCGACCGCATCGACGACCGCCACAAGGCGATCCTGCCCGACTACGTGTGGGGCGACGGCGATCCCGAGGGCGTCCGCCGGCGCGCCGCCAAGGAAATGATCGCCACGGCCGAGGCCGCCGCGACGCTCGGCGTGTCGGTGGTCAACGGCTTCACCGGCTCCTCGATCTGGCACCTGCTGTACGCGTTCCCGCCGACCTCGCAAAAGATGATCGACGAGGGCTACGCCGACTTCGCGAAACGCTGGAAGCCCATCCTCGACGCGTTCCAGAAGGCGGGCGTGAAATTCGCCCTCGAGGTCCACCCCACCGAGATCGCCTTCGACGTCGTCAGCGCCGAGCGGGCGGTGAAGGCGGTGGACGGTCATCCGGCGTTCGGGTTTAACTTCGACCCCAGCCACCTCGCCTACCAGGGAGTGGACTATATCGAGTTCATCCGCCGGTTCCGCGACCGGATCTTCCACGTCCATATGAAGGACGTCGGCGTCGCGAAGGCGCCGCGGCTGTCGGGCGTGTTCGGCGGGCACCTGCCGTTCGGCGACCCGCGCCGCTACTGGGACTTCCGCAGCCTCGGCCGCGGCAGCGTGGACTTCGAGGCGATCATCCGGGCCCTGAATGAGATCAACTACAAGGGTCCGCTGTCGGTCGAGTGGGAGGACTCCGGCATGGATCGCGAGCACGGCGCGCGCGAGGCCTGCGCGTTCGTGAAGCGGCTGGACTTCGAGCCCTCGGCCGTCGCCTTCGACGCCGCCTTCGAGCGCTGAGGTCGGCCATCGCCGTCTGTTCGGAACGGAGTTCGACGCCCGGCGGGTCCGCCCGCCGGGCGTCCTGTTGCGCGGCGGCGGCGCGGCGGGCCCCCAGGCGCGACCCGGCCATGGGGCCGGCCGGCGGGGAGGGCGCGCTGTGTCAGGTCGGAGAGGGGATGGAGCGGGAGACGGGGATCGAACCCGCGACGTTCAGCTTGGGAAGCTGACATTCTACCACTGAATTACTCCCGCATCGCGGCCGCCGGTACTATGCCACGCCCCGGCCCGCCTGTCACGTCCGATACCGCGCCTTCGTCGGCTTGCCCCGAGACCGCCACTGCCGTATTGTACCGTGCGTTTTTTCCGCCCGAGGGGCGGACAACCCGATCAGGAGACGACTCCCATGGCGACCCAACGTTCCGGCGGTGCAGGCGTGACGGGCAACATGGTCATCGCCCAGAGCGGCGGTCCGACCGCCGTGATCAACCAGAGCCTCGTCGGCGCGATCGTCGAGGCGAAAAAGCACCGCGAGATCAAGGGAATCTACGGCTCGCTGCACGGCCTGAAGGGGCTGCTCGAGGAACGGCTGTGCGACCTGAGGAAGGAGTCGCCGGCCAACCTCGAGCGGGTCGCGCGTACCCCTTCCTCGGCGCTCGGCTCGGTCCGGAAGAAACCCACGCCCGAGGACTGCGCGAAGGTCTTCGAGGTGCTCCGACGGCATGACATCCGCTTCTTTTTCTACATCGGCGGCAACGACAGCGCCGAGACGACGCACATCATCAACGAGGAGGCGCGGAAGGCCGGCTTCCCGATCCGTTGCTTCCACATCTGCAAGACGATCGACAACGACCTGCGCGAAAACGACCACACGCCGGGCTACGGCAGCGCCGCCCGGTTCGTCGCCCAAGCCTTCATGGGCGACAACCTCGACAACCGCTCGTTGCCGGGCGTGAAGATCAACGTCGTCATGGGCCGCCATGCCGGCTTCCTCACCGCCGCCTCCGCGCTGGCGCGCGTGTTTCCGGACGACGGTCCGCACCTGATCTACCTGCCCGAGCGGCCGTTCTCGATGGAGCGGTTCATCGCCGACGTGCAAGCCGTCTACGCGAAGCATGGCCGATGCATCGTCGCCGTGTCCGAAGGCATCGCCGACGAGAAGGGCGAGCCGATCGCCAGCAAGTTCATCAAGGAGACCGATTCGCACGGCAACGTCCAGCTCAGCGGCAGCGGCGCGCTCGGCGACCTGCTGGCGGCCGAGGTCAAGGCCAAGGCGAACATCTCCCGCGTGCGCGCCGACACGTTCGGCTATTTGCAGCGGTCGTTCGTGGGCGTGGTCTCGCCGGTGGACGCCCGCGAGGCGCGGCAGGTGGGGGTGATGGCCGTGCGGTTCGCCGTGTCGGGCCGCTTCGAGAGCGGCAGCACCGCGATCCGCCGTGCGCCCGGCCGGGCGTACCGGACGACGATCGAGCGCGTCGAGCTGGCGATGGTCGCGAAGGAGACGCGCCACATGCCGGGCGAGTTCATCGCCCCGTCGGGCAACGACGTCACAACGGCGTTCCTCGACTACGCGCGGCCGCTGGTGGGCGAGCTGCCCGAGATCGGCCGCCTGAAGGCCGTCCCCGTCGCCCGTCGGGGTTGAATGCGGGCCCGCGGCGTTCCAACCCTTGGACGCTCCGCGGCCGGTGGCGCCCAAGGATTGGACATCGGGCGACGGCGAGGGGCAGGGAATGAATCCGCACGTGTTGGCGGCGGTCGGGCTGCTGGCGTGCAGCAACGTCTTCATGACGTTTGCGTGGTACGCGCACCTGAAAAACCTCGGCGGCCGTCCGTGGTATTTCGCCGCAACCGTCAGTTGGCTGATCGCGTTGTTCGAATACCTCTTGCAGGTGCCGGCCAACCGGATCGGACACCAGGTTCTGAACGTCGGCCAGCTCAAGATCCTTCAGGAGGCGATCACGCTGCTGGTCTTCGTGCCGTTTTCGGTTTTCTACCTGCGTGAACCGGTTCGGTCGGACTATCTCTGGGCGGCACTGTGCATCCTCGGCGCGGTCTTTTTCGTCTTTCGAGCGCGCCTGACTGGTGGATGACCCCGCGTATTTCGGTGGCGACCCGGCGTGCGCTGGCCCCGTTGCGCGATCCGCTGGGGCGCGCGTTGGCAATCGCCGCGATCGCGTTCGGCCGGTCCCCCGCCGGACGCGCGAAGCTGCTGCACTCCCTCCGCGTCGCCCTGTCCCTGCCCGACCGCCTGCGGCCGGCGGCTCTGCTGCACGACGTGGTCGAGGCGGGCGCCTTCGAGCTGCGCGACCTCGCCGGCCTCGGTGTCCCGCCTCGCACGGTGCATTGGGTGAATGCGCTGACCCGCCGGCCGGGAGAGACCTACCTCGACTACATCCGGCGCGCCGGTCGCACTGCCGCGGGCCGGGCCCTGAAGTTGGCGGACCTGGCCGACAACGTCGCTCGCCGGCGGGCGCGGCGGCCCCTTCGGGCAGCCGACCGGCGGAAATTGGCCCGCTACGCCGAGGCCCGCGCGGTCCTTCGGTCCATGGCCGCCCGGGGCGGCCAATGGAGGGAAACATGAACAGCGGGTCGCGCGGCCCGGTCCGCGATGCTCTTGGCCTGCTCGCGAGCCTGGCCTTGGCCGGCGTGACGGCCGCCGTCGGCGGTCGGGGTTCGGCAGACGCCGCGGAGATCTACACACGGCTGGAGAAGCCCTCATGGGCGCCGCCGGCGTGGGTGTTCGGTCCGGTGTGGACGGCGCTCTACGCGATGATGGCCGTCGCGGCGTGGTGGATTTGGCGGGCGCCTCCATCGGCTCGGCGGACCGCGGCGCTCGGCGCCTATGCGGTTCAACTGGTCCTCAACGCGCTGTGGAGCTGGCTGTTTTTTGCGTGGGGTCTTGGCGGGGCGGCGTTTATTGACGCGCTGCTGCTAGCGGCTGCGATCACGGCGACGCTGGGGTTGGCGGCGGGCGTCTCCCGTGCGGCGGCGTGGTGTCTGGTCCCGTATCTGGCCTGGACGGTCTTCGCCTCTGCGTTGACGTTCGTCGTCTGGCGCCTGAATCCTGCGATGCTGCGCTGACCGGCGCGGGGCGGCGATCAGGGCGGTGCCAAGTCGCAGCGCAGGACGACGTTGTCCACGAAGAAGCGCGCCCGGTTTGTCCCGTGGGCCATGAGGCCGGCCCACCCCGCGGTTCGGAAGCTCTCCGCGACCGGCAGGCCCTCCACCACCCGCAGGGCGTCCTCGCCGAGTAGGCGGACACCGGGTCATGGTGACGGCGATCGTGTCGATCAATGTGGAGCGTGGGCGGGTGCGTCCGTGCGCCGAAACGCTGGCGGGACTGGAGGGGGTTTCGGAGGTCTATTCAGTGGGCGGGGAGTACGACCTGGTCGCGATCCTGCGCCTGGCGACCCACGAGCGGCTTGCGGAGCTCGTCACGGGCCCGATGCAGTCCGTGATCGTACGCACCCAGACGCTGATTGCCTTCCGGGCATATTCCGGGCACGACCTCGAACGCATCTTCGGCGGTCCCCGAACGAGCCGCGGTTCGGTCGTGCGGCCGCCAAGGCGGAAGACGGAGGCGGCGTCGGGCACATGGCGTTTCAAGGGGACGGGAAGGCCCGTGGCGGCCTTGCGGGACATGACGGCGACGGCGGAAAGGAGAGGATCGGATGAACGCGCGACGCGTGGGAGGAGTGGCGACCGCCCTAGCCGTGGCGTGGGTGGCCGTCGCGACCGGCGAGGTGCCGGGGACGGCGCGCGGATTCGCGGGATTGATGCGCGGCCGCGTGATCCGCAGCGACGAAAACGGCGCCGTGGTCGAGGTCACGGCGGTGGACAAAACGTGGAATCACAATCGCGCGAAGGACCCGTCGTCGCTGGTCGGCCGTGCAATCGCCATTCGGGTCGAGCCGTCGGTGTACGAGCACAAGAAGGAGTACCTGTCCCGGGTGCGGAGGTTCGTTGAGGCCCTCAGGCCGGGGGCCATCGAATCCTTCGACGTGAACCATATCGGCGGCGACGGACTGGTGTTCCTCGAGCTGACGGAGCGCCAAACGACGAAGCAGGAGTCCACTGGGGAGCGGAGGGCCGGCGAGAAGGACCGGCGGCTTGAATGCGCTCGCGCGGAGGAACGAGAGCTCCGGCGGAGGATGGAGCGGGTTGCGGCAGAGCGGGAGCGCCGGCGGAAGGACGCCGGGCGCAGGTAGCCGGACGTCGGCCGGGCGGGGCGCGGTGGGGGGGCGCCGATGTTCCCCCCGGCGGTTCAGCGCAGGCCAGGCAGCCACGACACCGCGGCCGCGACGGGGGCGAAGGATCGCCGGTGCGCGGGACAGGGGCCGAGGCGCCGGAGCGCCTCCAAGTGCTCACGCGTCCCGTAGCCCTTGTGGCGCGCGAATCCGTACCCCGGATGCCGGCGGTCCAAGGCCGCCATGTACCGGTCCCGGACCACCTTGGCGATCACGCTCGCCGCCGCGATGGACAGGCTGAGGCCGTCACCGCCAACGATCGCTCGGGACGGCGCCGGCAATCCCGGCACGGGCCGTCCGTCGACCAGCAGAAAGTCGGGCGGCGGCCGAACCCGGCCGACGGCGCGGCGCATGGCCAGGTGGGTGGCACAGTGGATGTCGAGGCGCTCGATTTCCTCCACCGTCGCCCATCCGACTCCGATCGAAACATCGGGGCGGCCGCGCAAACGGCGAGCCCACGATCGGCGGGCGGCGTGGGAGAGGCGTTTCGAATCGGTCAAACCGCGCAACTCCTCCACCAACCATGGGCGGTCCACCGGCAGGACGACGCAGGCCGCGAACACCGGCCCGGCGAGCGGACCGCGGCCCGCCTCGTCCACGCCGGCCGGCCGGCGTCGACCGGCGGCGAGGGCGTCGAGTTCGGCGTCGAGGGTCGGCGTTATTCCGAGGCCTCCACCCGCGCGGCCTTCCCCTTGCGCTGGCGCAGGTAGTAGAGCTTGGCGCGGCGGGCGCGCCCGTGGCCCTCGACCTCGATGCGGGCGATCGAGGGCGAATGGAGCGGAAACACGCGTTCGACGCCGTAGCCGAACGAGATTCGTCGCACGGTGATCGTCTCGGTCGATCCGCCTCCGTCGCGGGCGATGATCGTGCCCCGAAAGGCCTGCAGGCGCTCCTTGTCGCCCTCCTTGATCCTCACGTGGACGGCGACGTTGTCGCCGATGCGAAGCTCCGGCAGGTCGTCCTTGCGCCGCTGTTCGACGTCGATCTTTTCGAGGAGCCGGTGTTTCATGGTGTTCGTCCTTTCGTCTCGTCGCCCGCCGGGTCCGACGCCGTCCGCGCGCCAGGCAGGTCCGGGCGGCGCCGTGCGGTTTGCTCGACCGCCTGCTCGCGTCGCCAGCGGCGGATCGCCTCGTGGTCCCCCGACAACAGCACCTCGGGGACCCTCATTCCGCGGTACTCCGCCGGTCGCGTGTACTGCGGATATTCGAGCAGGCCCTCGTTGAACGATTCGTCCTCAGGCCCCTCGGCGTTGCCGAGCACGCCGGGCCGTAGCCGCACGATGCTGTCGATGACGACGGCGGCCGGCAGTACCCCGTTGGTCAGCACGTAGTCGCCGATCGACAGCTCGTCCGTCGCCAGTCCGATGCGGACCCGCTCGTCCACGCCCTCGTAGTGGCCGCAGAGGAAGATCAGGTGCCGTTCCGCCGCCAGTTCGCGCGCCATGGCCTGGTCGAAGCGCCGGCCGCGCGGGGTCATTAAGATCACCCGCGCGCCGGGAGTGCGCACCGATTCGACCGCCTCGAAGAAGGGCCCGGGCATCATGACCATCCCGGGACCGCCGCCGTAGGGCCGGTCGTCGGTCGTGCGGTGCCGGTCGTACGTGAAGTCGCGTAGATTGATCACCCGAAAGCTCACCGCCCCCGCGCGGGCCGCGCGCTTCAGCATGCTCTCCGAGAGGAACCCTTCGATCATGCGGGGAAAGATCGTGAGAATGTCGACCTGGAGGGGGGCCTCCACGGCCCGGGCTCATTCGACGACTTCCAGCACCGCCCGCCGACCCTGCCGTGCGGCGGCGGTGCTCAGCAACACCCGGATCGCCCCGAGCGTCTTGCCGCTTTTGCCGATGACCTTTCCAACGTCGTCCGCGTGACACCGCAGCTCGTAGATCGCGGTCCGCTCGCCCTCGACCCCCGTGATCCGCACCTGGTCGGGATGGTCGACGAGGCCGCGAACGATGTACTCCAACATCGCCTTCATGGTCCGTCGCTCCGAGGTCAGGCCGTTTGTCCGATCGACGCCCCGCGGGCGCGCCGAACCAGCGAGCGCGCCGTCTCGGACAGGTGCGCGCCCGTCTTCTCCCAATGCTCCACACGCTCGAGGTTGATGGAAAAGGCCGGCCGGACCTTCTTCTTCGGGTCGTACCAGCCAAGCACCTCCAGGATCTTGCCCGACGTTGCCCGGCGCGAATCCGCGGCGACGAGGCGGAAAAACGGCTGCTTGTTGCTGCCGGCGCGATGCAGTCGGATTGAAACGGCCATGGCCAGTGCCCCAATGTCGTCCCGGTTGTCCCAAGGACCGCGGCGCACGCCGCCGGGAACCGGCGGCCGCGGTTGCAAGCGCTCCATAATAACCACAACGGGGGGCCTGGCGCAACCGTGCCTCCGCGGCGTAACCTTCTCCGGCCCGCCGTCGTTATCCGGAATGACGCGGGCGAAGAGCCCGCCGTGGGAGCCATGGAAGCGATGAGGACATGGTGGACAGCGTGGATGGCGGTCGCTGTGGTGGCGGTGGTGGCCGCGGCCGGGCCCTTCCGGCCGGCGGACCTCCCCGCCGAGACCAAATGGTGGGCGCATCTGGACGTGGAACGGTTCAACGCCACCGAGGTGGGCCGGTCCATCCTGGATACGACTCGGACGGAGAAGGCGGAGCGAAAGCTGACCGCCTTCCGCGAAGTATTCGGATTCGACCCGAGGACCGACATCGAGGGGATCACCGTTGCTGGGGCCGGCCGTCGGTCCGCGGTCATCGTGCGCGGCCGGTTCGATGCGAAACGGCTGGTGACCCTGATCCGAGCCGGCGACGGCTACGAGGAACGCGTCGTGGCCGGCCGCACGATCCACTCGTGGATTGACGAAAAGAAGGCCCGGAAGGAGGGCGCCGACAAGGCGCGGGTGTTCGGGGCCCACCACCCGAGCGGTGCGCTGGTCATCTCCGAGCACGAAACCGTCGTCGCTCGGGTTCTAGCGGTGATGGACGGTCAGGAGCCCGCGCTGGCCGCGGCCGTTCACGGGCTTCCGACGGCGGCCGTCGTGGTGGCCGCCATGGACGGCGAAACCGCCGCGACCGCGAAAAACCCCCTGTTGGAATCCGCCCGGCGGGGAGTTCTTTCGGCCCGCGAGGAGGAAGGAAAGGTTGTGGCCGACCTCGAAGTGGAATTCGGGGATGCCTCCGTCGCCGAAAAAGTCGGACAGATTCTGCTCGGCATCCAGGCCGCAGCGTTGTTGGGCGTGGAAAAGGAGCCCGCGGCGGCGAAGCTGGCGAGTTCGGCCCGCGTACGGGTCGAGGGGGCCTTGGTTTCGCTCGCCCTGAAGGTGCCGGCGGCGGATATTGTCGCCGAAATCCGCCGTGCCGCTGAGAAGAAGAAGGACGCGGACCGGTAGTCAGCCAGTGCGCGAGACGGGCAGCGAACCGCCATCCGACGAGGTTCTGGCCGCCCGTGCGGCGGCCGGTTCCGAGGAGGCGCTGGAGGAGCTGGTCCGGCGGTGGAGCGGCCCGGTCCTGGCCTACTGCCGGCGCCGGGCCCGGCCCCCGCTGGAGGCGGAGGATCTTTGCCAGCAGGTCCTCGTCGCCGTCGTCCGCCGGTTCGGCCGGTGGCGGCCGGGCCGGCCGTTCGCGCCGTGGCTCTTTGCGGTGGCCAGATCGGTGGTGATCGACGCGGTCGGCGCCGCGGCCCGCCGGGTGCCGGAGGGCGTCGGCGGAGCGGAGGGGGTGGCGGATGGTCAAACGCCGGCCGACACGGCGGCAGCCCGCGAGGCGGAGTCGGACCTCTGGCGCCGCGCGCGCCAGGTTCTGAGTCCGAGGCAGTTCGAGGCTCTCGACTTGCGGATCCGGGCGGGCCTGCCGGTGACCGCGATCGCCACGGCGATGGGGCTGACCCGGACGCACGTGAGGGTGTTGTTGTTTCGGGCGCGGCAGTCTCTGCTTGCGGCGGGGGCGGACCGCGCCCTGCGGGAGGCGATGGCCGCGGAGGCCGAACCGGCCCCGGCGGCGGCTCGGGAGCGGTGAAAATGATCTGTGGATGGCACCGATGGCGGTGGAGCCTGCGACGCGACGACGGGCGGCCTCCGACGCCGGGCACGGCGCGGCACTTTGCGTCGTGTCCCGATTGCCGGGCCTATGCACGGCAAATCGCCGAGCTGGAGGAGGCGTTGGCGGCGGCCAGAGCCCCGGCGGCGCCGGAGCGGCTGACGGCCGTGGCCATTGCCGCCGCGAAGCAGCTTGTAGAGGGTCGGCGGCAACCGGCGATGCCTCGTTGGGCGCCGGCCGTCGCCTGGGTGGCGGTCGTCCTCGCGGGGGCAGCGCTGGCGACGGCGAGGATTCAACGGCAGCGCGATTTGGCGCGGCAGGCGGCGGAGGTGGTGCTCGACTGGATGGGTGCGACGACGCGTATGGCCGGTCGTGCGGCGGAGTTGAGCGAGTCGCCAGCGTTCGGTCTGGACCGGCTCGTCGCCGCCCGCTGGGCGGATTGGATGGCGCCGGTTCGTGACGCAGCCGGCGTGGTCGCGGAGCGATGGTCGAGTGACCTGTAAGTCTCGGCCGGCGTGGCGTGTCCCGCCCCGACCAGCGTGGCATGTGGGGCGGCCCGAAGCGGGGCACGGCGAAAAAGACGCCGCGCGGCGCGGGAGACCTTGCGGAGTCGCTCCGGGCGTGGATGGATGCTAAATTGACCACGAAGGAGAGCTGCCCATGAAACGTTGGATTTCAGGCGTGGTTCTTGCCGCCGTGGTGACGCGCGGCGCCGTCACGCCGCAGGATGTCCTTGACGCGGTGGACCGGATGACGCCGGAGCAGGTCGTCGAGCTCTACCAGAAATTGGACGCCAGGCTCTGGAGGCCGATTCCCGCCGGTTTCTTCACCCGGCTGGGGGCGGACGTGGCGCTGTCGGCAACCTCGATCGACTCCGTGGATCTCCCGGCGCTCCGTCTCTCCGCTGGGGACCTGGACCTCGAGCAGGCTGGCGGCGCCGACTTCGGCCTGCTGTGGCGCGTGTCCGCACAGCGGCTGCGGGTGGGGCTGCGATTATCCTCCATCGCCGCCCGCGATTCGGACCTCGAGGCGACCGGCTACTCCCGCGCCGAGCTGGCCGCGGGCGCCGTGGCGTTGGCGATCAACCATCAATGGATCCGTACCGCGCACTGGCTCGTTTGGACCGAGGCGGCGCCCGGTTGGGCTGCCGTACGGCTGGAGACAATCGACACTCCGGCCGGAGGACCGACGACGCTTCGGGAGTTCGACGGCGCGTATGCCCAATTGGTCCTGCAAGCCGGCGTCGCGCTCCGGTTCAATCCGGCCCTGGCGCTGTCGCTGGCGGCGGGGTACCGTTTCTGCGATTCCGTCGAGCTGGAGGAGGGCGGGCGGAAGTCCGGTCTCGAGCTGGACGCCAGCGGCTGGGTGACGAGGCTCGGCCTGGCCGTCAATTTCTGAGCACCTTTCGTTTCCGCCGATGAGCGTGGGGCCGGATTCCCCGTTTCATCCGCTCGATCCGCGGTCGATCCTGGTCGAGACGGCCCATTGCGTGGCGTTTCTCGATCGGTATCCAGCCTCCCCCGGGCACGCGCTGGTGGCGCCGAAGACCGTCGTTGCCTCCCTCTTCGACCTGCCGCAGGAGCTGCAGGCTGAGGTCTGGGACGTGGTCCGGCAGGTGCGGGAGCTGCTTCGGGAACGCTACCGGCCGAACGGCTTCAACATCGGCCTCAACGACGGCCCGGCCGCCGGCCAGACAGTGCCGCACGCGCACGTGCATGTGATCCCCAGATATCGCGGGGACGTGCCCGACCCCCGCGGCGGCGTGCGCTGGGTTCTGCCCGCCCGTGCCGCCTACTGGCGCGGCGGCCGCGGGCGCGATCGGGAGGCGGGAGGCGTGTCGGGTCCGGATCGAACCGGGAAAGGCGACGCGTCGCCATGAACCGACGAATCGAGGCCGTGGTTCGCGGCCGGGTCCATGGGGTCGGTTTCCGCTGGTGGGCCTGCGATCGGGCGCGCGAACTGGGCTTGACCGGGTGGGTGGCGAACGATGACGATGGCACCGTCCGGCTCGTGGCCGAGGGACCGGAGGGCGCGCTGGCCGTCTTCGCCGCCGACCTGCATCGCGGACCGCCGGCGGCGCGGGTTCTAGGCGTCGAGCTTCGCTGGGCGGACGCCACCGGCGGGTATTCCGGCTTCCTCATCCGTCCTCATCCCTGAAAGGGGCGGTGGCCGGCGTCACTCGCCCGCGGGGCGGGAGGCAGCCACCGGGCCGGGGGCTTGCAGAGGCATCCGTGACGCGGGTAGTGTTGTTCATGAGGTAAGCGGATGCGTCGACGGCTGGCCATCGCCGCGCTGGTCTGGTTCGTGGCCGGCATGGTCCTCCTGCCCGCCGCGCATCTGGCGGCGCTCCACGGCACCGAGCCTTGCTGCGATGCGGCCCATGAGGGCGGGGAACCGACTCCGTCCGCGCCGGCCCACGACCCGGATCACTGTTCCATCTGCCAGTTCGTGGACGCGCCGCTGGACGTGGGGCCGCCCGCGGTGGCGCCCGTCCTCCGTTCTGGACCGCCGATCGCGATCTGTCTGCCGGCGGTGTCTCCGCCGGCCCGCGTTCCCCATCTCCTCCCCTTTATCCGCGGCCCGCCCCGCTGACTCCTCCGATCTTGCCGTCGGAGCGGCGCCGCGAGTGCGGCGTTGCCGTTCGTTTTTGTCAACGTTTCGGAGAAAGGGAATTGCCGAATGAGAACCGCGCATTGGGTCACAATCCTTACATTGGCATCGATGGTATTGGGCGGACGGGCCGTCCGATCCCAGGCGCCGTCGGTCCCCGCCGCCTTCCGGCGAAGTTTGCAAGCCTTCAATCCCGACGTATCGGCGATCGTGGACCTCTACTACCACGCGGACGACAGCCGGGAAGGCGTGGGTCATCTGCTCGAAGAGATCGCCGGCTTCGGCCACGCTCACGACGATGGCGACGGCCACCGCCATGGACCGGAGGAGGGGTTCAACCTCCGGCATGTGGAACTCTACGTCTCGGCCGACGTCGACCCTTACTTCAAGGGTTCGGCCATCGCGGCCGTGGACGTGCACGAGGCGGAACTGGAGACGGCCGAGATCGAAACCACCGCTCTGCCCTGGGGTTTGAAGCTCCGGGGCGGGAAATTCTACAGCGATTTCGGCCGGATCAATCCGCAGCATTCGCATCAGTGGGATTTCGTGGACCGTCCGCTGATCCACCGGCTGGCGCTGGGGGACCACGGGCTCAACGACATCGGGTTGCAGCTCACCTGGTTGGCCCCGACGCCGTTTTATCTGCTGGCGGGCGTCGAGGCCTTTCAAGGCGACAACGAGGCCATGTTCGCCCATCGCGGCGAGCAGCCCCTGCCGTCGCGCGAGGGGCCGCGCGTCGGAGTCGGCTGGCTGAAGGCGGGTCCGAGCCTCGAAGGCCCTCATGCCCTACAGTTCGGGGTTTTCGGGGCCGTCGGCCGCCACCAGGAGGAGCACGACGGCGACGGCGACGGTGAGCCGGACCATTGGCTGGACGGCGAGAACGCGTTTTGGGGCGGCGATCTGGTCTACAAATACGATGCGTCGCGACCCAATGGCGAGGGGGACTTCGTCGCGCAGGCCGAATATTTCCGGCGTCGAAAGGACCTCGATCTGGTGGCCCACGATCTGCGGCCGGACCTGGTCGGGCGGGTCCGCACGGACGAACAGGACGGCTACTACGTGCAGGCGGTGTATGGAGTGGCGCCGCGCTGGCGGCTCGGGGCGCGGTGGGAACAGGCGGGCCTGATCAACGAATCCGAGCTGCCCAACGGCGCGAGGGAATCGTTCGGCGTCAGCCATCGCGCCAGCCTGATGGTGGATTTCACGCCGTCCGAGTTCTCGCGGATTCGCCTGCAGGTGGCTCGGGGCTCCTACGCCACGGAGGAGGGACGCGAGGAGGCGTTCGAGGTCTGGGCGCAGTGGATGATTTCGATCGGCGCCCACGGCGCCCACAAATTTTGACCGCCGGCGGGAGGGCTGCACGATGAACGGACGACTGGGGCTGGCGGTGGTGCTCGGCGCCTTGGCGTCGGGCGCGGCGCCGCTGAGGATCGTGACGACCACCTCCGACCTGGCCGCCATCGCCAGCGCGGTGGCGGGCGGCGGCGCGGAGACCCACTCCCTCTGCAGCGGGCGGGAAGATCCGCACGTGTTGCAGGCCCGGCCCGGCATGATCCTCCGGGCCCGTGACGCGGACTTGTGGATTCGGGTCGGCCTCGAGCTCGAGATCGGCTGGGAACCCGCGGTCCTCGACGGGGCGCGCAACGCGCGGATCCGGCCCGGCGCGAGGGGGCATCTGGACCTGTCCGAAGTCGCGCTGATCCTCGACGTGCCGGAGGGGCCGGTCACGCGCGCAATGGGCGACGTGCATCCGATGGGCAACCCGCACTATTGGCTGGATCCGCTGAACGGACGACGGATGGCGGCCGCGATCGCGGAGCGGATCGCCGAGCTGCGGCCGGATCTGGCCGACGCCGTGCGCGCCAACGCGGCAGCGTTCCAGCGGGCGCTCGACGAGCGGATGTTCGGCCCGCGGATGGTGGAGGCGGTGGGCGGCGACGCGCTGTGGTCACGCGCGCTCGACGGGACGCTCGACGCCTTCCTCGACGAGCCGTCGCAGCGCGACAAGCTCGGCGGCTGGGTGGCGGCCATGCGGCCGTGGCGCGGGGCGGCCATCGTGACCTACCATCGCAGTTGGATCTATTTCGCGCGCCGGTTTGGCATCTCGGTGATCGGCGAGCTGGAGCCAAAGCCCGGCGTGCCGCCGACGGCGGCCCACCTGGCCGCGCTGGAAGAACGGGCTCGGGCGGCCGGCGTCAGGATCGTTCTCCAGGAGCCTTTTTACAGTCCGAAGGCGGCTCGTCGGCTGGCCGAACGCATTGGAGGCCGCGTGGTGACCGTTGCCGGTTCGGTCGGCGGCGAACGCGAGGCGACGGACTACCTCGCGCTGCTGGATCTCATCGTGCGGCGAATCACGGAGGGCGCATGAACGGGACGGGTCCGGGCGCGGCGGCCGCCCGGTGGGCCATTCGGTGCGAGGATGTCGTTGTAGCCTACGGCCGGCGGGAGGTCCTGAGCGGCGTCACGCTCGACCTCCCGGCCGGCGTCCTCGTTCCGGTGGTCGGGCCGAACGGCGCCGGCAAAACGACCCTGCTGCGCGCGATCCTCGGTCTGACGCCGCCGGCGCGCGGCTCGATCCGGATCCTCGAGTCCCGCCGGCCGCCCGCCTACGTGCCCCAGCAGGGCGCGCTGGACCCGATGTTTCCCCTGACCGCCCGCGATATCGTGGCGATGGGGCTGATGGTCGAGCTGGGGTGGTGGCGGCGGCCGGCCGCGCGTCATTGGCGCCGGGTGGACGGGGCGATCGAGCGGATGGGGTTGGCGGAACACCAGCACAAGACCTTCGGCGAGCTGTCGGGCGGTCTGCGGCAGAAGGTGCTGCTGGCGAGGGCGCTGGTGGGCGAGCCGGACCTCCTCGTGCTGGACGAGCCCACGTCGGAGCTGGACGAGCCCTCCGAACGCGATGTGTTGTCCCATCTGCTGCGGCTCGTTCGGGAGGAGGGGCGCACGGTCCTGCTGGCCCATCACGGACTGGAACAAGCGGCCGCGCTGGCCGAACGGGTATGCGTGGTGCGTCACGGGCGGGCGAGGCTGGTGCCCGTGGCCGAGGCGCGGGAATCACTGGGAACGTTGGCGTCGACGAAGGAGGGCGGTGGGCGCCATGAGTGAAGTGCTGGTGGGACTTCTGCGCTCGTTTCCCTGGGCGGTGGTGGGGGGTGTGCTGGTGGCGGTCGCGTGCGCCGTGCTCGGGGTGTACGTCGTGCTGAAGCGGGTGGTGTTCATCGGCGTGGCGCTGTCCGAGGTGGCGGCCTGCGGCGTGGCGCTGGCGCTGGCGGCGGGTTGGCCGCCGCTTGCCGGTGCGGTGGGCTTGACGTTGGCGGCGGCGGGTCTGCTGGCCGCGCCGATGGAACGGCGCCGGCTGCCGCGCGACGCGGCGCTTGGCGCGATCTTCGTGGGAAGCTCGAGCCTAAGCGTGTTGCTGGTGGCCCGCAGCGGCCACGGATTACGGGAGGTCGGGGCGGTGTTGTACGGGGACCTGTTGCTGATCTCCCCCTCCGACTTTGCGGCAGTGGCGGCGCTCGCGGTGCCCGCCCTGGCGGCGGTGCTGGTCGGGTCGCGGGGGTTCGTAGCCTCTTTTTTCGACCGCGATGCCGCGCAGGTGATGGGGCTGCGGCCGGCAATGTGGGAGGCGGTCTTCTTCGTGTTGCTGGGGCTGGCGGTGGCGGCGGCGTCGAAGGCGGCCGGCGCGCTGCTGGTCTGCTGCCATCTCGTCGTTCCGGCGTCGGCGGCGCTGATCCTGGCGCGTCGGATGGGGCCGGCGATGGCGTGGGCGGCCGCGTTGGCGACCGCCTCGACGCTGGTGGGGCTCGGCGTTTCGTTGGCCGCCGACCTGCCCGCGAATCAGACCATCTGCATAACCGCTTGCGTCCTGTTGCTGACGGTCCTGCCGTTCGCCGCCGGCGGCCGGACGCGACGAGCGGCCGGCCGCTGAGCCGTCCGAATCGTCCGTTTCCAAACCTTGGAAAACGCGCGCCGAAAACTTCCAACGTTTGGAAGACCGATGCCCCATGGCTTCCAATGCTTGGAAGTCATCCGGCGTCTGCGGCATCGTGCCGCTCGTTTCGGTGGACGCCGCGCAGTGACCAGCAGGCGTTCACGACGCGCCCGAGGCCGCGAAGGGCCGAATCCATGCCAGGGCCGAGTGGCATGCGGCACGTCGGCGGGCGCCCAAGGGGGGCCATCCGGCGGGCGTTCCCGTCCGCGCGCTCGGGAGGGTGACCTTTACCCTGGCTGAACTTGCGTGGTTTCGCTGGCGCCATCCGCCGGCGGCGCCTGTGTATCGATCCGCTGAAACTGGAGGCGGGCCGAAGGGGAGAAGGGACAGGTGGAGCGCCGTTGGACACAAGGGCCGGAACGCCTGTTCCGGCCCTCAAATTGGTAGCGGGGCCTGGATTTGAACCAGGGACCTTCAGGTTATGAGCCTGACGAGCTACCGGGCTGCTCCACCCCGCAGTCGTTCGGACCTGTCAAACCGCTACTATACCGGTTCCCTGCCGGGCGCGCAAGAGATTCGCGGACCTACTTCTTCTTGATCAGGCCTCGCTCCTCCGCCCACGCCCGCAGGTCGTCGTGAGTCGGCTTCATGCCGGGGGCGATGTTGAAGCGGATCAGGTATTCGAGGTCGCTGATCACGCCGAGGATTTCGTCTTTTCGCGCCTCGATGGCGTCGGCGGCCAGCGCCTTCACCTCCGCCGCGTACTGGGCGGCCAGTTGGAGCGCATCCTCCACCGACGGCTGGGCCGCAACGTAGGCCAGCGACTCGAATAGCCGCCGCATGCCCTCGACCTTGCGGCCGGCCTTCAGGAGATCGTCCGCGCTCCGACGAACCTGCTCGGCCGTGGCCGACCGCCGGGCCGCGATGGCCTCGGGCCGCCGGTAGGGCAGGGGGCCACTGGTGAAATCGCCCTCGTAGTCCGGAATTTCGCGGATCCAGATGTTCCGGAACCGGACCGGATTGCCGTGGTCCTGCAGCTTGAGCGGGCGCTTCGACTCGTGCTGCTTCGGCTGGGTCCGCCGCCGGTGCGTCGACACCCCCTCGAAGAGCCAGTGGTCCTGCACAAGCACGCCATTCTGGAAGACCGTGATCGAACCCGGCCGCACCAGTTTGCCATTCTCCCAGCGCGGCTGGTGGAACACGATGTCGTAGGACTGCCATTCGCCGGGCTTGCGGCTGGCGTTGACCAAGGGCGGGTTCTCCGCGTAGATCGAGCCGGCCATGCCGTCGGGGTAGGTGTCGTTCTGGAAACTGTCGAGGACCTGCAGTTCATAGGTCCCCATCAGGAACACACCGCTGTTGCCGCGGCCCTGCCCGGCCCCCTCGATCACGTCGGGCGCGCGCCACTCAATGTGAAGCTGACAGTCGCCGAACGCTCGCTTCGTCCGGATGTAACCTTTGCCCTTGACGACCTCCATCGCGCCGTCCACCAGCCGCCACGGGCACGGCGAGCCGTCCTTGTCCGAGACCCACTCGTCGAGGCTGGTTCCGTCGAAGAGGACAATGGCGTCCGACGGCGGCTGTCCCGGCGCGGCGCCGGGCGTGACGACGGGGGGGCGGGGACGATTGTCGTCGTGGACGGCCCACGCATGTCGTTCATCCGGCGGGTCGCCGTACAACCCCGCTACGGCGCGCCCGGCGACGGCGCCGCACAGCAAAACGACGAAACCTGCCCACCGAATCGCCCGATTCATGCCCAATCCTCCGTTGTACGAACCAGCGGCACATCCGGCCGATCCGTTGCGGCTCATTGTAGGCGCCCTCTACCCGCCCGCAAGCCCGCCGGCGGGATCGCCGGCGGCGCCAGCGCGGGAGCGGCGGCCCGGCGGTGAACGAGGGGGCAGGTCCGTTGCGGCCCCTCAAACGGGGGCGGCCGGCGGCTCAAGGCCGCCGCTGAGCTCCACGTACGCCTTCCGATACTCGGCCTCATCGGCCTCGGAGAAGCAGACGAACCAGACCCTCCGGATCTCAGGATGGAGGGCGAGCCATTCGGCCGTTGTGCGCAACGCGATCCGACACGCGTCGCGGATCGGGTAGCCATACGCCCCGGTGCTGATGGACGGGAAGGCCAGGGTTTCGAGGCCGTGCGCCGCGGCCACTTCGAGGGAGCGCCGGTAACAGGAGGACAGCAGCTCCGGCTCGCCGCGGTCGCCGCCGCGCCACACTGGCCCGACCGTGTGAATCACGTGTCGCGCGGGCAGGCGATAACCACATGTGATGCGCGCCTCCCCTGTCGGGCAACCGCCGAGCCGCCGGCATTCCTCCTTCAGCTCCGGCCCGGCGGCGCGGTGGATCGCGCCGTCCACCCCTCCGCCGCCCAGCAGCGTGGTGTTGGCGGCATTGACAATCGCGTCGGCCGCCACCTTCGTGATGTCGCCGCGGCGGAGGCCGATCCGTTGCCACGCCGCCACGGGCGCCGGCGTCGATTCATGGGCGCTCATGTCCCACATATGGCCCGAAATCGGGCCATCGGCAAGCGGTCCGGCCGGACGGAGGCACGGCCGGAGGGGCGGATATGTCCTAGTGCCGATGAACGCCGATGCGTCAGCGGGCGTCCTGATGTCGCTGGGCGTCGGCGTCCTCGCCGCGCCGGACGGCCAACGGCTGTATCGAATTCCCGTCATCCCCGACATCGGTCCGGCCGACCCCTGCGTGGTGCTTCACAGGGAGGTGTACCACCCATACGCCATCCTTCACGGAGGGACGTATCCTCGATGGACCTCGACCGGCCTCGTGCACTGGGCGCGCCAGCCGGACTGTTACCGCGACGAGCGGGGGGGGCTGTGGGCCCCCGACGTCTACGCCCACAGGGACGGTCGGTTCTATCTGTACTACACGGTGAACCAGCATGCGCCGTCGGATAGACGTTCCTCGCCGCCCAAGGTCATCGGCGTCGCCGAGGCGGCCGGCCCGGAAGGCCCTTTCGTCAACCCCTCGGACCTCGACGGGCCAGCGATCGACGCGCACATGTTCCGCGACACGGACGGTCGGCTGTACCTCTACTACGTCCGCCTCGACCGCGGTTTTCGGATCGGAGGTCGCCCGATGGGCGATCCGCGCACGCCGGCCGGCGAACCGGCCGAACTGCTCC
This sequence comes from uncultured bacterium, assembly GCA_937139365.1. Classification (GTDB taxonomy): domain Bacteria; phylum Verrucomicrobiota; class Kiritimatiellia; order PWTM01; family PWTM01; genus CAACVY01. The sequence continues at coordinate 5,543 of CAKZPT010000021.1, read as the reverse complement.
GCCCGACCGAGCCCTGGGAGAAGGCGCACGGCGAAGTCACGGAAGGCCCGTGGGTGCTGCGGCGGGGCTCCACCTAATGTATTCGGGGAGCGGCGCGGACGGGCCGGACTACGCGATCGGCTACGGGACTGCCGACTCGCCGCTGGGTCCCTAGCACCCCGGTAACCCGATCGCCCGCCGCGGCGGGGGTGTGCTGGGGCCCGGACACCACTGCGTCGTGCCGGGCCCCGACGGCGGACTCGGGATCGTGTACCACCAGAAACTCGACGAGGGGATCAACTGGAGGCGGTTCATTGCGATCGATCCGATTCGGTTCGACGACGCGGGCGCGCTCCACACGCGCGTGACGCGCGGCAGCGATCAACCGGCGCCCTGAGCGGCCGGCGGCTTGGCCGGACCGACGAACCGCATCTGCCCGAAACAGTCCGGCCGGTGAAAGTCAAGCGCGTCCACCGGCGACCATGACATCCAGTGCGGGAAGGGCGTTTCATCGCCGCATTTGTAGAAGTTGCCCCGCCAAACCTCGCCGGGAAGCGGCCGTCCCAAACTGGCGGCCGCAAACACCGTCCACGGAAGAAAAAAAGCAAGGCGCCATTCGACCGGACCCGCCATCGGCGGCTCCACGCGGGGAGGCAATGTCGCACGCACCCTCGCGCCGGCGACTTCCGCGGGGGATAGTCGACGGGCGCCCAGGAGGCGGCCGTCCGGGGCCCGCGCAGGACGAAGCACGTGCGAGGCCAGCCACGCCCCGCCGGCGCTGAACTCGAAATTGAAGTACCCGCGCCCCGCCTTCGGCTCGAGGAACAGTTCGACGCACGAATCCTTCCAGACGTCTACGCCGAACCCCTGCCGGACCACGCGCACGCCGTGGTCGAGCACGTCGAAGCGTCCGAACAGGCCGGCCTCGGACCACATCAGCCGCGCGCGGGCCTGGACGTCCGCCCGGGTGCTTTCCGGGCGAACGCACGCGATCGCGGCGGCGGGCGCCGTTCCCCACCAGCGCTCGCCGAGGAGGTCGGCCGGCGGCGGGTCGAACGCGCGGCTCACCTCATAGGTTGGCGGGCTCATGGACGGCGTTCGAGCGGCGGCCCGGGCAAAAACGTGCAGTCGCCATAGCTGTAGAAACGGTATCCGGCGTCCACGGCGACCCGGTATGCCTCCAGGATGCGCTCGCGGCCCGCGAAGGCGCAGACCAGCATCAGCAGCGTCGAGCGGGGCAGGTGAAAGTTGGTAAGCAGGGCGTCCGCGACGCGAAAGGCCCACGGCGGGCGGATGAACAGGTCCGTTCGACCTTTCCCCGCCTCGACGCGCCCGCCGGAGGTCGCCGAGCTCTCCAGGGCGCGCACGACGGTGGTTCCCACCGCGACGACGCGCCCGCCGCAGGCGCGTGCCCGGGCGATGGCGTCGGCGGTTTCGGGGGGAATCTCAAAAGGCTCCGAATGCATGTGGTGGTCGTCCGGGTTGGCGACCTTGACCGGGCGGAAGGTGCCGGGGCCGACGTGCAGCGTGAGCTCGGCGATCGCGACCCCACGCTCGCGGATACGTTCCAGGAGTTCAGGCGTGAAATGAAGCCCTGCGGTCGGCGCCGCCACCGAACCCGGCGACCGGGCGTAGACGGTCTGGTAGCGTTCGCGGTCCCTGAGAGCCTCGGCGGTCGGGAGCGGACGGCGGATATAAGGCGGCAGCGGCGTGAGGCCCTCTTTCTCCATCAGCCATTCAACGGACACGCCGTCGTCCACGACGAGCCGGCCCATCCCGTCGCCCAGCTCCTCGGCGAGCACGGCCGTGGCGCGTCCGTCGGCCAGCAAGATCCGGTCGCCCGGCCGCGGACGCCGGCGGGCCTTGAGCAGCGCCAGCCAGCCGCCTGCGGACGCCGGTTCGATCCAGAGAATCTCGACCCGCCCGCCGCCGCGGGCCTTGCGGCCGAACATGCGGGCAGGGATGACGCGGGAAATGTTGACCACCAGCACATCGCCAGTCCGCAACAGGTCGGGCAGATCTCGGACCGTGCGATGTTCGAACGGCCCCTGCGACGGCACCACCAGCATGCGCGCCGCGTCGCGCGGTTCGATGGGCGTCTGCGCGATGCGGTCCGGCGGCAACTCGTAGTGGAAATCGTCAAGGCCCGGCGCGGCCATGGCCGGGATCGAACCACAGCGTTCGGGCGGCGGCAAGCGGCGCGGTCCGGTCAACGGCCGGCCGTGTGGGCGCGCAAACGGTACATTTCGCCGGCGATCTGCCGCGCGGCCGCGACCATCTCCGGGTAGGGGGTGTCGCAGACGTCGACCAGGCCGATCTGGTAGTTTTCCCCATCGCCCCGGCCCGTCAGCGCCTGGTCCCGGTATTGGAACCAGTGGACGCCGACGACGTTCGGGTGATGCAGCGCGCTGCGGACGTAGGAGGCAAACTTCGCGGCCCGGTCGGCCTGATGCTCGGCCGCCCGCAGACCGGTGTGAAACATGCCGCGATCCAGTGCGCCGAAATGGAACTCCCCGATGACCACCGGTTTGTCGACCCCGTCGGGCAGGCGAAAGTCGTCGAGCGTGTAGGTGTATTTGTTGAAGCTCACCACGTCGCAGTGGCGCGCGGCGGCTCGGATGGCCATCTCGTTGACCCACGCGAACCGGCAGCCCAGGTACAGTTGGTTCGGAGCGGCCGCCCGGACCTCCGCGGCGATCACGCGGAAGTACTCGTCGGCGATCATACCTGCGAGTTCGTCGAGATCCTGGGCTGCGCCCTCCGCGGAGGAGTAGTTCGTGGCCGCGCACATGGCCTCCCACGAGGTCCACTGCGCGCCCCAGGCCGCGTTCAGCTTGTCAATATCTCCGTATTTGGCGCTGAGACGGGCCACGGCCGCAGTCTTCGCCGGCTGGTCGGCGGGCGAGCGCAGCGCTGCCAGCCCGAGTTCACCCGGCTTGCCCCACGCCAGTTCGTTGTGAATGAAGAAGCCGAGGCACCACGGATCGCCGACGGCGCCCTGTTCCTCCGCCCGCCGCATCGATTGCTGGATGCCCTCGCGGAAGCGGGGGTGGAAGGGGTCCGGAAACTTCCCCCAGTAGCCCTGCGAGCCGGCGATCGCCGGCGAATGGAATGAGGCCTCGTACGTGTAGGGGATGCGGCGGCGGCGTCCGACCTCGGGGTGCGACCAGTTCGCGACCGTGTTCCATCCCCAGGCCGACAGGCGCCGCAGCGTGTGGTCGATCCAGTCGTTGGTCCAGCCGGGGCCGTATTTCCGGGCGAGGTTCGCGGCCGCGAAGTCGAAGGTCCGGTAAGGGCGGTTGGTGTAATAGCCATGCGGCGCCCAGTGGCCGCGGCCGTGGAATCGACCCTCCGGAGAGTTCGTCGGGGGCAGGTCGGCGAAGTAGTGCTCCCGGTCCGTGATCGGCGTGGGCTCCCCCGCGCGGACGCAGTCCACGCCGAACGACCAGAACAGGCGGCCCTCCGGATCCACCAGCCACCATGTTTTGTCCTGTTTTTCGGTCCGGAACCAGCCGGTCGCCTTCAGCGAGGGGCCGGCGGCCCATCCGCCCCAGCGGGTCCGTTCCGCCGGCGGCGGCGTGCGGGCCAGCTCCTCCCGCTCACCTGCCAGCCGCGCCGGCAACTCGTCCTCGGAGCGAACCTTGCCGGGCCAATCGCCGTGCGCGAACTGTCCGAATCGGTCCACGAAGGGAAGAAATCGCTCCGCCGGAACGACGCGAACCGGCCCCACCGCCCGGACTTCGAGGACGTCGACCGTTTGGGGGGCAGCGGCCGATCCGGCGAACACGCACAGCCGGGCAATCGCCGAATACTCCACGGGCGAGCGGCCTGGCCAGTCCCGCATGCCGATGAGATCGAGGGGCTTGGCGGGTACGCAAGGGTGCCTGGACCATGCGGCGGCGATCGTGCCGGTCGAACCGGCGGCAAGGGTGACCGACTGTTGGAGTTTTGGTGCACCCTTCGAGGTGCTTGCGTCGTCCACACGGAGGCTGACGGTCACCGTCGTGCGCGAGGGGTTCGCGACGCGGGCTTCGATCCGGCTCCAGCCGGAGAGGTTCCAGGGCGCCGCCGGCCGGATATCCATGCCCGGCCAGCGGGTGTCCGGCTGCGTGACAATCCGCACCCCCCCGCCCGGCAGGTCGGACAGCTTTGATCTCAGTGCGATGCATCCGGCCGCCCCGTTCGAAGGGATGAGCGGGACGCCTTCGCTCGCGGGCGCGCCGGTCACGAACAAGGCGGCGGCAGGCAGGGCGGCCCCGATGATTTTCATGGCATGCTCTCCTCGCATGGCCGGGGCAGCATAGGGAACGCCGGCATCGTTGCCAATCGAAAGAAGGCCCGGCATGATCCCAAACCGTACTTTGCGGGAGGCCATAGGCCTGGGTGGAGAGGCGGTCACGCCGGTCGACGACGGAGGTGCCGTTCGGTGGGCCCTGCAGTGCTCGCTGCTGCGCGAGACGAGGGCGGATGGTTCGATGGCGCACTGGCCCAAAGTCATTGCGATCGTCGGTCTTGCGGCGGAGGCCGCGATATCCCGCTTGCCCCGTGGGATCAGGGCCATCGGCTATCTTATGGAGCTATCCCATCGCCCGCTCCCATGGTCCGCAGAGATTCATGTTGGCGAGCGATCGGAGAATGTCTCTGCCACCCTCTCCGCTGAATTGCTGTTCTTTGCCGACCGCGCGGTACTTTAAGAAGCTTTTGCCTGCCCCAGCCAGTGTACGGCCGGCGTCGGTAATCTCCCAGATGCCCCGGGGCGAGTCGCTCTTGAGAAGGCCCTCCTTGACCATGCTGTTCCGGGCCCACTGGGCTGCATTGCGACAGCGGGCATTTCCGGGTCGCTGACCAGGGGAGCGTAGTCCACTTCTTTACGCCCTTCATCAGTTCGTGAACCCGGTCGAGTATCGTGCTCATGGATCCGCCGCCACCGGCTTTCGCCAAAGCCTGCAAGATGGGGCGATCATAGGCGTGTTCCGGCGTGCGTAGACTCTTGCGCACCCGGCCCACATTCCGACGCTCGGTGCGGGTCTCCTCATCCTCGGCCCGCTCGCTGAGGCCGCCAAGGCGTCCCATTCTTTGCGCAGCGCTGCGACCTTGTCGCGGAAGGCGATCAGACCGCCGACCCGTTCGAGCGCCTCGCGCGCCTTGTCGTAATCCCGGCTTTCGAAAGCCCGCGAACCGATGCCATGGACGAAGTCCACCTCGTCCTCGATTTCCTCCAACAGCATCTCGAACGCCGCCGATATGTTCACCGGATTGTTTTCGATCATGATGATGCCTCCACTCTATTCGGGCACTTCACACACTCGTTGCTTTTTCGAGGCGAGCGCGGACCCGGGAGACCACGGCCTCATACACCGCCTCCCGCTCCCCAGCCGTCACACCCAACACATCAAAGACCACCTCATCCAATGCACGACGGTCGGAAGTTCCCTCAGTTTTTGGACAGGTGGCGAAGCCAAGATTTTGGCGCAGTGAAGAGTCTGGAAAACGGGAGAGGTTCGATGGACCGGAAGAGGAAGCGACCGCGAGATTCGGAGGAGTTCAAGGCGAAGGTGGCAGTG
>CAKZPT010000020.1 GCA_937139365.1 uncultured bacterium | reverse complement strand
AAGGACGAGCTGATGCGACGGCTGTTCGAGGACACCGGCCAGCCTACCTCGCGCGGCTCGATCGCCGCCCTCTACGTTAACAGCATCTTCCGCTGCTACTACAACCCCGTCGAGCGCTACGACGTCAACTACTTCCGCGTTCGGTACGGCGGCACGAACGACTGGGACATCATCAATCAGAACGGCGTGGACGAGGGGGACATGATCGCCCTCAACTCGCTGATGGGGATGGCGACCAACGTGAACCTGGCCGTCGTGTCGAACTACGTGGCGGTGGCGGATCGCCTCGACGTCGTCAACCTTGCCGACTATATCCTCGTCAACGCTTACGGGGCCACCTGGGACTGGCCGCAAAACAACTACTACCTCGCCCGTGAGCGGCGGCCAGGAGCGAAGTTCCATTTCCACATCTGGGACGCGGAGGGCGCCTTCGGCACCTCCTTCAAGACGATCACCTTCGACATTATATATGAATGCATTACGCAGCGGAATGCGAACGCGCGCCCGGCCATCCTGTTCCGCAGCCTACACCAGAGCCCGGAGTTTCGGATGCTGATGGCCGACCGGATCCACAAGCACTTTTTCAACGACGGCGCCCTTACCGCGTCGAACATCTGGCGGCGATTCCAGGAGCTTCGGGCCGAGGCCGATCCGCTGCTGATCCATGTCCGGGGCAGCGGAATCACCAACGTGCACCTGACGACGTTCACGAACTGGTTTGCGGTGCGCCCGACCCATCTATTTCAGCACTTCCGCACCAACGGCGTGTGGCCGTCCCTCGGGCCGCCGCGGATTTCACGCGGGTCCGGGCGGGTGCCCACGAACACGGTCGTGTACCTGACCAACACCAACGCAGGCGGGCAGATTTACTACGCCCTCGACGGCGACGACCCGCGGTTGCCCGGCGGGGCGATTGGCGGGTCGCTCTACACCGCCAGCGGGATTCCGGTGCAGCGGCCGATGATGATTCGCGCCCGCGTTTTCGATGGCGTCGAATGGAGCGCCGTGACCGAGGCGAGCTACTCGATCGAACGCCCCCCGCGGGTGGTGGTCACCGAGCTGTACTACAATCCCGCGGGCGGCGCGTCCCTCGAGTTTGCGGAGATCTTCAATGCCGACTCCGACGTCGTGGACCTGGAGGAGGTCCGGTTCAGCGCTGGCATCTCGTTCTCGTTCAGCAACAGAGCAGTCCGGTTCTTGGCGCCGGGGGAGTACGCCGTCGTCGTCCAGGACCTGACGGCGTTCGCCGCTGCCTACAATACCAACGGGCTCCGGATCGCCGGTCAATACTCCGGCCGACTGGCCAACGAGGGCGAACGCATCGAGCTGTCCCACCTCTCCTTTGGCGTCCTCCAGTCGTTCGATTACGAGGACGACTGGTACCCCAACACCGACGGCGAGGGGTTTTCGCTGCACATCCGACGGATCTTCGACGACGCGGAGATGTGGGACCGCCGGGAGGGCTGGAAGCCCAGTTCGCGGCGCGGCGGCAGTCCCGGTGGGCCCGATCCCGGCACCGTGCCGGACCCCGGCGCCGTCGTGGTCAACGAGGTGCTGGCCCACACCGATGCCTCCCCCGTCGGCGACTGGGTCGAGCTGCACAACACCACCGCCGCCGCGATCGATCTGAGCGGATGGTGGCTGAGCGACTCCGAGAACAATCCTTACAAATACCCCATCCCGGCCGGCACCGTCCTGCCTGCCGGCGGTTTCCTCGTCTTGAACACCACCAACCATTTTGGCGCCGCCGGGCAGTCGAACGCGTTCTCGTTCAGCGAGTACGGTGAGTCCGTGCTCTTGTCGTCCGCGTGGGAGTCGAACGGCGTCCCGACGGGATACCGTGAGATCCGGACGTTCGGCGCGACGGACCGCGAGACCACCATCGGGCGACATGTGCGCAGCGACGGTCGGGAGGTGTTCGTGATCCAACGCTGGGCGACCCCCGTCGCTCCCAACGCCGGTCCGCGCGTCGGACCGCTGGTGTTTTCAGAGATCCTGTATGCGCCAGCCACGAACGAGGCCGAGTTCGTGGAGGTGTACGTGATGTCTCCAACGAACGTGCCGTTGTACGACCCCGCCGCCCCAACCAACACGTGGCGGTTCCGGGGCGCCGGGACGTTCCAGTTTCCGACCGGCGCGGTGGCGCCCGCCCTGGCTTCTTTCGTGATCGCGGGGACCAATCCCACTGCCTTTCGCGCCCGGTACGGACTGGCGGCCGACTACCCGGTTTTTGGACCGTTCACCGGCCGCCTGGACAACGTCGGCGAATTCATCCGCCTTGAACGCCCGCTGGGGTTCGACGCGACCAACCGCCCCTACGAGGAAGTGGAGGCGGTCGAGTACAACGACAAGGCGCCCTGGCCCGTCGTCGTCGGTACCGGCCGCGGTATCCGTCGCGTCCTACTGTCCGCCTTCGGCAACGATCCGGCCAACTGGCAGGCCGGCCAGCTGTACGGAAGCCCCGGGCCAAAGACCATGGCCGACAGCGATGGCGATGGCTTCCCCGACCGTTGGGAGACCGCGGTTGGCATGGACCTCGCCACCGCCTCATCGCCGGCCCAGGACTCCGACGGGGACGGCATCCCCGACTGGGCCGAGTACCTCGCCGGCACCGACCCACTCAACTCCAACGATTTCTTCCGTGTGGAGATGGCCGCTTCGAATTCCTGGACGGTGGTCTCGTTCCTTGCGCGCGCTGCGTCGGCGACCGGCGGCTACGACGGACTGGAACGCCGCTACGCGGTGGACGCCGCTCCGCTGTTGGGCGGAGGGACCAATTGGACGCCACTGGACGCGTGCACGAACCTGCTGGGCGCCAACCAGCAGGTGCGGTTGCTGGTGCCGCCGCCCCCGACCAACTCCGCCCCGCTTTTCTTCCGCGGACGCAGGTGGCTGCAGCCTCGCTGAACTTGACGCCGCCGCCGGCGGTCCCGATACTAGTTAC
>CAKZPT010000019.1 GCA_937139365.1 uncultured bacterium | reverse complement strand
CTTTCACTCCACCCATGCGCCCGTTTCCCTAGCGATCCTCCACGCGCGCCGTCTCGCGGAGCGCAGCGGCAAACACGAGGCGTTGGCGGCACTGGAAGCCATCTGCGCCTCCGACCGGCCGGCCCATGAACGGCTGGCAGCGGCTACGGCGACGTTTGAGCTCGGCGCACCAGCTCGGTTGCGTGACATGGCGGCCGGGATCGGCGCGGAGGGGCGGGGCGCGCTCCGCGTTCTCGTGGCCTTCCCCACGGAGCGCGAACACGTCCGCCGGATGTACGCGGCTGGTCCGGTCGAGCTTCGCGAGGCCATTCTTCGCGCCCTCGCCGACCACCCGGGCCCCGACACGGCCGACCTGATCGAGCCGGCCCTGGCCGACACCAACGCCGCCGTGCTGATCGCCGCGGCCGCCCTCGTCGACCGGCTCGAGCCGTCCCGGCGGGCCGTCGGGTCGGTGGAGGCACTCGGCCGCGCGGACGACGCCACCGCCGCCCGCAACCTAACCGCAGCCCTGGGACGGACCCCGACCGATGCTGTGCTGGCGGCGGTGACACGGGTCTGGCCCACTGCCTCCGCCAGACTGCGCTCGCATCTGATCCGCGCTCTCGCCGGCCACCGCGGCGGGGCGGTGCGCCGGATGCTCCTCGAAGCGGTCCGCTCCGACACGAACGAAAAAACCGCGTCGCCGCCGTAACGGCGCTGGCCTCCGCGGGCGAACCGGCGGACCTGCGGCCGGTGCTCGACGCGATCCTTCGCGACACCGAGCCGGTCGCGGAGGCCGGCCGCAAAACGGTTGCCGCGCTGGCCGCCGACCTGCCGCAGGCCGAACGCGCCCTCCAAGCCTTGGAACTCTGGGCCCGCGCAGATTCCAAGGGTTGGAAGCGCCTGCTTCCGCTGTGGCCGATGCTGGGGGGGACGGGGCCGCTTGAAAACTACGGCGCTGGCGAAGGAAGTGACGCATCCGCTGCGGCTCGACGCCGTCCGCGCCCTCGCTGCCTGGCCCGACGAGTCGGCCATTTTGGCGCTGCTGGATCTTGCGGCGGCGCCGTCGGCCGACGGGGTCGTCCGAGGCCTCTGCCTGCGGGGCGTGGCCCGGCTGGCCCGCGAATCCGGCGCGGCCGCGGCGGAACGGGCCCGCTGGCTCGAGCGCGCGATGGGCATGGGAGCGCCGCCGGACATTCGGCGCGATTTGATCTCCGCCGCCGCCGGACTTCGCCACCCGACGGCCTTGCGCCTCATCGAAGCCGCGTTGGGGGACGCCGATGTCGCGTCGGAGGCGGCAACGGCCGTCGCCCGCGCCGTGCTCGGGGAAACACCTGACCCGAAACGCACGTTGACGGCAGAAGAGGCCCGGCTGTTGAAGCGCGCGGAGTCGCTGATGCCGGACGGCGACCTTCGCCGGCGCGTTCGGGAGGCGCTGACGCCGGCGCGCTGACCGGCGCGGATGGGCCCGTTCAGGGGAACTCCGCGGCGGCCGCCTCCTGAAATGCGCGGCGGATTTCCGAGCGGTCAGCGTTGGGCAACCCGGCTCGCTGGATCATGAGGATGTAGATCCTGCCGCGAACAGGGTCGGCCCATGCCTGCGTGCCGAAGGCGCCGCCGTGGCCGAACGAGCCGGCCGACAGCGCCGCCGTCACGCCACCCGGCTTGCGCACCACCCCACAGGCTAGCCCAAAGCCCATCCCCTCGACGAACCCTGTGGGTAGCTCTCCGGTCTGCAGGCGAGTCATGTCCTCCGCCGCGCGCCGGGACAGGATCCGGCGGCCCCCCATTCACCGCCGCGCAGCAGCATCTGCATGAACCGCGCGTAGTCCGGCGCGGTGAAGAACAACCCGCCGGCCGGAAACGGTGTACGGCGCGGGTCGTCTAGGGCGCCCCGCAGAAAGTAGATCGTCGTCGGATTCAACCGCCCGTCGGTGTCGCGGGCGTAGGAGGCCGCCAGCCGCTGCAACTGTTCCTCCCGCGGCCAGAACGTGGTGTCGGCCATGCCGAGCGGATCCAGCAACCGCTCGCGCAACAACTCCGCGAACGGACGTCCGCCGAGCGTCTCCGCGATCCGTCCAAGCGCGTTGATGCCGCCGTTCGAATACTCACTTCGATCCCGGCGCGAAGCGCAGGGGCCGCCGCGCCGAGGCCGCAACAAGGTCGGCCAGCGTCGCGCAGGGATCGTCGGACGGGACTGTCTCCAGCCCGGACGTGTGCGTCATCAGGTGCCGGAGGAGCGGCATTTCGCGAGCACCGTCGCGCGACGGCAGACCCGCAAACTCCGGCAGGTGGCGGTCGAGGGGATCGTCGAGAGACCAGCGTTCCTCGAACGTCCACAGCAGCGCGGCGGTCACCGGCTTGGTCATGGAGGCGATCCAGAACAGCGTGTTCGAGCGCATCGGCGCGCCGCGTTCCAGGTCTGCCAGTCCGTGCGCCTCGAGGTGGAGGACGCGGTCGCGGTCGGCGACAAGGGTCACGGCGCCGGCCACCTCGCCCCGCTCGATGAACGGCCGGACCGCCTCCGCGATCGAGCCGGCACGCGCCGAGGTGTACGCCCATGCCACGAGAAGAAGGGCGGCTGCCACCGGCCGGCCGATCCAGGCCGCCGCATTCGTCCAGGCACCTCGCATCCTGCCGTTCCTCCCCGCGACCCGTTCGGGCGCGCGTCGTTTCCGCGAAGCTACGGGGATCGTCCGCCGACCTCAATCCCGCCGGCCCCCGCCTCCGCGCGCACCATGGCCTCGACGCCGTCCGCCACCGCCGCCAACCGGTCGTACCGCAGGCGCGGCGGCAGGTCGTCCGGATGGTGGTACCACGGATAGCGGAACGGCGCGGTGTCGGTCACCATGAAGGCCGGGATGCTGCGCCGCGCGAAGGGCCAGTGGTCCGACCACGCCACGCCTGGCACCAGCGGCGGCAGCGCTGCCCAGCGGGCCGGGACATTGCAGGCGGCGGCCATGCGCCGTGCCGCCCGGCCGAGCGCCCCCGCGGCCCGCGGCGTGCCGACCAGCGCGATAAAATCGCCCCGGTGCGGATAAACGAAGTACAGCAGCGGACTCGGATAGGTCTGGGAGCGCGGCGCCTCCGAAAACCAGCCCATCGTCTCGAGGCTGATCATCAGCGCGACGCGCTCGCCGCGGCGAACAAGGCCTTCGGCGTGGACCTCGCTGCCCATATGGCGGGTGAGGAAGAAGGGCGGCTCCTCGTTCGCAAACGCCGCCAGTCGGATCGTGCGCGACGGCGCCGATCCGGCCAGCCGCGCCGCCAGCTCCAGCAGCACGGCGACGCCGCTGGCGTTGTCGTTGGCGCCGGGCGTGCCCGGGGCGGTGTCGTAGTGGGCGCCGACGAGAACGATCTCCCCGGGCCCCTTGCGCCCCGAAATCTCCGCCACCACGTTCGCCGCCCGCAGGAGGGCGCCCTCGAAGGGAAACTCGAACACCTCGCGCCATGGCTCGAGGCCGGCGGCGCGGAATTGGTCCTCGATCCACCTGGCGGCCGCCTCGAGGGCCTCGGGCCGGCCCCATGCGTGCCGTTCCCCGATGTCACCGGCCAGCCGTTGCACCGACGACTCCAGCCGCGCCGCGCAGGCCAACTGTTCCGGCGTCGGCCGAAACGCCGGCGCCGGCCTCCCGTTGCGCCGCCACGCCGCCACAGCGCCGACGGTCAGAACCACCGGCACGCCCACCGTCACGACCGCACGCAACCCACGCGCGACCCCGGCGGCCGCGCCGGCGCCGCGCAGGAGCGCGACGGCATGCGCCGCCGCCGCGGCCAGCCATCCAGCGGCCGCCGCCACGGTCCCCAGCGCCGCCGCCCACCGTACCGCCGCCAGCGGCCCCTCCCGCCGCCATGGAATCAGCGACCAGACCAGGCCGCCTAAGACCGTCGCCCAGACCCACCGTCCGATCGCGCTCATCCGGATTCTCCGATTGGTTCCCAATGGCCCCGGTGCATGCTCCACCGGCGCACCCACCGGCGCGGCAAGCACGGCGCGTGGTGGCCCAGAAGGGTCGCTGTCGACCTAACGAGCTGGTGGACGACGTAGCGCGGCCAGGCCGCCGGCCGCCGGAGCATATGCGCGGCCTCCTCTGCCAGGAAGCGCAGCCGCGTCCGAGCCGTTCCGCCCAGCGCCCCGTCCCCGAACAGCTGCCGCATTGCGACGGCGCTGTCGAAGTAGCGCCGGAACGTCTGCGCGGCCGTGTAGCGGTGGGAGTGGATCACGACCGACGCAGGCTCGTAGACGATCGCGTGGCCGGCCAGCAACAGGTCGCGCGCCGCCTGCTGGTCCTCGCACATGATCAGCCGCTCGTCGAACGGATGACGCAACAGCACCTCGCGCCGATAGGCCGCGCTGACGTTGGAGAAAAAAATGTCGGCCGGCCCCGGGCGCCGGCCGGGCGCCAGACGGCGGACCTCGGGCGGTCCCGGCGGGAAGGACCGGGCGAGGTAGAACCGCTCGATTTCGTCGGCGTCCTTGCGCGGGATCTGACGCGAACAGACCGCCGCGACGGACGGATCGACGAACGGGGCGATCAACCGGTCGAGCCAGCGTTCGTCGGCCGGCAGCGCGTCCTGCGTGATCAGCACCACCAGCTCCGAGGTCGCGGCGCGGACACCGAGGTTGCGGGCCCCGCCGTGCGTGAACCGTTCGATCATGAGAACCCGCGCGCGCGGCCATGCGGCGGCCAGCTCTCGGGTGCGATCGGCGGACATCGAATCGACGACGAGGATCTCGTTCGGCGGCCGGGGCCGCTGGCGCTCCAGTGCGTCGAACAGCATCGGCAGCCACGGCTCCGCATTCAGGGTCGGAATGATCACGGAGACCGTCATCGCCGCACGTCGTCACGGCGCATGCGCCGCCGGAGCCGCCAGCGCGGCAGCGCGCGCTCGACCAGACACGACCATCGCGCATAGCGCCAGCAGCCCCACGGTCCCGCCCGGAGGGCGGCTTGCCAGAGCGCGCCCCAGGGACGCGGTTGGTCGTGGGCGATCGCCAGTAGGAGGGAATAGGCCGCCAAGGCCAGGGCGTCGAGCCGCTCCGCCACCGGACCGTCCACGCCGAGACGGCGGGCCAGCTCCGCGGCCCGGCGTTGCACCTGGCGGAACTGCGCGAGCACGTCGGCCGCATCGCGCGTCCGCACGGCGGTCTGCGACTGGGGGTGGAGGCGGAAGTCGCACAGCGGACGATCGAGGTAGAGGAGGCCGGCGCGGGCTGAGAGGCGCAGCCACAAGTCCCAATCGGCAAGGTACCAGAGCATCGGGTCGAGGCCGCCGGCTTCCTCAAAGGCGTCGCGGCGAAAACAGGCGGCGGGCAGGGGGATGACGTTCTGGATGCGTAGCCGTGGCAGGACATCGGCCGGGGACAACAGGCGGCCGACGGGGAGCGAGCATCGCCACGGTCCCAGATCCGCGCCGCGGTCGTCGATGAACCGCGCGGCGTGGACGATCAACGCCGCCTCGGGATGGCGCCGCAGGACCTCGGAAAGCGCGGCCAGCCGGCCCGGCCGCCAGCGGTCGTCCTGATGCAGCAGGCTGATCCACGGGGCGCGACTGAGGCGGATGGCTTCGATCGTGGCGGTCACCCAGTTGCCGCCACGCGGGCGGCGCTCGACGCGCAACGGCAGCCGGCCGCGCCAGCCCTCGAGAAGATCGGCCGAGCCGTCGTCCGAACCGTCGTCCACCGCGACGATCTCCACACCGTCCAGCCCGGGTTGATCCAGCGAGGCGAGGGCGTCGGGCAGGTAACGTACGCCGCGCCAAACGGGCAGGGCGACGGCCAGCCAGGGGGCCGAACTCATGGGACGGAGCGGCGCCGCATTCCGAGCACGCTGATAAACGCCCCCCCAAACATGGTCTGGGCGCCGAGGGCCGCGAGCACGACGCCGGGAATGACCAGCCGCATTGTTTCGGAATAGTCGAGCGGGCCGAACTGGCCGGATCGCCAGCGCAGAAAGACCGCCACGATCATCGTCAGTCCGGCAACGATCGCGGCCGCGCCCAGCAGCAGGCCGCGTTCGAGGTTGATCCAGCGCAACCACCGTTCGAGCACGGGATCGGGCGGCAACAGGTGCTCCTGGATCGCGAACAGGCGCGTCATCGCGGAAAAGAGGATCGCCTGATAGCCGAGGATCGCCAGAAGCCCTGCGATGAGCAGCGTGTGGGCGTCGGGCTGGATCCCGCCGACGGAGACGCGGCCGTACACGATCGCCGCCAGCGCCGTCGCGGCGCCGATCAGCGCCAGCCCCGGATAGACGAACAGCCAACGGGGGGAACAGATCAGGAACAACCGCAGCGTCCGCCAGCCGTCGCGGAACGTCTTCAGATGGGGGCGCCGCGTACGCCGTCCGTCGGGATGGAGGGTGATCGGCAGCTCGCAGACGCGGGCGCCAGCGAGCGCCGCCTTGAGGATCATCTCGGTCGCGAACTCCATGCCGGTGCACCGGAGGGCGAGGCGGTCGTAGAGGTCGCGCCGGAACGCCCGCATGCCGCAGTAAATGTCTCGCATGGACGAGCCGAACCAGCAGCGGGCGAGCCAGGAAAGGCCGGGGTTGCCGATGCGGCGGTGCAGCCACGGCATGGCGCCCGGCAACACCCGGCCTCCGCCGGCTGGCAGTCGGCAGCCCTGAACCAATTCCGAGCCTTCGCGCAGCCGCGCGAGAAAGCGTGGGGCCTCGGCCAGATCGTAGCTCAGGTCCGCGTCGGCCATCAGAATGTAGCGGCCCCGCGCGCCGGCGATCCCGCCCATCAGCGCGGCCCCGTACCCGCGTTCGGCCACCCGCACCACCTGCGCGCCGGCGGCGGCGGCCGCCTCGCGCGAGCCGTCCTCGCTGCCGTTGTCTGCGACGATCACCTCCCCCGCGATCCCCGCCGACTCGAGCGTTTGGCGGGCGACGGCGACGCAGGCGCCGACGGTCTCCTCCTCGTTGAGGCAGGGCAGGACGATGCTCAACTCGATCTCGTCGGCCGCGGCCATGCGCCGACTATATCATCGCGCGGGCCATTGCCGTCGAGCGGCCCGACCTCGGCGCGTTTCGCCCCGGCCGATCGCGTGGTACAAGGCTCCCGTGAGCGTGGGCGTGGTCATCGACGGTCGGCGGGTCGAGGTGCCCGAAGGCTCGACCCTTCTCGACGCGGCGGCGCGGCTCGGCATCGAGATCCCCACGCTCTGCCACCCTCCCCGGCCTGTCGTACTACACCTCCTGCATGGTCTGCGCGGTGCGCGAGATCCCCTCGGGCCGGCTGTTGCCGGCCTGTTCCCATCCTGCCGCGGAGGGCATGGAGATCGACGCATCCTCCCCAGAGGTCCGCGCGGCGCGCCGCGACATTCTGGAACTGCTGTTCAGCGAACACGTCGGCGACTGCGAAGCCCCATGCCGCCGCGCTTGCCCCGCCGGCCTGCGGATACCGGAAATGCTTCGCGATGCGGAGCGGTCCGACTGGCCGGGGGCCGCGGCGTTGGCCGCGAACGACCTGATCCTCCCGGCAACGCTGGGGTGGATCTGTCCGGCACCATGCCAGAAAAGCTGCCGTCGTGCCCAACACGACTGTGCGCTTGCGATCCGCGAGACGCACCGGCGGCTGGGCGAGCGGGCGGTTGTTCCGCGCGTCTGGCCGCCAGCGGGCCCGTGGCGGGTGGCCATCATCGGAGCCGGACCGGCCGGACTGGCCACGGCGGTCGAACTCCGCCGGGTCGGCGTCCTGCCTGTCCTCCATGACCGTGCCGCCTCGCCGAGCGGGGCGCTACGCTCGGCCATCCCGAAGGAACGCCTTCCGCGCGGCGTGTTGGAGGCCGAACTTGCGTCGGCGCTGCCGCCGGACCTGGAATTCCATGGCGGAGTCGAGATCGTCACGGCGTCGGATTTCGATGCGCTGGCCGGCGTCGCGGCCGCGGTCCTGGTCGCCTGCGGGCGTCTTCCGGCCCGCCGGCCGGAGGCCTGGGGCCTGCGCGGTACGGAGCGCGGCATCGTGGTGGATCCGGCCACCCGGCAAACGTCCCGGTCGAACGTGTACGCGGCCGGCGATGCCGTCCAAACCAGCCGCCTAGCGGTACGCGCCATCGCCGACGGCCGCACTGCGGCGCGGGCGATCGCGCGGATGCTGCGGGGCGAGCCGGCGGCCGCGCCGCGGCCGCGGTTCGACAGCCGCATCGGCCGAATCGAGCCCGCCGAGCTGGCGCAGTGGGCTGTTGGTGCCGCGTCGGACCGGCCTGAACTGCCGGCGGCCGCCGTCGGCGCACCGCTCGACGGGGAAGTGTCCGCCGAGGCAGCGCGCTGTTTCGACTGCGACTGCCGCAAAGCTGCCACCTGCCGGCTCCGTCGGTACGCCGACGAATATGAGGCCGATGCCGGTCGATACCGGGCCATGTCGCGGTTCACCGTCGAGATTCGACGGGACCATCCTGCGGTCGTCTACGAGCCGGGCAAATGCATCAAATGCGCCATCTGCGTTCGCCTTGCGGCCGGGGCCGGCGACGCGACGATGTCCGTCGAGCGTCGTGGTTACGAGGAACGGATCGCACCGGCGTTCGCCGACGGTCTCGAGGCCGGACTGGGCGGCGTTGCGGCCGAATGTGTCGCGGCCTGTCCCACGGCCGCGCTTGCATGGCGCGACCGCTGGGAGCCCAGCTCACCTCCTTGATCGGACCGTCCTTCCCCCGCCGAGCGGTAGATCACGACCGCAAGGACCGCCTTTTTTTGGCGCACAGGTGGCGGGCAATTCGCAGCGCGACCTCCGCCGCGCAAGGCCGTGTGCCCCGGAGGACGACCGTGGCGCAGGGATCCATCAGCACGCGTTGCACCGACGTTGCCGGCGCCGCGGGATCGAGGTCCGCGGCCACCGCGGTCGCGTACGTCGCCACCCAGCGCTCCTCGCCGGGGAACGCAAGCGGGTCCGAGCCCCCGACCACCCGAAAACCGCGGCGGCGCGCCTCGCGGAACAGGCGGGGCGTCGGCCATTCGCTCGGCCGCAGCGTGGAGTCCGATAGCGCGAGTCGCTCCGGCCCGAACTCGTCCATCAGGCGACGCACCAATCGGCCACGCCGGCCGAACCACTTGCCCGGCGCCCAAGGCAGTAGGGCGGGGACGCGAAGTCCGGTGAGGCGTCGGATCAACGTGGCGGCCGGCAGGCCGTCGCCGCCGTTCTCGTGAAACCCGACCGCGTGAACTTCGATTCGTTCGGCGGTGCTCCATTGGCGTCCGCGGATCATCCAGATTGGGCCGGCCGCCGGCGTGGCGCGATCGAAGCGGAGGGAAAGACCGTCGGCCCCCGGCTGCGCACGCCAATCCCCCGCGGACCGGCGGCCGCCGGCCAGAGCGTCGAACGCGTCGCAGCCGGCGGTTTCGGTCAGCACAAGTACCAGCGTTTCCGGCCGATCAGCGCTTGCGACGTTGACGTTGCGCCACAACCGATCCAGCAGCCGGCCCACGTCGTGGAAAGGGTAGAGGTGAACGTGACAATCCACGAGCGTGGCCATCGCGCCGCGAACCTACCACAAGGGCGGAGGGGATACACGCCAGCCCCCGATCCATGGTGCCGTTTCCCCACACCATCGATCCCCGTCTGCGCGGAGTGCGTTGGCGGCTTGGGGCCTTCCAAAAATTCCATCCCCCTGCGGTTTCGGATCAGGCTTTTCTATCTTCGGTTCGCCGGAAGAACGAACGATGAACGTTGCCGACCGGCGGGCGCTGCAAGCGACCGAGCGAATCCCGCGGACCGGGCACGAACGCGCCCAAGCGCATCCCCACGTCCGCGGAGGCCGGCCCAGCGCATTCGCCGACCTCCGCCGCGGCGTTGACAATACAGGCGCACTAGCCCATCCTCGGCTTCCGAGACGCCGCAGCGTCGCGGGAGCCGTGCCATGGCAGTCCTGATCGGAATGTCGCCCGAGGTGAAGGGCAAAAACTACGAGCTAGACCGGGAAAAGGTCACGATCGGCCGGAACGCGACCAACATGATCGTCTTGGATCATCCGACGGTGTCGGGGCGACATTGCGTCATCAGCCGCTTGGGAAACCGTTACACGCTGACCGACCTTGGCTCGACCAACGGCACCCGCGTCAACGGGCGAGAAATCAAGGAGGAAGACCTGTACCCTAAAGACCTGGTGCAAGTCGGGGCGGTGGAGTTTTTGTTCGATGCGGAAGGCGCCGAGGTCGCCGCCCGTCGGGAGGAACTGCCCCAGCCCGAGGTCGTCGTCAGCACCGAGCCGGCGACGGCGCCGATCACCTTCGGCAGCATTTCGCCGTTCGGCCCGCGCCGCAAACAGAATGAAGCGCTGTGGGTGGCTCTGACCGCCGTGGTCGGCCTGCTGGCGCTGGCCGGTCTCGGCTGGTTTGTCTATTCCCTACTTCAAACAAAATGACGTGCGCCGTACGCCGCCGGGGATGGACCCTGGTGGAGGCGGTGGCGGCGATCGGGCTGACCGCCCTTCTGGCCGCCGTCATTCTGGCCGTGGGGGTATCGGTTCACCGGGCGGTGGCCGGTCGCCTGCATATCCGGCGGGCGGTTCCTTCCGATGCCCTTCTCCAATTCGCCGACGACGTGGCGGCGGCCTTCGATCCTTGTGAGGGGCGCGCCCTCGAGTTGGCACGCCCCAACTACAGCGAGCCGCCGACGCTTCGGATGGCCACCCTGATCCCGCCGGCAGCTCCCGGCGAACCCCATGAGGTGGAAGAGGTGTCATGGGTGGCGCTCTCCACGGAGGGGGGATGGGACTTGGCGCGCGTGAGGCGTCCGCTGCGGGGGCCGGGTGCGCTGCTGCCGCCCCGTACCAACGTGACGTTGCAGGGGGCGGCATGGGTTGGGATCGAGGCCTGCGACGGCACCAATTGGATGTCCGTGTGGCCGCCAGAGGGTCGGCGCGATTTGCCCGTTGCGCTGAGAATGCAGGTCCTTCCGGCCGGCACGGCGGCTTGGACTTCGTCGGTCGAAGCGCTTATCCAGGCTGGAGCGCCGGTACGGCCGCGGTTGGAACGGCGCGCGGTGTCCGCCGCCCGATGAGGTCCCGGAGAACGTCCTCGAGCACATCCACCGTGTGGTTCCAGGAGAATCGCGTGCGCACCATCTCCCGCGCCCGCTGGGTCAGCTGCCGACGCCGGGGCTCGTCGTCCAGCAGCAGCTCGATCTGTTCGGCCATGATGTCCGGCGCATCGGCCAGCACGCAGGTGGCTCCAGGCTGCACCGGAATGCCCTCCACGGCGGCGGTGGTCGCGACGACGGGCACGCCACAGGCCATCGCTTCCAGCAGACGGCCGCGCATTCCGGAGCCTTTGCGGATGGGACAGACATAGACCGCGGAGCGGTACAGGTAGGGGCGGATGTCGTCCACCTCGCCGGTGACGACGATGTGGGGGTCACGCCAGGAACTGTCGCGAATATCCGGCGGCGGTTCGGGACCGATCACATAGAAAAGGAGGTCTGGGCGGTGTTTCCGGACGCGGGGCCATACCTCCGCGAGAAACCACCGCACGGCATCCCGGTTTTGTTCGTGCATGAAATGGCCCGTGAAGACAATGCCGTCGTGGGGGCACGGCCGCTCGGCGGGGCGGAAATGGAGGGTATCCACGCCACTGGGGACCACTACCGTGTGGAGGTCGGGGGCGTGGCGCAGCAGGTGATAGCGCTCCTGCGGCGTGAGGACGAGGGTCAGGTCGGCGGACCGGTAGATGTCGAATTCCATCCGCGCGAGCCGGTCGCGCCGGTGGCGTTCGAGCAGGCCGGCCCAGGTGTAGCCGAGCAGCTCCGCGTTGCGCCCGGCGGCGACGGTCTCGCACTCGTGCACGGAGATCACCCGGCGCACCGCGGGGAGTGACGGATTGCGATGGAGAAACCGGCCCATGACCGAGAACTCGGCCAGCGCGACGTGGTAGCGGGTGCGCTCGACCATGTCTCCGACTCGCCGGCTCATCTCCGGCGACGACCAGTCGCAGAACGGCGCCGGTCCTCTCCACCAGGGAAACGGCCGTCGCCGTGGCGGGGGCAGCATCTCCAGCTCGATCAGCCGGCCGCTCCACTCGACCGCCGCCGCGCGCTCCTCGGGCCGCGCGAAACACGCGAGGCCGATCTCGTGGCCGCGGTCGATCAGTCGTCGCAGGCGCTGGTACACAATGCGGTGGCCGCTTAACACCCTCGAGTGCGGCAGGCGCGGCGCCAGGACGAGGATTCTCACGGAGCAAGCCCGGACGTCCCCCGGTCGGAGGGCGGGACCGGAGGCCGCTGCGGCACCTCGCGGGTGCCGCAGGACTCGCCGCACACCTGGCAACGGTAGTCCAACAGGTCGGTCCCCGGCAGGACCAGTAACAGGCGTTCGCGCACCGGTCGCGCCTGACGGCAGCGGGGGCAGAACAGCTCGGTGGCGCGGAAAGTCCCGTAGGCTGGTCTCATGGCGAGCTTGATGGCGGCGGTTCTAGGTCGTGCGGGTCGGTGCTCCAAACCAACCGGTCGCGGTCCCATCCCTGCCGTTTCAACAGACGACCGTCGGCGTCCCAGTAGGTGTTGGTGCCGTGACGCTGGTTGCGCTCGAACCAGGTTTCCGTGCTGGGCTGTCCGTTGGGATGCCACTCCTCGATCCGGCCGTGGAGCTCTCCTTCAAGGTAGCTGTAACGGGCCTTGAGGCGGCCGGCCTTGTCCCGCTGTTCCGCGACGCCCGTGAACGGACGGCCCGCGAGGCAATAGCGCTCGTCGCGCCACTCCAGCCGGGAGTACTCCACGGCGTTGGTCACCAGGTTCGGCGGCGGGGCGTTGGTCGGCGCCGGTGCGTCGGCGCCGGCCGCCGCGGCGGCCGCCCACAACAACCACCAATGGATCATGCGTCGGCTCCTTTCCACGGCGAGGGGGGCGCCACACGGCGCCGCAGCAGGCGGGCCCGATAGAACGCCAGCTCGGCGGCGGAGGCCGCGATGTCGAACGCCGCGTCATGGCGGCCGTGTCCCCACTCCCATTCCTCCGACCAGTACCGCCGAAGCAGGGCGCGGTCGGCCTTCTCGAAATCGAACTCGGGGCAAAGGCGACGCCATTCGAACTTCAGGCTGCTGACGTCGAGCTGCCGATAGTGCAGGCAGCGATGGAACCGCGGGAGGAATTTGCGTACAAGCCACCGGTCGGTATGGATGCTGTTGCCGGCCAATACCGGCCGGCGCTCGATTGAGGCGGGGATCGGTCCGAGGCGGCGGCGCAGCTCGGCGGCCAGCCGCCGGTCGGCTGTCTCCACCGGAACGGCGGCTGGCCCTCGGCCCGCTTTCAGCCGGTCGGCCAGGTGGCGGCGTACCCACGGGCTGACGACGCAACGCGGCGGCAAACGGATGTCCATCACCAGCGGCTTTGGCGGCCCCACTGGCCGCAAGCCGGAGTCGGTCACCATCACCGCCACCTGCATCAGCCTCGCCCGCTCGAGATCCAGCGTCGTGAACTCGGCGTCGAACCAGATCAGATGACCGGACAAATCCCGTGGTTGTCGTCGGCTCATGCGCACGCGCGCGGGACGGCGTTGCGTGACCGTCGCACGCAAATACCTTATCCTATCGCGGTTCAAAACCAAGCGGGAGACGCGCGATGGCGGGCATCTTCAAGGCCTACGACATTCGGGGCATCTACAACGAAACGCTGACCGACGACCTCGCATACCGCATCGGCCGGGCCTATGCGACATGGCTCAAACCGCGCACGATCGTGCTCGGTCGGGACATCCGGCCGCACTCCGATCCGCTGGCCGCAGCCCTCACCGCCGGCTTGATCGAACACGGCGTGGAGGTCCTCGATCTGGGCCTGTGCAGCACGCCGATGTCCTACCACGCCAACGGCGCCTGCAAGGCCGACGGCAGCATCATGATCACTGCCTCGCACAATCCCCGCGAGTGGAACGGCTTCAAACTCTGCCGCGCCGCAGCGGTGCCGGTCAGCGGGGTGACCGGCATTGCGGAGATCGAACGAATCGTAGCGTCGGAAGCCTTCGACCCGCCCACCGGCCGGCCGGGACGGACCCGGCCGCTCGACATCCGGGAGGACTACCGCCGCTTCGTCCGCTCCGCCGCGCGGATCCGGCGGCCGCTGCGCGTGGCGCTCGACTTCGCCAACGCGATGGGCATCTGGGAGGCCGAGGCGTTCGACGGGCTGTTCGAGCAGGTCCGTCTCTTCGATACGCCCGACGGCGCGTTTCCGAACCACGAGGCCAATCCGCTCGACGTGCGCACCCTCGCGACGCTTCAGGAGACGGTCCGTCGGGAACGGTGCGATTTCGGCGTGGCGTTCGATGGCGACGCCGATCGCGCCGGTTTTGTGGACGAACAGGGCCGGGTCGTCCCGATGGACATGATCACCGCCCTGATCGCCCAATCCACGCTCGAACGCCATCCCGGCGCAGTGATCTTCTACGATCTGCGCAGCAGCCGCGCGGTCCGCGAGACGATCGAGGTCGGCGGCGGGCGGCCGATGATGTCGCGCGTCGGCCACGCGTTCATCAAGGCGCAGATGCGGGAACTCGATGCCGCCTTCGCGGGCGAACTCTCGGGCCACTACTATTTCCGCGAGAACTTCTACACCGAGAGCAGCGCGCTGGCGGTGGTGCACGTGGCCAACCTCGTCAGCGCCGCCGACGTTCCGCTCTCGGAGCTGATCCGTCCGTTTCAGCGTTACTCGGCCAGCGGCGAAATCAACTCCCGCGTGGCGGATGTCGAGGCGGTGTTCCGCCGGCTCGAGGCGGCGTTTCCCGACGGCCGCGTGGTCCGGCTGGACGGCCTAACGATCGAGTATCCGGACTGGTGGTTCAACGTCCGCGCGTCGAACACCGAGCCGCTGGTGCGCCTCAACCTTGAGGCGGCGACCAGGGAGGAGATGGAGCGTCGGCGGGACCAGGTGCTGGCGCTGATCCGCAGTGGGGGGGCATAGCCGGCGGGTCAGGGCGTCGGCGAGGCCCCTTCGCGGGCCAGTTGGATCAGCGCCGCGTCGGCCAGCACGAGGGCCGTCATGGCCTCGACGATCGGCACAGCGCGGGGCACGACGCACGGATCGTGGCGGCCGCCGGCCTCCAGGATCGCTGGCTCGCCGTCGTAATCCGCGGTCGTCTGCGGCCGTCCGATGGTCGCGGGAGGTTTGAAGGCGACGCGAAACAGGATCGGCTCGCCGTTCGAGATGCCGCCTTGCACGCCTCCGCTATGGTTGGTCGCCGTGCCCAGCCGGCCGTCCTTCCATACGAAGGGGTCGTTGTGGTCCGAGCCGCGCATCCGCGCGCCGGCAAATCCCGATCCGATTTCGAAGCCCTTCGTCGCCGGCAGCGACAACATGGCGCGGGCCAGGACGGCCTCCAGTTTGTCGAACACCGGCTCGCCCCAGCCGGGCGGCACACCCCGGCACACGCAGGCGATCACCCCGCCGAGTGAGTCGCGCTGCTCGCGAACCTCCCGGACGGCCGCCGCCATCGCCTCCGCGGCCGCCGGATCCGGACAGCGCGTCGGGTGGCGATCCACATCGGCCCTCTGGATACGGTCCGTGTCCGGCATCGGCGCTTCCACCGGGCCGACCGCGGAGACCCAGGCGACGATCTCGACGCCGAATCGTTCGCGCAGCCACTTGTCCGCCACCGCTCCGGCCGCGACGCGGCCGACCGTCTCGCGCGCGCTGGAGCGGCCGCCGCCGCTGGAGGCATGGATGCCGTATTTGGCGCGGTAGGTGAAATCGGCGTGGGAAGGCCGCGGAGCGCGCGCCACCCATGCGTAATCGCCCGGACGGGCGTCACGGTTGGCCACGACCATCGCGATCGGCGTGCCGAGCGTGACCCCGTTCTCCACCCCGGTAAGGATCGTGACTCGGTCGGCTTCCTCCCGAGGCGTAGCTAGCTCGCTCTGGCCCGGACGCCGGCGGTCCAGCTGGGGCTGAATGTCCGCCTCGGACAAACCCAGCCTTGGCGGACACCCATCCACCACGCATCCCACGCCGCGCCCATGGGATTCTCCGAACGTGGCGACCCGGAATAGCGTGCCCAGCCAGCTCGACATCACGGATCTCCCGACGGCGCCGGCGCGGGGTCCGCCT
The DNA here is from genome assembly GCA_937139365.1 of uncultured bacterium. Taxonomy (GTDB): domain Bacteria; phylum Verrucomicrobiota; class Kiritimatiellia; order PWTM01; family PWTM01; genus CAACVY01. The sequence goes on along the minus strand of CAKZPT010000019.1, from coordinate 43,951 downwards.
TTGGCGCGATGGCCGGCGCCGGCGCTTTGGCCGCGATCTTTTTCGCGCGGATCGCGCCCAGAAAATAATCCCGGTTTGCCGACAGCATCCTGCGGCTCTCGTCGTCCTTCGCGATCGCCATCGCCCTCTCCTGAACCTCGAGGGCCCATTCCGTCAAACCGACGGCGTGTAGGGCCATCGCCCACGTGTCGAGGACCGCAGGATCCTTCTGGTCCGTCAATTCCATGGCCCGCCGCGCCGCGAGCACGGCCACCTCGAGGTCACGCATCTCCACCGGCAACGGCGACGGCGCGGCCAGCGCCCACGCCAGGTCGTTGAGGTCCTTCGCGGAGTCGTCGAAGATCTCCAGCAGTTTCCTCTGGTGCGCCTTCGCGCCTTCGTGGTCCTCGAGCTGCGCCAGCAGGCCGATCCGAAGCTGATGGACATCCATGCGGCGCGGCTCTGCGGTCAGAATCTCGTCGGCGATCTTCAGCGCGCCCTTGAGGTCCTGATTCTGGAGGGCCGCGCCCAGCCGCTCTTGCAGCTCCTCGCGCGCCTTTCGCCGGGCGGGGTCGTACACACTGGCCAGCAGATCACTCAACACCTCCCGCAGGCCGTCCATCGGGTGGCCGGACCATGCCACCACGCCGTTCGTATCCACGACGAACGCGTGCGGAATGCCCTCGACGCCCTTCATCCAGGTCCCGGCCGTTGCTTTTTTTGAGTCGATCGCGATCCGATAGGGCAACTTCGCGGACTCGACGAAGGCCCGCACCTTGGCTTCGTCGTCGTCGGTGAGGCCGATGATCACCACCCCGCGGTCCTTGAATTCGTTGTGCAGGGCGGCCAGATGAGGCGCGGTGGCGCGGCACGGCGGACACCAGGTGGCCCAGAGCTCGACCACGTACCGCGTCCCCTTGCTTGGCCGGGAGGGATCCACCGCGTCTCCGTTGAGCCAGACGGTTACGCCGTCGAGGGATGGGGCGCGGTCGCCGAGGTCCAACGCCAGGGCCACCGAGGCGATCGCAAGCGCCACGACCACCGAGAAGCGGAATGAGGTTTGCATGGCGCCACCATCCCAAATCCGGCCGGTCCGGGCAAGGCGGACACGACATTGCGGTCCAGGGGCGCTCCACCTACGATGGTCTCGTGGACCGAGTGTGTTTCCATGTCTGCGGACGTCCGATCTACTGGTATGGCGTCCTTGTGGCGGCGGGGCTGTGGGCGGCGTATGTCCACTATGGACGGCTAGCTCGCCGCGAGGGGCGGCCCGCCGACTGGCCCTCGGCGATCGTTTTTTGGGCAGCGGTGGGCGGATTGATCGGCGCGCGCCTGGCGTATGTGATCGCCAACTGGCCGCAGTTCACAGGTAATTGGCGCGAGATCCCACGGATCGACCACGGGGGAATGATTTTTTACGGCGGGTTGGCCGGCGGCGCACTGGCGCTGTGGGCCTACGCGGTGCGCCACGGGGTGCCCTGGAGAATCTTTGCGGACTTCGTCCTCACCGGTCTGCCGCTCGGCCATGCGTTCGGGCGCGTGGGGTGTTTTTTGAACGGCTGTTGCTACGGCGTGCCGTTTCCGGCGCTCTCCGGCCCGTGGTTCGCGGGACGGTTGCCCGTACAACTGTTCGAGAGCGCGGGCAATCTGGCGCTCTACGCCCTGCTGATCCGGCTGCGGGGTCGGATGCCCTTCGAAGGCGCGCTCTTGGCCGCCTATGCGGCCGGTTACGGATTGCTGCGATTTGCGCTGGAGTTTCTGCGCGGCGACCCGAGGCAGCAGTGGGCAGGTCTGACGACGGCCCAGTGGATCAGCCTCGCCTTGCTCGCCGCGGGGGTGGCGTTCTGGATGAAAGGGCGTGCGCACCGCCATGGGCCAGCGGACCGTACCAACGGATGATGCCGGCGGACGCCTCGACGCGGCGCTGGCCCGGCTTGCGCCAGAACATTCGCGAAGCCGCTGGCAGGCTTTAATCGAGGCGGGCCACGTCCGCGTGAACGGTCGTTCAGTGTCGAAATGCCGGACGGAGGTAGCTGCCGGCGACCTGATTGAGTGGGAGGAGCCTTCGCCGCGCCCTCCGGGCCTGACGCCCATTGCATTGCCCATCAAAATAATCTACGAAGACACCGAACTCATGGCGATCGACAAGCCGGCGGGCCTGGTCGTTCATCCCGCCGCCGGACATGAGGATGCGACGCTGGTTCACGCGCTCCTCTATCACCGTCCCAACGTACGCGGGATCGGCGGCGAATCCAGGCCAGGCATCGTCCACCGGCTCGACAAGGGCACCAGCGGCTTGCTGGTGGTGGCGAAAACCGAACGCGCGCACCGGGGCATGACGGAGCTATTCAAGGGCCGGCAGGTCGAAAAGGAATACTTGGCGATCGTGCGTGGCCGGCTGGAGCCGCCCAGCGGAACGATCGAGACGCTCATCGGCCGCAGCGCATCCCACCGGCAGAAAATGACCGCTCGAACCCATCGCGGACGGTACGCCGTCACGCGCTACGAAGTTGTCTCCTGCCGCGAGGAGGCCAGTCTCGTCCGGGTGTTCATTCTCACCGGTCGAACTCATCAAATCCGGGTTCATATGACCCACATTGGCCATCCGATCCTAGGCGATCCAATTTACGGCTCACGGAGACAGGAGGGCGAACGGCTGGGTATTGCCCGCCCGATGTTGCATGCCCACCGGCTGAAGTTTCTTCATCCGGTCAACGGTGAACCCATCGAGTTAGAGGCCGAGATCCCGAACGACATGAGGAAAATCATGTCAGAACTTGGGCTAAGTATTTGATGACAAACGTCTTATAAAAACCTCAAGAATGGCCACGTCCGCCGGACTGACTCCAGGTATCCTGGCGGCCATACCCAAAGTTGAAGGCCGTATCCTGCTGAGCTTTTCGATCGATTCCCGTCGGAGAGCTCGGATGGACTCGTACGCTATATTCGCAGGGATCTGGACCGACTCCATTTCGCGCATCCGTTCCGCTCTCTTGGACTCTATCCCTATGTATCCTGAATATTTCGCTTCCAATTCCACCTGCTCCATTTCTTCCGCGGTCAGTCCAGCATCAATGCCGGATATGTCCTGGTAGCGAACGCCGGGCCTCGAGAGTATGGAAAACAGGGTAGTATCCCCTGATTTTGTCCGAGCGAGCCTCGATATTTCTGCGACGATTCTGCGTTCTGATTCAGCGACCCGGCTCAGCCTGCTTTGCGGCACCAGACCAATTTCCCTGGCGGACGCCATGAGACGGTATGCTGCATTGTCCTGCCGAAGCAGAAGGCGGTGCTCCGCCCTCGATGTGAACATGCGGTAAGGCTCGTCCACGCCCTTCGTCACTAAATCGTCGATCAGAACCCCGATATACGCTTGGTCTCTTCTGAGAATGAGAGGAGCCTCTCCGCGTATCTTTCTGGCGGCGTTGACTCCGGCTATGAATCCCTGCCCTGCAGCTTCTTCGTATCCGGTTGTTCCATTAACCTGACCTGCAAGAAAAAGGCCGTCGACGAGCTTAGATTCGAGACTTGGTTTAAGGTCCCTGGGATCGAAGAAATCGTACTCGATCGCATAGCCTGGCCTGACGATCTCCGCTTTTCCCAATCCTGGAATGGTTCGCACCATCGCCAACTGTACGTCTGCCGGAAATGAATTCGAAGTGCCGTTCGGATATATCCTGACTCCGTTTCTACTTTCTAGCTCTAGGAAAATATGATGGGATGCCTTGTCTGGAAACTTGACGAATTTGTCTTCTATGGACGGGCAATACCTGACCCCAGTCCCTTTGATCATCCCACCATATAACGAGCTATTGGCCAGGTTGCCGCGCACAATCGCAGCGGTTTCCTCAGTGGTATGTGTAGTAAAGCACGGGATTGGTGCAGTGCCTGGCGGCCACGGAATCAGATCCGCCACCAAGTGTTCCACGTGGAACCTCAGCGCGGCCGCGAAATCTTTGTGTTCCACGTGGAACTCTTTCCATATTTCCCTCGCCATTTCCGAGAAGAACGGTGGAGGAAACTCGGATGGCTGGACCGCGACCTTTGTATAATCAACTGTGTCACGATGGATTCTGGGCGGGGTTCCGGTCTTCAGCCTGCCCCTGACATGGCCGAGAGAGACTAGGTCGTCGGATAGCCCGACTGACGCCGACTCGCCGGCCCGTCCGCATTGGAAGGATTGTTTCCCGATATAGACGGACGAATTAAGAAACGTACCACCACATACGACTACGCATTGGCATTCCACAAGGCGGTTGTCTCTCAGCCTGACCCCGCGAATTCTTCCATGCGGAGATACCAGACCGACTGCTTCTCCCTCGATGATTTTCAGATTCGCCTGCGAGGCCAGAACCGACTGCATGTACCTCGGATAGAGCCGCTTGTCGCATTGGCATCTCGTTGCCCTGACAGCCGGCCCCTTCCTCGTGTTGAGGGTCTTGTAGTGGATCGCGGTGGCATCCGCGGCTCTGGCCATTTCGCCGCCGAGCGCCTCGAGTTCGTGCACGATATGCGACTTCGCCATACCACCTATAGATGGGTTGCACGACATTCTTCCGATGGTCGAGCGAGCGATGGTGATCAGAATTGTCGCAGCCCCGAGCCTGGCAGATGCGAGAGCGGCCTCGATACCCGCGTGGCCGCCCCCAATTACCGCAACGTCACAAGCGTTCATTTTCCGATGCAGAACCTCGAGAAAATTGAGTCAAGGAGATCCTGGTCGTAGACCCTTCCTACAATTCTGCCGACGGACTCCGCAGCCGCCTCAGCATGGCAGGCGGCGAGGCTCGGACCCTGTTCGCCACAGGTATCCAGAGCCAAAATAGCATTCCCAAGCGCCTCAACGCACGAATTAAGCATCCATGAATGCCGCTCGGAGACCGCAAATTCAGTGTCGAATGCCACGCCACGCCCAATGAGACTCAAGACAGCCTCCACCACGCGTTCGTCGCACCCAGAATCGAAGGCAGATACCTTGAGGATCCTGAAGTTTGGGATCTGTTCCTCCCAGCCTGGGGCACAACCCAAGTCGCCCTTCGTTGCCAAGACCAGCGTTGCGGAAGGGTCACAGTCAGAAAGAAAATCAGCGTCGGATATATTCGGTAGTGATTGTCCCTCAATAAGATATAAAATTACGTCGGCTGTTTTTCCGGATTCCTTCGCTCTTCGCACTCCTTCCCGCTCGATCGCACAGTCCGACTCGCGAAGGCCGGCAGTGTCGACGAGGCACACAGGGATGCCGTCCCAGTTCAGCCATTCCTCGATGCTGTCCCGGGTTGTGCCAGGGTGGGGCGATACGATGGCTCGTTCCTTGCCCACCAATACGTTAAACAGTGTGGACTTGCCGGAATTGGGCCGCCCGCAAAGGACGACGCGAAGGCCGTTTCGGAGAATTCGGCCGCGCCTTGCCGATTTCAACAGCCCAAGACACTCTTCGCGGCATTCCATGAACACTTCCCGGACCGCTCCAGCGACATCGGAGGGCACGTCATCCTCTTCGGGAAAATCGAGGCTGGCCTGAAGCATTGCGGCCGCGTCAAGGATTTTTTCGTAGATCTTCGCGATCCTTTGCCCAAGCCGTCCCTCGAGCTGCGCAAGGGCCGCCAGGGCGGCCCGATCGGTCTGGGCCTTGACCAGATCCAACACGGCCTCGGCCTGCGTGAGGTCGAGTCGTCCGTTGAGGAACGCCCTGCGCGTGAATTCGCCAGGCTGCGCCGGGCGCGCGCCGACCTCGACCGCCCTGGCCAGGATCATGGCAGCGGGTCGCGACCCGCCGTGGCACTGGAACTCGACGACGTCCTCTCCCGTGTATGTGTGCGGCGCGCGCATGATGAGCAACAGCGCCTCGTCAAGGTCGACACCGTGTGCGTCGACCACATGCCCGTGCACGACGGTGTGGCTGGGGCGCTCGGATGGCCGGCGACCCGCACACCGGAACATCGCGTCCGCCATCTGCAAGGCCTCCGGACCGGAGAGCCGTACGATCGCCACTCCGCCTTCGCCCGGCGCCGTCGCAATCGCCGCGATGGTCCAATCGCTCATCGTCGTTGCTCTAGCAAATTCCGGCTTGTAATCAAAGGGGGCGGAGGGTACACTCGCAACGTCGGCGGCATGAATGCGAGGGCGGTTATGGCGGCGTTGGCGCTGTTGGCCTCGACGGCTTTGACAGCGGAGGGTCCGGCGCCCGGCGATACCGGAGCGACCAACGATCTCGTGTTTAAAAAACGGACACGACGCCGCTACGATTCCGTTGTGATCGTGGACCCCGCGCCCGTGGCCCTGCCGGCGGCGCCGGAGGCCGCGCCGCCGGTCATCTCGGGTGGACCGGACACCGCCACGGATTCTCCGGCGATCGATCTGTCGCGTCCGCATCCGGGCTCCCGTCCGTTGACGCCAGCGCGGCCGGGGCGACCGGCCCGTCGGCCAGAAACCAGGGAGGAAGATTGGCTGCTCTCGCCCGAGCAGCGACTGGCTCGTGAGCTGGCTCGGATCAGCGGCATCGAGCCCGAGGAAAAAACGGACACGGAGGAGGAGCCGGGTTGGCTGGCGTCGGACATCAGAGTCCTGGAGGAGCAACGTCGAAAAAAACACGAGGAAGAGGCGCGGCTCCGCGAGGAGGAGGAGGAGGCCGAGCAGATCGCCGCGATCCTGGGCCGCGACCTGCTGGCTACCCTGCGCAGCGATACCACCTCGTCCCGCATGTTTGGGTTCGGAGGTCATCCGACCGAATCGGGCATGGCCGGCCTGCGCACCTTTTCGACCAACGCTTCGCCGTCGCAGCAGTCTCGGGAGCCCCCCGAGGTGGCGTCCCAACCGCCCCTAACCACCGTCACGAAACACGAGCCACGGATCGAACGTCCCGAGGAGACGGGATCCGCCGCCCTCCGCGGTGCACCGGATTCGCGGTCCGCCGCCGGCCCGGCGGCGCTGGCCGGCGGCGAGCGAGGGCCGTCACGTCCGTCGGCCGATGCCCCGCCCGCCTGGAGCGCGAGCCCCGATCCGCCCGCTCCCACGCCGTCGGTCGCGCCGCCGCTGTTCGACTGGTCACCGCGCGGGGGCGGTTATGCAGGGCTGCCATCGTCCGTCGCGCCATCGCCGCAAACCCGGATCGCCGGCCTGCCCCGGCCTCCGCCGGCGCTGAGCCCGTCCTCGCCGGGATCTTGGACGCCTTCAGCGGCGTCCGAGGCGGCGTCGGGGGGTGGAAGCCGGACGCCTTCGTTTTCGCCCTTCGCGTCGTCCACGCTTGCTCCCGCAACCCCGGCGGAACGACGCCCGGCCATCGAACCGATTCGTACGCCTTTTCTCGCGCCGGCACCCGGAACAATCGGTCTAGGGAGCCGGTTTTCAGAACCCAACCCGCCGAGGCGATGAGCCGCGGCGCGCGCCCGTGCGGCGCCACACTGAGAGGAGGTCGAACTCCATGATCCCGCGCTACACCCGTCCCCAGATGGCGGCCATTTGGGCCGATGAAAACAAGTTCGCCATCTGGCTGAAGATCGAAATCTTGGCCTGCGAAAAAATGTGCGAGCTCGGTCTGATCCCGCCGGCCGACTTGGAAACCATCCGGCAGCGGGCCGCGTTCGACGTCCGGCGCATCGAGGAGATCGAGGCCCGGGTCAACCACGACGTGATCGCGTTTCTGGAGAACGTCGCCGAATACGTCGGCCCCGCCGCACGCCACATCCACCGAGGGTTGACCAGCAGCGACCTGCTGGACACGACGCTCGCGGTGCAGATGACGCAGGCCGCGGACCTCCTGATCGCGGGCGCGCGGAAGGTGCGCGAGGCCGCCGCTGCCCGGGCCCGCGAACACAAGTACACCCCGATGATCGGTCGGACCCACGGCGTCCATGCCGAGCCGATCACATTCGGCCTGAAGATGGCGTTGATGTACGACGAGTTCGGACGGGCGGTGGAGCGGCTCGAGCGCGCCCGCGAATGCGTCCGCGTCGGGAAACTCTCGGGCGCCGTCGGCACCCACGCCCATCTCGATCCTTCCGTGGAACGATATGTTTGCGAAAAGCTGGGGCTGCGCCCGGATCCCCTGTCGACCCAGATCGTCCAGCGCGACCGGCATGCCGAATACGTCGCCCACCTCGCCCTCGTTGCCTGTTCGATCGAGCGGTGGGCCCAGGAGTTTCGCCACCTGCACCGCACCGAGGTGCACGAGGTGGAGGAGTTTTTCGGCCGGGAACAGAAAGGGTCGTCGGCGATGCCCCATAAAAAGAATCCGATCATCGCCGAGCGGCTCTCCGGTATGGCGCGCCTGATCCGCGGTTACGCGGTTGCGGCGATGGAGAACGTCCCCCTCTGGCACGAGCGGGACATCTCCCATTCGTCGGCGGAACGCGTGCTGCTGCCAGATGCGACCATCGCCCTCGACTACATGTTGGCCAAACTCGCGGACTTCGTCGCGAACCTGCGGGTGTTCCCTCAGGCCATGGAGCGGAACCTCAACTCGTTGCGCGGAATCATCCACTCGCAGCAGGTCCTGCTGAAGCTCACCGACGCCGGCGTTGCCCGCGAAGAGGCCTACCGCTGGGTTCAGCGGAACGCGCTGCGCGCGATGGAGGAGGGCCGCGAGTTCCGCGACCTGCTGGCGGCCGATCCCGACGTCATGGCGAAGCTGACGCCGGCGGAGCTGGACTCGGTGTTCGACCTACGCCGGCATCTGGCGGACGCGGATCGCGCGTTTCGGGATCTGGGGCTCTAGTCGGCGCAGCCGCCGCGAGCACGGCCTCACGGAGGCGGGGCAGAAGGCGCGCCACGCCTAGCGAGGGCAGCCGCCACTCGGGTTCGCTGACCGCGATCGTTTGCGGCGCGGCTTTTGCGATTCCCGCCAGACGCCGGCGCCACCATTGCGCGGCGTGCTCGGCCGCCGCCAACCCGTCGTCGTGGCACACCAATAGGTCCGGGCGCGCCGTGGCCACGCCTTCGACGTCCGCTGCTCGCCATGCCCCGCGGCCCGGGAGATCGGCGCCGGCGTTGATTCCGCCGACGTGCTCGATCATGTCTCCCACGTACGTGTCCGGCCCGGCGGCCAGGGGCCGGTCGCCGCCCAGGAGGAACAGCGTGCGGGGCCGGATGGCCGGAGCGGCCGTCGTTGCCTTGAGCACGAGCTCGAAGTCGCGGATCGCCGATGCGTCCGCCGGGCCCCCGATCACCTCCAGCAGCCGCCGCGCGGCCGCTGGGATGTCGGCCAGCCGTTCCAGCCGGATCGTCTCGATGCGGATGTGGGGGGCCAGCCGCCCCAGCGCGTCGAACCCGTCCGTTCCGCCGCCCTGACGGACCACAACCTCCGGCCGTGCGGCCATCATGGCCTCGAGATCGACGGAGACCGCGTCGCCGACCACCGGCGTCCGGTCGCCAGGCGGGCGGCGAGTCCAGCGCGTCACGCCGACGACTGCCTTCTCCAGGCCCAGTTCCCGCCCAAGTTCGGCCAGCGCGGGGGAGTAGGGAACCCACCGCCGGGGGGCGGCCGGCGGTTCCGCAGCCGCCACCAATCCGGCGAGAGCAACGCCGACGAACAACCTTTTCATTTTCGGCAGCCGAATATATTATGAGTTAGTACGGTCAAACCCAGCCAGACAGGAGGAATGATCATGGCACGGAAGGTACGGATGGGCATGGTGGGCGGCGGGCCCGGTGCCTTCATCGGAGAGGTGCACCGGAAGGCGGCTCGGCTGGACGGCCAGATCGAGCTGGTCGCGGGCGCGTTCGACATCGATCCCGAAAAGAGCCTGCAGCAGGGCCGGGCGCTGAACCTCGATCCGAAGCGGGTGTATCCAGACTACAAGGCGATGATCGCCGGCGAGCGTGCGCTGTCGGCGGATCAGCGGATCGACTTCGTCGCGATCACGACGCCGAACAACTGGCACTTCCCGATCGCCAAGGCGTTCCTCGAGGCCGGCTTCGACGTGATGTGCGAGAAGCCCATGACGATCAACGTCGCCGAGGCGAAGGCGCTGCGGGCGGTCGTGAAGAAGACCCGCCGCGTCTTTGGGCTTATGCACAACTACGTCGGCTACCCGATGGTGAAACTGGCGCGCGACATGGTGCGGCAGGGCGACCTGGGCGCGATCCGGAAGATCGTCGTGCAGTACCCGCAGGGGTGGCTGGCCCGTCCGATCGAGCGCGAAGGCCAGATGCAGGCCTCGTGGCGCACCGATCCGAAGCAGAGCGGCGCGGCCGGCTGCATGGGCGACATTGGCACGCACGCGGCCAACCTCGCCGAATACATCACGGGTCTTCGGATCGCGGCCGTCTGCGCGGATCTGACGACGTTCGTCGAGGGCCGCCGGTTGGACGACGACGGCAACGTGCTGCTCCGCTTCCGCGGCGGCGCGAAGGGCGTGCTGCACGCCAGCCAGGTCTCGATCGGCGAGGAAAACAACCTCGCCATTTGGGTGCACGGCGAAAACGCCAGCCTCGAGTGGCACCAGGAACATCCGAACTACCTCTACGTGCGTAAGATCGACGCGCCGGAGGAGGTCTGGAAGCGCGGTAATGGCTACGTGGGCAAGAAGAGCCCCGCGGCCGGCCGGGCCACGCGGCTGCCCTCCGGCCACCCCGAGGCGTTCATCGAGGCGTTCGCCAACCACTACCTCAACTTCGCCGCGACACTGCAGGCGCGGCTGGAGAAGCGTGAGCCGTCGGAGTTGGAGCTGGACTTCCCCGGCGTCGACGAGGGGTTGCGCGGCATGCTCTTTATCGAAGCCGTCGTGAAATCGTCGAAGCTCGGCGCGAAGTGGGTCAAGATCCCCGCGGTCTGACGACCGCCTCGAATCCGGCGCGGCGCCGCCGCCAACACGGCGGGGCCGCGCTCCATTTTGGGGCGCCGGAACCCCTTGCCGCGCCCCCTCCCGCCCGATAGGCTCGGCGTCGCATGTTCCCGCTGCGCGACATCAACCCGACCGTCCGGCGCTCGGTCATGACCGTGGCGCTGGTGGCGGCCAACGCGGCGGTCTGGATGCTCGTGCAGGGATGGGGTGAGCCGGAGCCTCTGATCCGCTCGATCTGCACGTGGGGTCTGATCCCCGCCGAGCTGCTCCAACGCTTGCCGCCGGGCACGGCCATTCCGATCTCCCGCCAGTACCTCTGCGTGCTCGAAGCCGAGCCGAACTGGTGGACGCTCCTGACCTCGATGTTCCTGCACGGCGGATGGCTGCACATCCTCGGCAATATGTGGTTCTTGTGGATCTTCGGCGACAACGTCGAGGACGCCATGGGGCCGGTCCGGTTCCTCGCGTTCTACCTGCTCTGCGGCCTCGGGGCAGCGGCGGCCCAGATCGCGTCGAACCCGTGGAGCCCAGTGCCGATGGTCGGCGCTTCCGGCGCGATCGGAGGCGTGATGGGTGCGTACGCCGTGCTGTTCCCGTGGCATCCGGTGGAGACGCTGTTTCTCTTCGGTTTTTGGGCGCGCGTGGTGGTGCTGCCGGCCATCGCGATGCTGGGCTACTGGTTTCTGTTGCAACTGCTCGGTAGCCTTGTGAGTGGCGGGCCGGCCTCCGGCGGCGTCGCGTTCTGGGCCCACGTGGGTGGGTTTCTGTCCGGCGTCGCCCTGGTGCGCGTCTTCGCCGACTCGCGACGGCTGGCTTCGCGACGGCATCTGCGTTGGCGGCCGGCACGCTGGTAGGGAATCACTCCGGCTCCGGCCGCCAGGCGCGCGCAGCCTTCGTCTCGGACCTCTCGCGCTTCTCGGCCAGCCGTCGCGCCTGCTGGCGCCGCGACCTCCGCCGCTTTTGTCGGCGGATCCTTTCCTGCTCGCTGCGGCGCCGATCGGCCTCGCCCTTGCGCATCGCCTCCAGCCGGTCGCACAGCTCCCGCCGCGCGAGGAAGCGGTTCATCGCCTGCGAACGCTCTCGGCCGCAGCGCACCTCGATCCCGCTCGACCGGTGCCGAAGCACCACGCAGGACGATGTCTTATTGATCTTCTGGCCGCCCGGCCCGCCACCCCGAAGGAACCGCTCCTCGAGGTCGGACTCGCAAATCCCCAGCGCCGCCAAGCGGCGCTGCAGCGTAACCTCCTTCCGCGGATGGGCTCCCCAGCCGCTCACTGCCGGCCGCCCTGCGCCCACGCCGGCGCGCGGTCCGTCACGATCGCCACGCGGACCGACCTCCGACGCGACGCCGCCGCCGGTGCGACCGTCCGGATCACATGCCCGCCGGGGGTGCACAGGTCCACCTCGAACCGCTCCGCCCCCACCGGCCACGGCACACGCGCGACGTGAAACTCCCGCGGCAAAGTCCCCCAGTGCCGCAGGTCCGGCTGCTCCAGCAGCCCGATCAGCAACAGTCGCACCAAAAACCCCAGGCCGGAGTCGTTGGTGTTTTGGTCCACCGCTCGCGCCACGGCCTCCTTTACGGCGATCCTCGCCGCGGTCTTGGCCGCCCGAATCGCGGCCAGCCGCCGCGCGGTCAACGTCGAGAGCTCCGCCGAGTTGGCCAATGGATAACTGATGCCTGCCGTGGCCGACCCGAAACGGATCCGCGCCGGACCCGGCCGTCCCAACGTCCGCATGGACCCGTCGGGAGACCATTCCGATCGGTGGCCCAATAGCACGAAACATATGAGCTCCCCACCGCCATGGCCGCCTGCGGCGGACAAGGACGGCGGGGGGGCGCCCGGTACACGGGGCGAGATCCGGCCGGTGGTCTCGTCGATCCACACACCGGGAGGCGCGGCCGAGGCGGCCCGACGGTACATCAACGCGGCGTTGGAGGGATCGTCGATCAATTCCAACGCCACCCCGGCGACGTAGGCGGAAAACGCATCGGCGGGAAACCCCTCCCGGGCGGCGAACTCCAACACCTCGATCGTCCGGCGGGCCTCGACGGCGGCCTCCTCCCATTGGGCCAGTGCAAAATGGTTCAGGGCGGTGAGCGCGTGCAGCAGGGACCACTCGAAGGGCACGCCGCGATAAGCCTGGACGGTGTCGTTGACCAAAAGGCTGGCGGCGCCCCGGCTGACGCTATAGGTCTCGAGCGCACCGATGAGGTCGGCGGCCTCGATCCAGTCGCGGCTGCTGTCCGCGTGGCGTCCCTGCGCCTGCCGCACCATGCCCCGCTCCATCAGGAACAGCACACGGTCCCGGTCGTCGCCCGGCGACCCGCGCTCCGCCAACGCCGCCTCGGCGCGGTCGTAGCGTCCGAGACGGTAGTTGGCGCGAGCCGCCTCGAAGGAATGCGTGGCGCAGCCGGACGCGGACAGGGCGGCCGCCGCCAGCAAGCCGCCGGGACAGAGGCGGTGGAAGGCGCCTGGCATCACGCCGCGAGAGAGGCCGGCCCGGCGGACTCCCGGCCGCCGTTCACCAGCCGATCAGAGGCAACCGCGCCTCGCGCGCGAACTCCTCTTCGTGGATCCACTTGATCTCCGCCGTCTCAAGGTCGGTGACCTCGAAGGTCAGCTTGTAGTAGTTGACCTTCGTCTTCGAGACGCGGACCTGGCGGGGAGACTCGTCCTTCATCTCGGTCAGCGAACCGCTGATCATGAACTTGGCGCCGAGCTGACGGCCGATCGCCACCTGAGTCTCCGGCGTCGCGTTGGCCGCGGTGTAGCCCTGCTCCTTCAACAGGTCCTCCCGCCGCGCCTCGTTGACAAACCTCGCCTTCCCCCCCTGGATCAACATCGTCCGGACCCGGTCGGTCAGGTTCTTGGTGTCCACGTACTGGCTGGTCCGGTTCTGCACGCCGGCGATCATCATTACGGGCGGCTGCGGGAACGCGGCCAGAAATTTCGACTCCATTTCGGCGACGACGTTGCGCGAGATCTGCCGCATGTCGCTGTAATCGTAGCGGCTGCTCATGTGGCGGGTCTCGCGCACGTCGACCTCGCTGACCTTCGCGCGGAACGCGGCGCAGCCGGCACCCGCGACGCCGATCACCGCTACGGCCGCCAACCCGATCCATCGATTCATCGTCGAATCTCCCCAGGGCACGCCCCACCGGAATGGACGCTCATGGGGCCTCCGTATTCACTACCACGGCCGGCCCGGCGGCGCAATGCGCAGCCCGATGCCAGGCTCGCGCGCCACCCCGGGGGACGCTATTGTGTCCGTCCCGCCCGGCGAGGGCGGTCAGGAGCCGTCGTCATGTTCGACCTCCCGTCCCGTTTTGCGCAACGGATCGGCGGCGCCGCGTTCGGCGCCTCGAACCAGATCTACAAGTTCGAACGGATCAAGCGCGCGAAGGCCGAGGCCCGCGCCCGTCGGCCGGACGTCGAACTGCTCGACTTCGGCGTCGGCGAGCCGGACCGGATGGCCCCCGAGGCCGTGCGCGCGGCGCTGAAGCGGGCCGTGGACGACCCCGCCAACCGAGGATACGCCGACAATGGCATCCGCGAGTTCCGCGTAGCGGCCGCCCGGTACCTGGAAGGGTTCTTCGGCGTGCGCGGCCTGGACCCAGACACCGAGATCAACCACAGCATCGGCTCCAAGTCGGCGTTGGCCATCCTTCCGCTCTGTTTTGTGGACCCGGGGGACGTGGTGCTCGTCACCGTCCCCGGCTACCCGGTGCTGGCCACCCACGCCCGCTACCTCGGCGCGGAGGTCGTCCCGGTGCCGTTGCGCGAGTCCCATGGCTTTCATCCCGACCTGGACGGGATTCCGCCCGCCGCGGCGGCGCGCGCCAAACTGTTCTACGTCAACTACCCCAACAACCCGACCGGGGCGGCGGCGACGGAGGACCTGTTCGATCGCCTTCTCGAGTTCGCCGACCGCCACAACCTCCTCATCGTCCACGACGCCGCCTACGCGACCCTGGTCTACGACCGGCCGCGCCTGTCCATCCTCGCCCGCCCCGGCGGCCGCGAGCGCGCGATCGAGCTGCACTCGATGAGCAAGTCCTACAACATGACCGGCTGGCGGCTGGGCTTCGTCGCCGGCCCGCGCCGCGCCGTCCAGGCCTTCGCCGAGGTCAAGGACAACACCGACAGCGGCCAGTTCAAGGCCATCCAGGTCGCCGCCTGTGCCGGCATCGCCGACTTGTCGCTGTCTGAGGCGATCCGCTCGCATTACCATCGCCGCCTCCTTAAGTTGGCGGACGTCCTTTGCTCGGTCGGTTTCGACGCGCGCATGCCCGGCGGCACGTTTTTCCTCTACACCCGGGCGCCGGCCGGCGCAGGGGACCTCGAGTTCCGCAGCGCGGAGGAGGCCTCCCAGTTCCTCATCCGCGAGCACTCCGTTTCGACCGTGCCTTGGGACGACGTCGGCGCCTACCTACGTTTCTCCGCCACGTTCGAGGCCCGCGACGAGGCCGACGAAGACCGCGTCGTCGAGGAGCTGCGCCGGCGCCTGCTGGCCGCCCGGCTGCGGTTCTGAGGAGGAGACCCGTGGACCTGCCGCGGCCGGTGTATCCCGAGGCGCTCGAGCTGGCCTGGCTACGCCGCGCCATGGACGCGACCGGCAGCGATTCGCCCGAAACCGCCTGCGACCGGCTCGCCCGGAGGGTGGCGGCTCTCTCCGACCTGTTCACCGTCGAGCGGCGGTCCGGATTCGAGCAATATGCGGCCGACCCGATACACTGGGCCGCGTACGGATTGTTTTTCTTCCCGCAGACCTACGTCCGCATCCGGTTCGTCCTGGCCGAATGCGCCGCCATCGCCGGGGGGCCGCCTTTGCCGGATGACGGCGCGGTGACGGTGGCCGACCTCGGCGCCGGCTCCGGAGCAGCCGGGCGCGCGGCGATCGACTGGCTACAGGAGGCAGGGGTGCGTCGCCCGTTGCGGTGGATCGCGGTGGATCGACACGCCGCGGCGCTGGGCGAGCTGGCGACCCTTGCGGGCCGCCCCGGCCGCGGACGCCGTGTCCGCGTCCAGACCGTGGTCGCGGACGTCCGCAGTTGGCGGCCGGACAAACCGGCCGATCTCGTTCTGGCGGCCTTTGTGGTTAACGAACTATTCGAGGGCGCGTCGGAGGAGGAGTTCGTCCGTTGGCTGGATCGCTGCGTCGGCATGGTGCGGCACGGCGGCTGGCTCGTCGTCGTGGAACCGGCGACTCGGCCATCCAGCGTGCGTCTGGAGCGCGCGCGCGACCGGCTGCTCGGCCGTGACGACGTGAGTCTCCTCGCGCCCTGTCCCCATCGGCGGCCGTGCCCCCTCCTCGCCTTGGGCCGGCCGAACGCATGGTGCCACGACGTGCGGCGCTGGAACGCGCCGCTCTCCCTGCGATGGATGAACCGTCGTTTGCACCGCGACCTGTCCGCGGTGGCCTACTCGTTCCTCGCAGTCCGGCGTTCGCCGCCGCCGCCCGATGAGCCGGACGCTTTCCGCGGGCGGCTGGTGGGGGCGGTCCGGCCAACCGCCGGCCGCATCGCCTCGCATCTGTGCGCGTCCGACGGCTCGACCTGTCCCTGCGAGGTGCTGACGCGGCATCTGGACCGCGCGGAGGCGCGGCGCATCGTGGAGGAATGGGAACGCGGAGACCGCGTTCGCCTGGATGATCCGACGCGTCTGGGCAACGGCGCTCTGCGCGGCGCCCGGATGGAGCGTCTCCTGGGTTTCGCTCCCGCGGCGGGGCCCGGCCATTCGGAGTAAACCCTGCGACGCCCCACCCTCAGGCGGAGCGCGGACCACCTTTCAACGGTCGGCCGGCGCCTCAGACTGAATGAGGATGTACGCTGCCGGCCATCGAGGAGGACGGGGCTCGTTTCACCCGGAGGCGAAGGTGCCGGCGAATCCGCGGATCGTGTTTCGCGAGCGTCCACAGCAGCGCCTGACATATCCCGTTCGTGCCCCACATCCGTCTCATCCTCCCACGCCGTGGGGGCGGTGAAGGGAGGAGCGGGAAAACCGGCGCATGAGTTCCAAGCCTTGGAAACAAAGCGGCCTTCGCCGTCCAACCCTTGGAACATTTTCACCGCCGAGGCTCAGGCAGAGAAAACCGATGTGGCCAGCCTCCACGACACATCACGAATGGATCCGCAGTGCCGCATTCAGCGCGGCCCGGGATTGCCGTCGGGCCAGCGGCGGCCCTTCGGCGGGGCGCAGGGATGGATTCGTGCGTGCAAGCTGCGTCATGCTCGCCACCGCCTGGCCCGCACGATCGGGCGTGGGGCAGGCCTGTCCGCCTCGACCTGCAGCACGTCGCCGGTGACCGAAACGCGGCACTGGCGTGGCACCAGCCCCCGGGCGGGATCGGGAGGGCGATACGCGGGGTTCGGCTGCGGGTACAACGCGCCAGTTTCTCGGACAAAGCGGTCGATCAGCGCATCCAGTTCCCGCACCTTGTCCGGATGACGGCCGGCGAGGTTGACGGACTCGCCGATGTCGTCGCGGAGGCTGAACAGCTCGTACAGCCCTTCGTACTCCCCGGAGTTTGGCTCGAACCGCCGGATGAGCTTCCAGCCACCCTGCCGCACCGCCACCCCGGGGACCAGATGGGGAAACCAGATGAAGTAGGCCTCCCTTCGGACCGGACCGGTCTCGCACAGGGCCGGAAGGAAGGAGACGCCTTCCACCGGCTGGCCCGCCGGCGGAGCGACGCCGACCAATTCGAGAATCGTCGGAAAAAATCGATGCAGCCGACGACCGCGTCGCTGACGGCGCCGGCGCGGACACGGCCAAGCCAGCGGACGATCAGCGGCACCCGGACCCCGCCCTCGTAGAGCCGGCCCTTGCCGCTGCGAAGTGGATGGTTGCTGGTCGGCGGCAGGTCGCCGGCCCACCGGGAGCCAGTCCTTCAGCTGCGGATCGTCCGGTCCCCGCCGTTTCCGGTGACCGTCCTCGGGCGTGTTGCTGTGCACGTTGCCGCCGTTGTCGGAGAAAAAGAACACCACGGTGTTGCTCGCTAGGCCAAGGGCATCAAGGCGCTCGAGGATCCGGCCCAGGCTTTCATCGATGCTCTTCAACATCGAAGCCACAATCGGGTTGCCGTGGACGCAGCGGGGGTCGCGCCTCTCCGCGAATGCGCGGGTGTAGGCCTCCTTGTGGCCCCAGGGGCCATGCACTCCGTCATGCCAGAGGTTCAGAAAGAATGGACGGTCGCGGTTCGCCTCGATGAAGTGGATCGCCTCGTCCGTCAACCGGTCGGTGATGTACTCGCCGGACGGGCCGTCGGTGATCGCCCCGACGAACCGTACGCCGGTACGTCGGTTCGGCTTCGCGTCGGGGGGCGCAACGCCATAGGGCGAGAAGTAGTCGCCGGGAGGGCTCGCGCTGGGCTGTGCATGGAACGCAACGTCGAACCCCTGCCGGTCCGGCCAGTGCGGCGGCGTCAAACCGAGGTGCCACTTTCCGAAACGGCCGGTGACGTAGCCGGCCGCCTTCAACGCCTCGGCCAGCGTGACCCGCTCCGGATCGAGGTCGTTCTTGCTCTCGGGCATCCGCAGCGAACGATTCGGAGGAGCGTTGTCGGGAAGGAATTTGTGCCCTGGCGGGTGCGGCGGCAGGTGCCCGCCGGCGGAGGTCACGCCGTGGCGGGAGGGATATTGTCCCGTCAGAATGGAGGCGCGGGTCGGCGAACATAGCGGCTGGGCGTACGCCTGAGTGAACCGCATTCCGGCGGCGGCCAGACGGTCGACGTTTGACGTTTCATAGTAGGTCGAGCCGTAGGCGTCGCAGTCGGTCCAGCCCATGTCGTCTACGAGGAAGAACACGATGTTCGGTGGCGCGGCCGAGGCGGTCACGGCCAGACACCCGGTTCCCAAAATCCATTTCCATGCCATGTGGGCCCTCCCGCCCGCCTTCGTGGATCCGTCGTTCCCTATGGACGATCGCCAGTGGGGATATATTGTCCGGCCGGCCTGCACGTTTTTTTCGCGCGCGCCCAACTGTTTCCTTATCTAGAGACGGTTCGCTTTCCGACGTGAGCCCGGTACGCATGAGCCGGCGGGTCTTGGCCGCTACGGTTGGCGTGACGGCCCTGGCGGCGGTTGCGCTTGCGGCGGTGGATATCGACTCGATCCGGCCGAAGCGCTGGCGGGAGGTCGTGCCGGGACGACTCTACCGGAGCGGCCAGCTTCACCAGGCCTTGGTGGAGTCGGTGTTGAAACGCCATAACATCCGGCTCATCATAGATTTCACAGAACGGCGCGAGGGGGATGCCGCGCAGGAGGCGGAACTGGCCGCCGCGGCCCGCCTCGGGATCCGGCACGTCCGGCTGCCGCTGGACGGCTGGGGCACGGGACGAATCGAACATTACGCCTCGGCGTTAACGGCCATGCGGACGGCCGTCTTGTCGGGCGAGCCTTGCCTGGTGCACTGCGCCGCCGGATCGGAACGCACGGGCGCGGCCGTAGCGTTCTATCGAATTTTGTTCGAGGGCGTGGAACCGTGGCGCGCCGTCCAGGAGATGCGATCGTGCGGGATGCGGCCCCATCGGAATCGGAAACTGCTGCCCTACATGGAGGCGGCCTTGGAGCGGCTACCGGACCTGCTGGCGGCCGGGGGGGTGCCCGCGATGGCCCGCCCGGAACTGGTGGGACGCCTTCAATTGGTTGCCAAGACGGCTTCGGACCGGCACTCGCTAGCCATCCCCTGATCGTCGTCCTCGTCCTCGCCGCTGTTTGCGTCTGGTTGTTTTGGGCCCGTCTCGGCGAGGCCCCGCTCTCCGGCACCGAGGGGCACCGGGCCCTGACCGCCCACCAGATGATCGAATCGGGCGAGTGGCTGGCGCCGCGGCTGTACGGACGCCCCTACCTGCGCAAACCCCCACTCCACTATTGGCTGATTGCGGCCGCCGAGACGATCGCCGGCCGGGCGGGCGAATGGGTGTGGAGGGCGCCCTCGGCGATCGCGGCCACCGGGATGGTGCTGCTGGCCGCCGTATTCTCGGCACGCTGGATCGGTCCGTCCGCGGCCCTGCCAGGAGGTCTGGCCTGCGCGGCCATGGTTCCGCTCTGGTCGCAGTCGCGATCAGCGGACATCGACGCCGTGAACACCCTGGCCACGGCGTTGGCGGCATGGCTGACGCTGGACCTGTCGTTTCGGCCCGCGCGCGCCTGGCTTCGCGCGTGGCTGCTGGCGCTCGCCGCCGGAGCCGCCCTGCTGGCCAAGGGGCCGGCGGGGCTGCCGGCGGTGGGCGCGGCCGCGGCGGCGGCGGCGGCGCATGCGCGCCGCAAGGGCTACCCGCGCGAATTCGGCCGGAACGCGACGCTCGGTTTCGGCGCGGCCGCCGCGCTATTCGCCATGTGGGCACTCGCGGCCGCCGCCAGGTTCCACGCGCGGGGCGAGGCGCCGGACCTCTCCGGCGCGATCGAGGTGCTAAACATGGTCCGCGGCCACGGCTTGCCGAAGTGGCTGGAGGTGCTCGCGATGCCCGTGCGAGTGTTCGTGTACGCGCTGCCGTTTTCGTTGGCGCCGTGGCTGGCTCACCGGAAGGCGACTGAAGAGGACGACCCGGCGTTCGTGGCCGCCCGCTGGAGCGGGCGCGTTTTTCTGTGGGGCTCTCTGGCCACCGCCGCGGCGGGCGCGACCAACCCGCGCTACGGCTATCCCTGCCTTCCGCTGCTCGCCCCGGCGGCCGCCGCCGTTTGGACGCGTCGCAGGGAACTGGCGCCACGGGCGCGAAGGGTGGTGGACGTCGGCGGAGCGCTGGTGGCGGTGGCCCTGGTGGCGGGCGCGATCGCCTTTGTCCCCTACGACGTGGCGCGGCGAACGCGGCGGTCTTCGATCCCCGCCGCCGCAGAACTCCAACGGCAAGTTCCGCCGGATGCGTTGTGCGGATCGGACATGGTCCTTTGGACCCACCCGGAGACCTTTCATTACGCCCGCCGGCGCGCCGTCTGGGAACCGGCCGCGAAAACGGCGCAAAGGACCGGCGAGATCTGGTACGTTTTTTCCGAGTCCGAATGGACCGCCGCCCCCGAGGAACTGCGCCGCCACTTCGAGTTGTGTGGTGCCCTTCCCACCCGCGCCATCCCCTCGCGGCTGGCCCGATTCAGGCCGCCTCCCCCGGCCGGATCCGGCGCGCCACCGGTCAACGGGGCGGAGGCGGTCGACCAACGATTCCCGGCCGGACCGGCTCGCGTGCCGGCCTTCCCGCGGTAGCATTCCGTCCAGACCGGCGCCGGAGGAGTCGGTGTTCGTCGTATTCCGGCGACCCATCTGCGCTCCTCAACCGGTCGAGTTGCGACGAACCGGACGCCGTCTGGCATCGTCGGACGATCCGGCCCCAGGCCCATGGGCCCCGGCACGACTCCTGTCGGAGTACGGTGCCCATTGGCTGGAGGCGACGGAGGGCGGAGCACTCGAAATTGTCTGGTCCGACGGACATTCGACGGTCGTCACGGTCCCGCCGCCGCCGGAGCCGGGCGAACTGAAGGCCCCTTGGACGGTGGAGTTTGTCGACGGCCGTGGTGCGCCGCCACTCATCCGGATGAAAACGCTGATGGAATGGATGACGTCCCAGGATGACGCGATCCGCCATTATTCCGGCGCCGGGTGATATAAAGTTTGAACACGGCGAACATCCGCTGCGGCCGGCGGGATTGCTCGGGCCGATTCGGCTTCACGCGGCGCGGCGCGTCCGTCTCGAGCGCTGAGCGACCGAGGCATCAGACCCGGCCCGCGGAGGGGCAGAGGGCGGCCACCGGACAATGTGCGCAGTCCGGCTTGCGGGCGCGGCAGCACCGCCGGCCGTGGATCACCATGCCGTGGGAGAAGACCGTCCAGTCGGACCGCGGGACTGTCTCCCGCAGGTCCGTCTCGATCTTTTCCGGATCTTCGTGGCGCGTGAATCCGAGCCGGCGGGACACACGCGAGCAGTGGGTGTCCACAATGATGCCCTGCCCGCCGAAGGCCGTGGCCACCAGCAGGTTGGCGGTTTTGCGGCCGATGCCCGGCAGCTCGACAAGGGTGTCGAAGTCCGCGGGTAGCCGTCCTTCAAACTGCTCGACCACAACCCGGGCCAGCTTCTGAATGCTGCGGGCCTTGTTCCGGAAGAAGCCGGTCGGGCGGATGTCGTTCTCAATCTCCTCGCGCGGCGCGGCGGCCCAGTCGGCGGGCGTGCGGTATTTCCGGAACAGTTCGGGGGTGAGGCTGTTGACCCGCTCGTCCGTGCATTGGGCCGACAGGATAGCGGCGACGGCCAACTCGAACGGAGTGGACCAGTGGTCGAGTTCGCAGCGGGCGTCGGGGTAGGCGCTGCGCAGCGCAGCCAGGACCTTCGCAGCGCGGGCCCGGGTGGCGTCGGTAACGCTCACGGATGTGTCAGCGGCGGGGACCGCCGCCCGGCCGGCGGCCGCCACCGTGCCGCTCGTCTCGCCGCCGGCCGCCGCCGGGGCGGCCACCGCCGTGGGAACCGCCAGGGCGGGAGGCCGGATCGGTGTCGGGGGCAGCTAGCTCGGCGCCGGTCTCCCCGTCCCGCTCGGCCAGGGCCGCGCGCCGGCTCAGCCGGATCTTGCCGTTCTCGTCCACGTGGATGCACTTCACCCACATCAGGTCGCCGACCTTGCAGACGTCCTCAACGCTGCCGACGCGGAAATTGGCCAGCTCGCTGACATGGACCAGGCCTTCGAGGCCCGGCAGGATCTCGACGAACGCGCCGAAATCCTTGATGCCCGTCACGCGGCCCTGGTAGGTCTTCCCGACCTCGGCCTCGGCGGTCAGCAAACCGATTTCCCGAAGGGCGGCGTTCATGCCTTCCTTGGTCACGCTGTACACGTGAACCGTACCATCGTCTTCCACATCGATTTCAACCTTATAGGTCTCGGTGATGCGCCGGATGTTCTTGCCCCCGGGGCCGATCAGCGCGCCGATTTTGTCCACAGGGATTTTCACAACCTGCACTCGCGGCGCGTACGGCGAGAGGTCCGGGCGGGGGGCGGGGATAACGGCGGTCATCTCGTCGAGGATGCGCAGACGACCCACCCGGGCCTTTTCGAGGGCGGCCTCGACGATGTCCCAGTCGAGCCCGAGCAGCTTCAGGTCCACCTGGAAGCCGGTGATGCCGTTGCGCGTGCCGGCGACCTTGAAGTCCATATCGCCGCAATGGTCCTCGGCACCGAGGATGTCCGTCACCAAGCGCGGGGGCCGGCCGGGGGCGGTGAACAAACCGATCGAGATACCGGCCACGGGCCGGGCGAGCGGGACGCCAGCATCCATCAGCGCAAGCGTGCCGGCGCAGACGCTGGCCATGGAGGAGGAGCCGTTCGAACCCATGATCTCCGCGACGACGCGAACGGTGTAGGGGTAGTTCTGAGGCATCAGCGGTCGGATGCTGCGCTCGGCGAGGGCCCCGTGGCCGATCTCGCGGCGGCCAGTGGCGCCGAGACGGCCGACCTCGCCGACGGAGTAGGGCGGAAAGTTATAGTGCAGCAGGAAGCGCTTCTCCTCAGGGCCGCCGGCGATCGCGTCGAGGTCCTGGGCGTCGTCGTGGGTCCCGAGGGTGACGGTGGCCAGGGCCTGCGTCTCGCCGCGCGCGAAGAGGCCCGAGCCGTGGGTCCGGGGCAGCAGGCCGACCTGGCAGTGGACCGGCCGGATCTCGTCCCAGCCCCGCCCGCCGATGCGGCGGTCCAGCTCGGTCGCCATCCGCCGCACGACGGCGATCTCGAGTGCGTCGAGCAACTCTTTGAACTGCGCCGGCGTCAGGTCCGGCTCGGCCTCGGCAAAACGGGCCTGGAGATCGGCAGCGATGGCGGCGACCCGCTGTTGGCGCTCCAGTTTGCTGGTGATCTCCATCGCGGCTTCCATCGCGGCGCCGCCCCACTCGAGGGCGCGGCTCAGCCGCTCGGGCGGCACCGCCGGGGGGTCGTCCACGACCTTGTCGGGCAGCCCGAGACGGCGGCGCAGTTCGAGCTGGGCGTCGCAGATCTTGACCACCTCCGCGTGGGCGACCTTCATCGCCGCGAGGAAGTCCGCCTCGGAGATCTCCCGCGCCGAGCCTTCCATCATGATGAACTTCTCGCGCGTTCCGGCGTAGACCAGGTCCAGGTCGCTGTTGGTCAGCGTCGAGTGGCCCGGATTGAGGACCCAGCGACCGTCCACGCGGCCGACCCGCACCGCCCCGATCGGCCCCAGAAACGGTAGGTCGGAAATGGTCAGCGCGGCGCTGGCGGCGACGATGCTGAGCACGTCCGACTCGTTCTCGCCGTCGGCGCAGAGCAGGGTATTGTTCACCTGGACGTCGCAGCGGTAGGCGCGGGGGAACAGCGGCCGGAGCGGACGGTCCGTCATGCGGGCCACGAGGATCTCCCGCTCCGTCGGCCGGGACTCGCGTTTGAAATAGCCGCCCGGCATCTTGCCGGCCGCGTAGAACTTCTCGCGGTACTCGACCTGGAGCGGGAAGTAATCAACACCCTCCCGTGGGGTCGAGGTCGCGGTGACCGCGGAAAAGACCACGGTGTCGCCGATGCGGGCGGAGACCGCCCCGGCCGCCTGGCGGGCCAGCAGGCCGGTTTCAAGAGTGAGCGTGCCCGAGCCGACGGGCACCTGGACGGATGTGGTGGAGTTCATGGATCGTGGAACGTCGGTTGTTCAGGGGCGGAACCCCGCCTTCCGGCCCTCGACAGGAGGGGAGACACGGGGAGCCCTCCGCCGCGCCCGACAAGGGGCAGCCGAGGGATGCGGGCGTGGAGAGGGCACCGAAGCGCCTCAATGGCGCAGGCCGAGCTTCTCGACGACCCGCCGGTAGCGGGACTCGTCGGTCCGCCGGAGGTACTCCAGCAGCCGCCGGCGCTTGCTGACCATCAAGATCAGCCCGCGGCGCGATGCATGGTCCTTGCGGAACTTCTTCAGATGTTCCGTTAGGGAGTTGATCCGTGCGGTTAGCAGCGCGACCTGCACCTCCGAGGACCCTGTGTCCCTGTCGTGCCGCTGAAACTCTTTCCGGACATCCCCTCTCGCCGCACTATGCATGAACAACCTTCTTCCGTTGCTTCCTTCTGGTTTGTTTTTCGGGCCAGTTTACGGCGCGGCGGCGCGAAAGTAAAGCGGCCCCACGCGCCGCATCCGCGGCGGGGCGCGCGGTGGTCGTGGTCACCGGCGGCCGCCGCATGCGATGCCCGGCACACCGAAGAGACGCGTCCGCGCTTGGGAAATCTGCTCGCGGCTCACGTCGTTCAAATTATGCGCACCGGAGTCGAAAGCGAGCCCCGACGGCGCAAGCCAGGAACGAATCACCAGCCCATGCCCGGCTGGCGGGGTCCGGCGCGGACGGGAGCCGTGCCCATGCCGAAATTATAGGGCCAGCCGGAGGTCCCCAACGGAGCGCCGGCGGAGCGGCCCGCAGGATGGCGGCAGTCGTGCACGCGCCACGACCATCCCGGTCCTTCCGCCTCCGCCATCCAACCGACCGTCCACGGACGAACGCGATGGATCAGCGTGCCACCGACGACCGTAGTCGCCGGCCAGATCGGCTCGCGCTGGCGGCGGCGGGCCTCGGTGGCAAGGCGGTTAAGCTCCTCCTCGATTTCGCGCATCCGGCGGCGCAGCCGTTCTTGCTCGTCGAGACGGCGCCGGGCGGCCAGTACGTAACCGAGAATGTTCGCACCGGGATTTTGAGCGGCGAAATCGCCGAGCGCCGCAATTTGCTCCTCCGGCGAAAGCAATTGGAACTCCGGCGTCGCCACCATCTCGCGCAGCCGGACGTTGGGGTCGGGGAGGGCCGCCGCGGGAACGGGCATCCGGGCCCGCTGGAGCGCTCCGTTCCCGGCGCCAGGACGTGCCCGAACCACTTCGGGCGGACGTACATCGGCGGCAACGACGACACCGTTGCGAAGACGGACCGTCGCGCCTTCGAAATAGAGCAGTTCCTCCCCGCCGATGCGGATATGTCCGGACGGCAGGCCGAGCTCCGCCAGCACCGCTTCGCGCGAATCGCCTGGGCTCACCGCGGCCCCCGCCGTGGCCATCGCGAGCACCAGCACCGTCGCGGCCCATGCCGGGCGCGGTTTCATTCGCGATTCCCTGGGCTCACTCTACGGCGTCCCGTCCGCATGATCAACCGACACCGGCCGCTCATGCGCGCCAGGGACGAACCCGCCGCTGGAGATCTCCCAGAACGTCCAGCGCAAGGTTGACGTTTTCGACGAGCTGGAAATCGTACATGCCGACGCAGATGAAATCGGCCCCGCCTTCGAAGGCATGGCGGAACCTCTTCGCCGGCGCTATGGCGCCGGCGGCCAGGACCTTGAAAGCGATCCACGGCTCCTCGCGCTGCGCCATCCAGGCGATGACGCCGTCGGGGTCGTCGCAGAATCGGTTGTCGTGCTCGGGCTCGCCGGGGGGGCGCTCCAGTAGTCGAGCCGGTGCAGGGTTTTCATCCAGAAATCGGGTTTCAGTCCACACTCGGCACATCGGACGACGGTCTTCAGGTAATGACCGCCGATGCCCGCCGGCAGGCCCGCCGCGCGGATCAGATCGAGGGCGTGGGCCAGCGTGTCGAATCGTTCCCGCTCCACCAGCTGGTCGGCGGTTCCGCCCTGCACGTAGCAGGCGGCCGCGCCCTGATCGATCGAGAGCCGGATCCGTTCGAGCAGGTCGTTGCCGCCGCAGTCGGAAATGAACCGAATTCGGCCGCCCGCGTATTTCCAGTAGCGGTTGATCACGCCGCACAGGACGGGGTTGGTCAGGATCGCGTTGATGCCGCATTGCTCGGCCGGCGCGAAGGTCTCGTAGATCCTGCCCTCGTGGTGGTAGGCCTTGACCAGTTTCGATACGTAGATGAGGTCCCGGGCATGGGCCCATCCGCCGATCAAGTTGCCTCCAAGGATGACCCGGCTGAGTTCGAGCCCCCCGATGCGGCCGGTCGGCAGGCGTCCCTTCAGCTCGCGAGCCTGGGCGAAGCGATGCGCCGGCCGCGCCGCCGCAGCCAAGCCAGCGCCCATGCGCCGAGCAGCGGCAGACCGAGGAGATGGCCCAGCAGCTCGCGCCGATCGAGTCCGGCGGCGGTGTTCACGGCGGCGACGGCGCCGCCAGGCGCGGCGCCGTCGGGAGTCGGGGCCTCGGTGCGCCGACGCCATCGCAGCCGGTCCCGCATCCCCTTCAGGCCGAACGTCCAGCCGGCGGGCAAGGCCGCGAGCGCAGCCAGCGCGCTGCCTCGACCAAGACGACGATCATCTCGCCCGCCGAACCGAAGCCGGGGACGGGCGGCAGGACGATCATGGCGGGACGCGCGGCGTAATAGAGCGCCACGAGGGCTGCGCCCGCCGCAGCCACTACACGGGTCCGGAGGCCGATAACAAGGGCCACGCCGATGATCGTCGGCCCCCACGTATTGACCAGGCGCTGGCCCTCTCCCATGCCGGCCGGGCGGAAAGCTCGCGAAAGAGCGGCCCCAGCAGGCCATGCGCGGTGGCGAGGTAGGCCGCAGCGGACCAGTCGCCGGCCGCAAGCTTGCTGACTCCTTCCTGCAGCAGATGCCAACCCGTTGCGGCCCGCAGCAGGGCCAGCGCCGCACGGGCGGCCAACGGCGGTAGGATCCTCGCCATGATCGGTCTTTCTAGTTGGTGGCCGCAATCAGCCGTGGGTAGCGGCGTCCCGACGCGGGCGCGACTCCGCCTGGAAAACCAAGGGGGCTCCTTCCAGCCCGAGGGCCGCCCGCAGCCGTCCTTCGAGGTAGTTCGCGTAGGCCGGCGTCAGCAGGTCAGGATCGTTGACAAACAACCGCACCCTCAACGGCCGTTCGCCCGTCTGCGTGGCATACAACAGCTTCAGCCGCCGACCGCGGATCGATGGGGGCGACTGGCGCTCGAATGCCTCGCGAAGGAGCCGGTTGAGCAAGCCGGTGGGCAGGCGGGCCGAGACGTTGCGCGCGACCAGCTCAAAGCTGCGGGGCGCCTCGTCCATGCCCGATCCCGTTCGCGCCGAAACGAACAGCAGCGGGGCAAAATCGAGGAACGGAAACTCCCGTCGGAGGGCCGCGCGGTACTCGGCCCGCCGTCGCCGTTCCGCCGCCGGGCCGAGGCCGCCGGCCGCCAGATCCCACTTGTTCACAGCCAGCACGCACCCGCGGTGCTCGTCGAGGATCATCCTTGCGATACGCTGATCCTGGCGCGTCGGTCCGACCTGCCCGTCGAACAACAGCACCGCGACGTCCACGCGCCGCATCGCCGATTCGACGCGCGCCAGGCTGAACCGCTCCACCGCCGACTCGAGCCGACCGGAGGCGCGCAGGCCTGCGGTGTCCACCAGCAGGTACCGCCGGCGGCCCGCGGCACCCTCCACCTCCAGCGGAACCTCGACGCAGTCGCGGGTGGTCCCAGGGATGGATGAGACGACCAGGCGTTCGCGCCCCACCAGGCGGTTGATGAACGAGGATTTGCCCGCGTTAGGTCGGCCGAAGATGCCAATGCGCAGCGCAGGAAGGTTGTCTTCCGCGATCGACGCAGGCGACAGGCGCGCGAGCACTTCCTCCATCAGTTCGTCCATGCCGCGGCCGTGTGCGGCCGAGACGGGAATCACGGGAAACCCAAACCGCTCGAACTCGAACGCGCCGGCGTCGTCCGCCGATCGGTCGGCCTTGTTGGCCGCGAGTACGACCGGCCGGCCGGAGCGACGGAGGCGGTCGGCCACCTCCTCGTCGAGCGGCGCCGGGCCGGTCCGTACGTCGACGACCATGACCACTACGGCGGCTTCCTCGATCGCGGCCTCGACCTGTCGCTCGATGGCGGCTGCCAGTTCGTCGTCGGCCCGGGCCCGGCTGAGAAGACCGAGGCCGCCGGTGTCGATGAGGGAAAACACCTGGTCGTCCCATCGCGCCTCCGTCGCGATCCGGTCGCGGGTCACGCCGGGCTCGTCGTGGACGATCGCAATGCGCCGGCCGGCCAACCGGTTGAACAGCGCCGATTTCCCGACGTTCGGCCGGCCGACGATTGCCACCGCGCGGGGCGGCGCGGGAGCGGTGGAGGGCGGTCGCGTCATCGACATCGAAAAGACGCCTCGTTCAGCCGTCCACCCTTGCCGACGGGCCGTCGGCGGTCAAGCTGGTTCGGAAGGCGCCGATCGGGTTGACGCGGACGAGGGGTGACGGTACCGTCAAGGGGTTTTTTCGTCCGGGCTGGTCGGCCGGAAAGGCCGGACCGGCGAGCGGAACCCGCATCGGGCGAAACGCCAACACGATAAGGAGTCCACGCATGGCCAAGGCTAAGAAGTACGTGTATTTCTTCGGCAACAACACCGCCGAGGGGCGGGCCGACATGAAGAATCTCCTTGGGGGGAAGGGGGCGAACCTCGCGGAGATGTGCCACCTGAAACTCCCGGTCCCGCCGGGGTTCACGATCACGACCGAATGTTGCACGGACTATTTCGGGTTGAACGGCCGGTTTCCGCCGGGGCTGGAGGAGCAGATCCGAGCGGCGATGGCGAAGGTCGAAAAGGTGATGGGTAGCCGGTTTGGCGATCCGGTGAACCCGCTGCTGATGTCCTGTCGTTCCGGCGCGCGCCGCTCGATGCCGGGGATGATGGAGACGGTGCTCAACATCGGCCTCTCGAGCCGGACGATCCCCGGACTGATTTCGAAGACCGGCAACGAGCGGTTCGTCTACGACGCCTACCGCCGGCTGATCATGATGTACGCCGACGTCGTGATGGAGAAGGCCGAGGGGATCGAGGTCGAGGAGGGCCGCGGCATCCGCAAACAGTTGGACGAGATGCTCGACCAGCTCAAGAAGGCGAAGGGGTACAACGCGGACACCGACCTGACGGCGGAGGACCTCAAGGGTCTCTGCAACGCGTTCAAGCAGCGGGTCCGCGACGTCCTCGGCCGCGAGTTCCCCGATGACCCGTGGCAGCAGCTGTGGGGCGGGATTGGGGCCGTCTTCAAGAGCTGGAACGGCAAGCGGGCGGTCGCCTACCGCCGCATCGAGGGCATTCCGGACGACTGGGGCACGGCGGTCAACGTCCAGGCGATGGTCTTCGGCAACATGGGTGACAGCTCCGCCACCGGCGTCGCCTTCACCCGCAACCCGGCGACCGGAGAAAACCTGTTCTACGGCGAGTGGCTCGTCAACGCGCAGGGGGAGGACGTCGTGGCGGGCATCCGCACGCCGAATCCGCTGAACAAAGCGACGAAGAACGAGCAGAACCGCCACCTGCCCTCCCTCGAGGAGGCGATGCCGCATCTTTATCGCCAGCTGGATCAAATTCGGCGGACGCTCGAGCGGCACTACCGCGACATGCAGGACATCGAGTTCACGATCCAGGAGGGCAAGTTGTTCATGCTCCAGTGCCGCAACGGCAAGCGGACCGGCACAGCGGCGCTGAACATGGCGATGGACATGCTGAAGGAGCGCCTGATCGACGCGGCCACCGCCGTCCAGAGAGTCGAGCCGGCGCACCTGGACCAGTTGTTGCATCCGTTCGTGGATCCGGCCGCCGAGAAATCGGCGAAGGTGCTCGCTCGTGGGCTGCCGGCCGGGCCGGGTGGAGCGGCCGGCCAAATCGTGTTCACCGCCGAGGACGC
The DNA here is from genome assembly GCA_937139365.1 of uncultured bacterium. GTDB lineage: Bacteria > Verrucomicrobiota > Kiritimatiellia > PWTM01 > PWTM01 > CAACVY01. Next base: position 13,637 of record CAKZPT010000019.1, on the reverse strand, counting down.
CGTCCGCTGGGCGGCCGAGGGCAAGGAGGTCATCCTCGTCCGCGAGGAGACCAATCCTGAGGACATCGAGGGCATGCGCGCCGCCCAGGGCATTCTGACCGCCCGCGGCGGCATGACCTCCCATGCGGCGCTGGTCGCGCGCGGCTGGGGCAAGTGCTGCGTTGTCGGCGCCGGCGAGATCCATGTGGATGTGCCCGGCCGTAAAATGAGGATCGGCGGGATCGACTACCCCGAGGGGACCACCATCACCCTCAACGGCACCCGTGGTCTCGTCTACGAGGGCGGCTTGCCGATGGTGGACGCGACGGAGAACCCGCGCTTCCAAGCCTTCATGAAGCTCGTGGACCGCTTCCGCACCCTCGGCGTGCGCACCAACGCCGACACCCCGGACGACGCCCGCGCCGCGCGGGCCTTCGGAGCGGAGGGTATCGGCCTGTTCCGGACCGAGCACATGTTCTACGGCGCCGGCTCGGACGAACCGCTCTTCCTGCTGCGAAAGATGATCCTCAGCTCCACCGAGGCGGAGCGGCGCAAGGCGCTGGACGAGCTCTTCCCCTTCGTGAAGCGCGACCTTAAGGCGACCCTGGAGGCCATGGCCGGCCTGCCGGTGACCATCCGGTTGCTCGACCCGCCGCTGCATGAGTTCGTCCCCCAGAGCCCTGAGAAGCAGGCCGAGCTGGCCCACGCGATCGGCATCTCCGTCGAGGAGGTCCGCAAGCGCGGCGACGCCCTGCACGAGAACAACCCGATGATGGGCCACCGCGGCGTCCGCCTTGGCATCACCTACCCCGAGGTCTCGGAAATGCAAGTGCGGGCGATCTTCGAGGCCGCCGCCGAGCTGTTGGCGGAGCGGAAGAAGTGCCTGCCGGAGATCATGGTCCCCGTCACCTGCGACGCGAACGAGCTCAAGCACCAGAAGGCGCTGATCGCCCGCGTTCACGAGGAGGTCTGCCGCGCCCACAAGCTGAAGCGTATCCCGCACCTCGTCGGCACGATGATCGAGGTGCCGCGCGCAGCGCTGCTGGCCGATCGTCTGGCGGCGGAAGCGGAGTTCTTCAGCTTCGGCACCAATGACCTCACCCAGATGGGCTTCGGGTTCAGCCGCGACGACATCGGCGGCTTCCTCCAGCACTACCTCGACAAGAAGATCCTGAAGGCCGATCCGTTCCAGACGATCGACCAGGACGGCGTTGGGCAGCTCATCGAGATGGCGGTGCGGAAGGGTCGGTCGGTCCGGCCCGACCTGAAGGTGGGCATCTGCGGCGAGCAGGGCGGCGACCCGGCCTCGGTGGCATTCTGCCATCGCGTGGGGCTGAACTACGTCAGTTGCTCGCCCTACCGTGTGCCCATCGCGAGGCTGGCGGCGGCGCAGGCGGCCCTCCAGGAGGCCGCGACGAAGACGGCTGCGAAGCCAGCGCGGGCAGGAAGAACCCGTCGGAAGGGCTGAAGCCGTTCGCCCAGAAAGGGACGGGCCCGGCCCACGTCCGGTCCCGTCCACCTTTCCCACGGTGCGCGTAGTTCGCTGCACCGCGCGGCAGGACGCCTGCTGGTGACATCCGCGACCGGCAGCTTTCCTTTGGGAAGTCCGGCGTCGTGCAGGGCGCGGCCATCCCGAACGCCGCGCCAACGCATGGCGCATCCCCATCCCAGTACCTGAGCGCAGGATGCGGCCACTCCGCACGGCAGGCGGCGCACTGTATTAAGTGCGCCACCCCGCGCCGTACGGGGTCTCTCTCCCATCTAGAGGGACATTCCGCGATCCAGTCGTCTTCCGCATTCCATATTGACATCCGGTCTCCCCGCCCCTAGAAGACTGGGACTACTTGGAGATCCCCAATGGGCTTTTCTTCGCCCGCAGAGGCGCCGATCCAAACTCTTCATGTTCCTCGATATCCCATCCCGTGCCGCGCAGACGGCCCCCGCATTGAGGGCCTTTCCCCCTTCTTCGCGTCCTGGTCGCCGTGGCAGCCGTTGTCTCCGCCCAAGCCGTCGAGCGGCCGGACGTGATGCTGATCCTCGCTGACGATTTGGGCATTGGCGATCTCGGCTGTTATGGGGGGCTGGTGCCCACCCCGCAGATCGACCGTCTAGCCACAGAAGGGATACGCCTGACCTCGTTTTACGCGAGCGCCGCGGAGTGTACTCCCACGCGGACGGCCCTCCTCACCGGCCGCTATCCCCAGCGTCCCGGTGGCCTCGAGTGCGCCATCGGCATCGGCAATGTGGGCCGGTACAACGACGCGATCCGGCTGCGGACCATCAACCAGCTTGGCCTGCCAGCGGAGGACTCCGTGCTGGGACATCGGCTGGCCGCCGCGGGCGTCACCATCCTGATGGCCGGCAAGTGGCACCTAGGATACGAACCGCATTTTTGGCCCGACCGGCACGGCTTTCAGCGGTGGTTCACCATCCTGGGCGGAGGTGTCGACTATTTCCACCACGTCGAACCGGACATCGACCTGCACGTCGTCTACCGCGACGGCAAACCGGTCACCAACGCCGGCGTATACCTGACCGACTGGATCACCGACGAGGCCCTCGAGGCTTGGCGTGCGGCCCCGCCGCCGAGGTTCCTGTACGTCCCGTACACGGCTCCTCACGTGCCGATGCAGGGCCCGGACGACCGCCGCGCTAGTCCCGTGACCACGGCCGAAGTCTATCGGGGTACGCCAGAGACCTACGCCGCGATGGTCCGGCGGCTCGACGACAATGTCGGCCGGCTGCTGGCGGAACTGGATCGCACCGGCCAGACCTCCAACACGCTGGTCATCTTCACGTCCGACAACGGCGGCCCGAAATGGGCGCGCAACGGGCCATTTTCGGGCCACAAGGGGACGCTTTGGGAAGGAGGAATCCGCGCTCCCTGTCTCCTGCGCTGGCCTGGCCGGCTGCCCGCGGGCTCAACTAGCGATCAGGTCGCGGCGACGATGGATCTCACTGCGTCCATTCTGGCCCTCCTGGCGCCCACCGCCACAAGCTCTGTCTCGCTGGACGGCGTCGATGTCATCGCGACGATCCGCTCGGGCCGCGTTCCGTTCGAACGCCGTCTCTTCCGGCGCGGTCGCCGCGGCGATGTCACGTGGCGCGCCGTCCGCAACGGCCGGCCGAAATACCTGGTCGAACAGCGCGGCACGCAAAGGATCGAACGGCTCTTCGATCTGGTGGCCGATCCCGCCGAACGCCGGGATCCGGCCGCGGATCGCCCCGACGACGTCCGCCGACTGACGACCCTTCTCACGGCGTGGGAACAGGAGGTCACGCCCCGCCGCTGACGGCGGTCCTCTCCTCCACGCCGTCGTCCGCGTTGGCGGGCAGGTTGCGGCCTGCCGCACCGCAGAGCTAGGCTGAAGATCGGAGCTCCCGCTGACGTATTACCAAGCGGATGGCCGGGCCGGGGCCGCCTGCCCTCGCAACGGCCGGGAGACCGATGCGATGAACAGAAACCTCGTGCTGCTCGTCCTCCCCTTCACAGCCGTCGCCGCCGCCGCGCAGGAGATCGGCTACATCGAGACCTTCAGCCTCGCCGACGACCGCGAGGCCGCGCTCAGGGAACTCGTGCCCGGCACCGACGACTTCTTCTTCTACACCGCCCTCCATGCGCAGAACACCGGCCAGCGCGAACGCTTTCAACGAACGCTCGACGCCTGGGCCCGCGCTCGGAACGGCCAAGTGGTGCCGGCCGCGCGCGAGCTCCTCAACCGCCAGGCCCTCCTCGATTACGGCCGCGACCCCCAGGCAACCCTCAAGTACCTCCGCGAGCAGCTCCGGCTCAACTTCTCCCACACGCGCCGCACCCCGGAGCAGAGGGCGGACCTGCCCACCCGACTCGATCCCGCCCGCATCGCGTTCGACACCGTCGCCGCCGAACGCCTGAAAAACTCGCCGCGATCCCTCGAACCATTCTCCGACGTCGGCCTCTTCCGCCTCGCGGGTCGAGAGTTGACACCCGAGCAACGCCGGGACTTCCTCCGTCGCGCAACCCGGCCCGACATCCCCGGACTGGTCGACATGATCCTCGCGGACCTCGCCGTCCAAGACAGTCCGCCGTTCGGGCACCTCCCGATCCACCGTCAGCTCACCCTCGCGCAACTCGACGACCTCGCGCAGAAACGCCCAGCCCTCCGGAACGAAGCGGCCTTCGTGTCGGCCTACCTGGCCCGGCTCGTACCGGACAACGAGACCGATCTGGCCACCGAGGCGCCCGCCCGCGAGGCCTACTACGAGCGCGTATGGGCGTTCGTCAGCCAGCTGGATGATGCACATAACACATTGAAGGCTAATGTGTTGTATAACCGACTTTTGCACGATACGCGCGTCGGCGTCCGCAACCGCGCGCGGTTCATCGAGTACCTCAAACTACCGCGGCGGGTGCCCTACGTCGCACGTCCGCTCCTGGAGTCCGTCGCACGTCCCGAGCATCTCGCCGACCTAGCCGCCGATCCGAAGCTGATCGCCTTGCCCCCGATCAGCATGGACGAGCCCCTCGTGCGCGATTACCTCCTTTATTTTCTGCGGGACGCGGCCGACTACTCCGAGTTTCAGACGTGGATACGCGACGATTACCTGAAGAAGGTCTTCGCCGAATCCAAAATCGTCCACGGCATCGGCGAACCGTCGCAATGGGCCAATCTTCTCACCCCCGACGAGTACCGGGCGCTGAGGGAGCGTGTGGACCTCGAATTCCTTCCCCACAACCCGGATGTTCTCCGCCCCGAGGACCCCGTTCGCCTCTCGCTCTGGGTGAAGAACGTTGAGGACCTCCAGATCAACATCTACGAGATCGACACCTTCAACTACTACCGCGACACCGGGCGCTCACTGAACCTCGCCATCAACCTCGACGGGCTCGTCCCCACCGACCAGCAACGCCACCGGCTCCAAGCACCTGCGGAGCAGCGGATCCAGCGCACCTTCGAGTTCCCCAACCTGACCGGTCGCGGCGTATGGGTGATCGAGTTCATCGGCAACGGCCGCAGCAGCCGCGCCCTCGTGCAAAAGGGCCGCCTCGGCGCCGTCCAGTCCATGACCGCCGCCGGCCAGGCGCTAACGGTCTTCGACGAGTCCAACCGCCGCCTGCCGGATGCCCGCGCCTGGATTGGAGGACGGGAGTTCGCCGCCGGACCGGACGGTCGCATCGTCATTCCGTTCACCACCGAGCCGAAGACCGAAAACGTCATTCTCCGCGCCGGCTCGTTCGCCTCGCTAACCCAAATTCGACACGAGGCGGAGGTCTACGAGCTGGCTGCCAACATGCATCTCGACCGCGAGTCCCTCCTTCCTGAGGCCACGGCCCGCCTGCTGTTGCGACCCATCCTCCGGATCAACGGCCACCCGGTCGACCTTAAACTCCTCGAGCAGCCGCGCCTCGTCCTCACGGTGACCGACATCCGCGGCATCTCCACGGAGCGGGAGTACCCCGGACTGACGCTGACCGACCGCGAGGAAACCGTTGTTGAGTTCGCCGTGCCCGAGCAGATTGTCGCCGTGACGGCGCGACTCGAGGGGCGTGTGCGCAACGTCTCACGCCGCCGCCACGACGACCTCTCCGCGACCGGGGTGTGGCGCGTCAACCAGATGCACACCACGCTCGCCACCCGCTGTCTGCATGCCCTTCTGACCCCTGAAGGTTACGTGGTCGAACTCCGCGGCAAAAACGGCGAACCGGTCGCCGGCGCCACAGTGGCCGGCGCCTTCTACCATCGCGATTTCCAGCAGCCGATCCACGTCCAGCTTCGCACCGACGAACACGGCCGCGTTGCGCTGGGCCCGCTGACGGACATCGTCCGATTCTCCCTCACGCCCGAGCCCCGGCCGGTCGACTGGCCGACCGACGGACCGCCCAATCCGAAGTCCGCCGAATGGCGTGCCGCCCATGCCCCGCCGGGCGTTGAACGCACCTGGACGGTCCTGCGTTCCGACTGCTGGTGGCCGTCGGCTCTGCACGGCCCGGCCGGCCGCCCGCTGCGCCTGCCGCTGCCCGATCCCTCGATCCGAGACCCCAAACACGACTTCTCCCTCCTCGAGGTGCGTGGTGGGGTCTTCGTCCGCGACTGCGCCGACCGGATGTCCGTGACCGACGGCGATCTGGAGCTCCGTGACCTCGAGCCGGGCGACTACTCTCTCCAGATCCGCTCTCGTGGGGTCGAGATCCCGGTCCGCGTCACCCGAGGTGAGCCCATAGACCACATCGTCGTCTCCTCTCGCCGCGCGCTCGAGCGGCCGCGGCTGGAACCCCTCCAGATCGCCGCGATCGAACCCGGCCCCGACACGGTCGTTGTACGTCTGCGGCATGCCGGGCCCTTCGCGCGCGTCCACGTCTATGGCCTCCGGTACCTGCCGCCCGCCGACCCGGCTGATGTCCTCGCCCCCGCGGGCTGGCCTTCCCTCGTCGAGCAGCGCTGGACTCTCCCTCAAACGTTCTACGAATCCGGACGCAAGGTCGGCGACGAGTACCGCTACATCCTCGACCGCCGTACGGCGCAGAAGTACCCCGCCGTCATCCTCGAGCGGCCTGGCCTGCTCCTGAACCCGTGGGTCCTCCGGGAGACACGGCCGGAGAGCGAAGTCCTGCAGGCGGGCACCGCCTACGTTGGCCGCCAGGCCGCCCATGGCGCCGTCGCGGCCGTCGAGGGGGCCGCCTTGGGAGTCGCCGTACCGGTCGCTGATTTCCCGACGCTCGACTTCCTCGCCACGCCCTCCGCCGTCCTGCCCAACCTGCGTCCCGACGCCGACGGACGCATCGTCATCCCCCGCGCACAACTCGGCCACGCCGCTTTCCTGGTCGCCGTCGCCCTAGATCCCTGCCACGCCGTTCGCGCTACCGCTGCGCTAGGCGACCCCAAACCCGCCCTCCGCAACCTCCGGCTCGCGGCGCCGCTCGACCCCAACCGGCCGTTCGCCGAGGTCAAAACCGCCGTCGCCCTCGCCGCCGGCCGAACCCTCGAAATCCCTGACGCCTCGATGGCCCGCATGGAAATCGTGGACACGGTCGCGAGGGCATGGCAACTCCTCTCCACCCTCGCCACCAATCAGCCAGCCTTGCGGGATTTCTCGTTCATCCCGCGATGGGCCTCCCTGCCGGCGACCGAAAAGCTGGACCTCTACTCCAAGTTCGCCTGCCACGAACTCAACTTCTTCCTCTTCCGCAAGGACCCTGTCTTCTTCAAGGAGGTCGTCGCCCCCTACTTGGCCAACAAACGCGACAAGACATTCCTCGACTGCTGGCTCCTCGGGGAGAACCCCGACATCTGGCTGGAGCCGTGGGAATACCGACAGCTCAACGTCGTCGAAAAGATCCTACTCGCCCAGCGCCTGCCCGACCGCCGTGAGGCCATTGTCCGCGACATCCGCGACCAAGCGGACCTTCTCCCTACCGACGTCGTCGAATTCCATCGCCTCTTCGACACCGCGCTCCAGGCGGGGGTATTGGAGGGCGGCGAGACCCTCAGAGGCTTGGCCGCGACGGCTGAGCCGGCTGCGCCCCAGGTTTCGGCGCTCGCTCTCCGCGCCGGCGGTGGGGCGCCCAGTTCAGCAGCAGCACCTTCCCCCGCGGCCGCATTCGAAGCGGCCGCCAACGCCCTAGCCGCCCCACCCCCAGACCAGGAAAAAATGGATCGGGCTGCGAAACAACGGCGCCAGAATGTCGACGGCACCTTGCCTCCCGCCGACAAGGATGCCGGGGACTTCCTCACGGACGTTGACATCTCCGAGCGGCGTGCCGCTTCGCGACCCTTCTTCCGTGCCCCGGATATGCCCCGCGAACTCGCCGAAAACAACTACTACAAGCTGCCCATCGCCCAGCAGACCGCGACTCTTGTCCGTCCCTCGCCATTCTGGGCCGACTACGCTGCGCACGCAGGTTCGGAGTCGTTCCTCTCCACAAACTTCCTCTCCGCGCATCGGAACTTCACGGAGATCATCTTCGCCGTGGCCGCGCTCGATCTTCCGTTCGAGGCCGCCCCGCACAAGGTCGTCTCCCGACCCCCATCGGTCTCGATTGAGGCCGCCGGCCCCATGCTCCTCTTCCTCCGCCAGGTCGCGCCGGCCGCCGCCGCCGAGCGGGCCGGCTCGGTCCTCGTCGCGCAAAACTTCTTCCGCGCCGACGACCCCTGGCTCTATGAGGGCAACGAGCGCTACGAAAGGTACGTCACCGGCGACTTCCAGCCAGGCGTCCCCTACGGAGCCCGAGTCGTCCTGACCAATCCCACCGGCAACCGCCAGTACGTCCAGGTCCTCCTGCAGATCCCCCAGGGCAGCGTTCCACTCCAGTCGGGCCTGCCCACCCGCGGCGTTCACCTCGCGCTCGAGCCGTACGAAACCCGCACCATGGAATACTATTTCTACTTCCCCGAGACGGGCGAGTTCACTCACCATCCGGCGGCCCTTGCGCAGGGCGGCGTTGCCACCTCGCGCGCCCTCCCCACCTTCTTTCGCGTGGTCAGCCGTCCCGAACGCCAGGACACCACGTCATGGGCCTGGATCTCCCAAAACAGCACTCCCGACCAGGTCCTGGCCTTCCTCCGCGACGCCAACCTTCACCGCATCACCCTTTCCGAGATCGCTTGGCGATGCCGCGAGAGGGACTTTTACGTGCGGGCCATCGAGCTGCTCGAAGACCGCCGGGCGTTCGATCCCACGCTCTGGTCCTATGCGATTCTTCACAACGACCCGCCGCGCATACGCGCCTTCCTCGCCCACAGTCCCCTCGCCACTGCCTGCGGCCCGGTCCTCGATAGCCCGCTCCTCACGCTCGACCCAGTCCGCCGTCGCACCTACCAGCACCTTGAATACGACCCGATGATCGTGCCTCGCGCCCACCCGGTCGGTGGACGCCACCGGATCCACAATGCGGAATTCCGCCATCAGTACCACGAGTTCCTGCGCGTGCTTGCCTACAAGGCCTCGCTGAACCCGGAGGACCACCTTGCCGTTGCCTACTACCTGGCCCTCCAGGACCGCGTCGAGGACGCCCTGAAATGGTTCGGCCGCGTCGAGCGAAACAACATCGCCGAGAAAATCCAGTACGACTACCTGCGCTGCCATCTCGCCCTCCGGCAGCGCGACATCGCCACCGCGCGGACCACCGCCGCGGCGTACCGCGACCATCCGGTCCCCCGCTGGCGCGCGAGGTTCGCCGCGGTGCTGGCTCAGCTCGACGAGATTCGCGGCGCTCCCGCCGCCCGTCCGGACACCGTGGACAGCGCCCCCCTCCAGCAGGACGCGCTCGCCTCCACGGAGCCCGTGATCGAAATTCACGTCGAAGCCGGCCGCGTCCGCATCGACTACCGCAACCTCCAGTCCTGCGTTCTTAACTTCTACCCGACCGACATCGAATTTCTCTTCTCCCGCAACCCCTTCCTCCAGGATACCGCCGACACGTTCGTCTACGTTCGCCCTGCCTTCACCAGGACCGTGGACCTTCCGGCCGGACGCACGACGATCACCGTAGATCTCCCCGAGGACCTCAAGAAAAACCTCATCGTCGAAGCCGTCGCCGACAACCTCCGCCGCACGCAGGCCTACTACCCGAACACACTTCGCGTCCACCTGATCGAAGCCTTCGGGCAGCTGCTCGTCACCCACGCCGACACGCTGGCGCCCATCCCCGGCGCCTACGTAAAGGTCTACGCCCGCCTCCCCAACAAACAGGTCAAGTTTTACAAAGACGGCTACACGGACCTGCGAGGGCGCTTCGACTATGCGTCTATCCAGGATCCGACCCTCGCCCGCGCGGAGCGCCTTGCGGTGCTCGTTCTCAGCGAGGACCTGGGCGCCGTCATTCGCGAGGTCACCCCGCCCAAAAAATAGTTCGCGGTTGTCCACAACTACAGCCATCCGGCTGTGGACGGCCCCGCAGTTCTCCGCAGAACAACGCGTCGTGCATACCCGGACACGAACTGCGTGCGCGGCCGTTCACATGTTCCTCCACAACCTCCTCCACAACCTCCCACAGGTCTTTTCCACGGAGAATCGATTTGACTGGGTCTTGCCGGCCGCGTTGTCCACAGGCATACTGACGGGAACGGTGGTGATAGTTAGTCTTCCCCAAAAGGACCACCCGGAGTGACGGACATGAAGCTGAAGGTTCTGAAGGATGACCTTGTGGGCGCTCTGTCGAGCGTGGCTCCGGCCGTGGCCACACGCTCCACGCTCCCGATCCTCTCCAACCTGTTACTAGAGGCGCGGGGGCAATCGCTGTACGTAACCGCCAGCGACCTCAGCATTACCGTGCGGGCCTTGCTGGCCGCCACCGTGGAAGAGGAAGGTGCCATCACGCTGGACGCGAAACGGTTGCTGGCAATCGCCCGCGAACTTCCAGAAGTTGAGGTCGAGATCACAACGCGTTCGGCTGGATCGGTCCATTTAGCGTGCGGCGCTGCGTTGTTCCGGTTGAACGGAATTTCGGCCGAAGATTTCCCGGAGCCTCCGAAGATCGCCAACCCGAAAACGCTGACGATAGAGAAAAAGGTCCTCCGCTCCATGCTCGAGAAGACGGCGTATGCGACATCGAGCGACGTTTCCCGCGAGGTGTTGACGGGTGTCTACCTGGAGCTTCAGGATAACCGGCTCAGCGTCGTGGCCACCGACGGGCGGCGTCTGGCGTTGGTGGAGCAGGAGGTGGACGGCGCCCGGGAGAACCTCAACCTCGTTGTTCCGAGTCGCGCGGTACACGAGATCATCTCGATTTTGGAGGGGGAGGGCGTCGCCACGATATCCGCCACCCCAAAGATGATGGTGCTGGATGCGGGCAGCGTGACGGTGATGACCACTCTGATCGAGGGGAAGTATCCCAACTATCGCCAGGTGATTCCCGGTAAATCGGAGATTGGCGCAACGTTGTCCCGGGAGCTGTTCCTGAATGTTCTGCGCCGCGTGTCGCTGGTGATGGGCCAGCGGGGAACGTCGGCCAAAGTTAACCTTTCGAAAGACGGCTTGATAGTGACCCTTTCGGACCCGGACATCGGCGAGGCGCAGGAGCAGATGCCGGCGAAATACTCGGGCCGCGAGATGGTGATCTCTTTCAATCCGGCATATTTAATGGATCCGCTCAAATACCTGGTTTCGGACGAGATCACGCTCGAACTGACGGACGAGACGAGCCCCGCGGTGATTAAAGGCGACGAGCCGTTCTTGTATGTGGTGATGCCGGTCCGGCTTGGCTGAAGGCCGCGCAACGGCGCAATCGGAGAAAACCACACGACGAACAACATCGACGGGCTGGTAATAGGGGTTTATTTTGGAATCCTTCTTTTCCTAGCGTGTGCGGTGATCCGCCGGAGACGGGATACGACGGACGACTATTTTTTAGCTGGTATTTTTTAGCTGGCCGCAATTTAGGCTGGTGGGTGGTCGGGGCATCCATCTTTACGTCCAACGTCGGATCGGAACATCTCGTGGGCCTGGCCGGGTCGGGATGCGCCGACGGTGTGGCTATGGCGCACTACGAGCTGCATGTTTACCTGCGCTCGAGGGTCGTCACGGTGCCGGTTGGACGCTGGGCAGCTTCTGGGTGGGATCGGTGGTGGTCATGAAGGCTGGTCGCCGGAACACGGGCCAGTGGAGGACGGCGTCGCGCACGATCAGCAGATCGTCTGGAAATTGTTCACCTTCACGATCCGGAGGGCACGAATCCTCGGGGAGGAGGAGTTTCGCAGACGCCTGAAGCAGGCAAGGGAGAGGTCGTTGGGACCGCAGGTCGGCCTATGGGGGCAGTTGTAGGAATGGGTGGTGGACCGGGATAAGCCGGACGCTCGCCATCGTCACATCTCCCACCTTTTTGCGGGGTTTCCGAAAAGCTGGATTTCGCAAGATGAGACGCCGGAGTGGGCGCGTGCGGCTCGTATCTCACTCGAGGCCCGCGGCGCAACCGGCGACAGCCGCCGGGAGTGGGTCTGGGCATGTCGATGTGCCCTCTGGGCGCGGTTGGGCGAAGGAGCCAAGGCCCACGAGATGATTCGGAACCTCTTGACTTGGAAACAGCATCACCGCCGCGATCTGCGCGGTGCTGGTCCCGTCGCGGTTCCCCGAGGCGTCGGGGACCGTTGGGGACCTGCGTCTGCTTCCGGCGCTGCCGCCCGGCTGGCGGGAAGGCCGGCTTCGTGGCCTGCGGGCGCGCGGCGGGATTGAAGTGGACGGGCATGGCGTGAGGGACGGCTGACGGAACTCGGCTTGACGCTTCCTGCGGAGAGGTGCTGAGGCTGCGGGCCGTTCATCCGCCCCTTCGTCTAGTCGGCCGTGAAGGTGCGATGGCCGAAGGCCGCGACGGCGCCGGCGCACGGGAGTACCTTCTGCCCAGTGCCGGACGCTGGCAGGGCCGATGTGGTTCTTGACATCCGGATCCGCCCCAATGTCCGCACCGGGGTCGTATTGGCGCAAGCACTTCTTCATCAAAAACGAAATCGTGCCTGTCCCCATTTTGGCTCACATTCTGGGCGGGGCAGGCGGGAGGATGCCGATGGGCTTGACGATGGATCGGTTCTCCGGACAAATGCCAGCCATTGGGTTGACGCAGACCGATTCCGCCGTCAGTTGCCCAGTTGCACAGGAGAACAACCAGGAATGAGCCAACGAAAGGTCCTGGCCGTCTGTTACTTTCCCCGCGGCGAGGCGTCGGCAACCCGGACGCTGTACGGTGCGTTTCGGGCCGCGACAGGTTCCGCGGCCATTGAAGAGATCGACCTGACGAGAGATCCGCCGCTGCTCTTCATGCCCGACAGCGTGCGCGCCTACTTCGAGGGGCATCACGCGGGGGCTGTACTCGGCCCCGAGCCAGCGCGCGCACTCGAGCCCTTTCGCCGGCTGGCCCGGCAGCTTGCCGCCGCAGACGACGTTGTATTGGCGACGCCGATGTACAACTTCTCCCTGCCGGCCACTGTGAAGGCGTGGTTCGATGCAGTGATGCTGAAAGGCGTGACGTGGGGATCTCGGGCCGGAGGGATTCAGGGGCCTGATGGCCGGGCGGCGAGCCCTAATCCTCATGACCTCCGGCGGCCGGTACGAAGGGCCGATGGCCGGCTGGGACCACGGCATGAGCCTGGCCCGACAGGAATTCCAGTTCATGGGCTTCTCCGCGGCCCTCCGGGAGGCTCGCAAGATGGCGGCTGCCTGGTACGGTGCCTGATTGAATTGCGCCGGCTGGACGAGCCCCGCAGGCCCGCTCGCCTCCCGCAGCGGCCGGTGTCAGCTTCTTGTCGGCTGACCGCGGCGCGAACCGGCCGCTTCCCTCACGAGATCCTGTGATCGGAGGCGGAGCAGGTTCTCACCAGGGCCGGTGCGCGACAAACGCGAGCGCCAGACAAACTCCCTGAGTCGTCCGACGCGCGTGCTTAGTGCCGGTCGCGCTCGACAATCCTGGGCCAGCAAGGTTAAATCCGGCTGGTCGCGAACGAATGGAGGCAACATGCTTCGCCGTTGGGGAAGGTGGATTCGCCGAGCCGCATGGGCGGGCTGTGTTGTCCCGCTGCTGGCGCGGGCCGCAACGAACGTGCTGTTCGTGGTCGCGGACGATCTCAACCGGCGGCTGCCGTGCTATGGCCACCCGCTCACGAAGGCGCCGAACCTCGACCGCCTCGCCGAGCGAGCGGTCCGCTTCGACCGCGCGTACTGCCAGTTTCCGGTCTGCAGCCCATCGAGGGTAT
>CAKZPT010000018.1 GCA_937139365.1 uncultured bacterium | reverse complement strand
AGCTCGAAGTAGAGGGCGTTGCGATCCCGCCAGCCGCGGTCCTCCAGCGCCGGCCGAAAGCTGACGCCGTCGAACGCGCCCGGCGGAGCCGTCACGCCGGCGAAATCCAGGAGCGTCGGCGCAAAATCGACGTTCGACACGCGGGCGGAGCAGATGGCCCCGCACGGGAAGCCGCCTTGTCGCCAGACGATCGAGGGGCTCACGGTCCCGCCCTGGTAAATCGAGCCCTTGCCCTCCTGTCCGTTGTCGTTGAACACCACGACGATCGTCCGGCCGGCCTCGCCCCGCGCCTCGATACGCGACAGGACGGCGCCGACCGCGTCGTCGAGCCACAGGAGCATCTCCCGCCCGCGTCCGTCGACGCCGGCAGCGCGCAATCGCTGCGGGAGGGTGGCGCGATCCGGAAGCACCCGCGGCGGCTCGTTCAGCAGGCCCTCGGGCGTTGCCCGCGGGTCGGCGCGCCACGAGCGCGCCGGCTCATAGGGCGAATGGCACAACGTCGGGGCGAAATACAGGAAAAACGGCCGGTTACGGGGTACGGAGTCCAGAAACTCCAGCGCGGCGGCGGCGACCCAGTCCATGTTGTGGACCCGCAGGCACTTCGGATGCAGCTCGTCGGGGTTGCCGGGATAGACGCCGCCGGCGAAATCGAAGCCGGCCTGGCGGATGGCGGCGCGCATCACCTCCCCGTGCCGGGGGAGCGCCTCCGCCACCGTCGGATCGGCGGGGTCGGCGTCCGGGGGGATGGCGGGCCGGCGCGGCGTGGAGATGGTGTGGTTCTTGCCGGCGAACCCCGTGCGGTACCCGGCTTCCTGAAGGAGTTTCGGCAACGTGACGTCGTCGGGGAGGATGTCGGTATTCCAGAGGACGATCGTCTGTCCGGCACGTTCCGCAAGGGTTCGGAACCTGGGGGAGCGGCTCCGCGAGGCGTACCGGCCCGTCAGGCACGAGAACCGGCTCGGCGTGCAGACGGGCGAGCTGACATGCTGGTTCGGCAGCACGACGCCCTCCCGGATCAGACGGTCGAGGTGGGGCGTCAGGTTCCGGTCGCGGCCCTCGGGCGTCCAGTTCATCGTCTCGCGATGGACGTCGTCGAGGACAATGAAGACGAGGTTCGGCGGGGGCTCCAAGGCGGCGCTCCCGGCGCAGGCCAGCGCGGCGGCGGCAAGGATCGGTCGAACCATGTGGGTTGACGTTCCGGCGGAGCATAGCGAAGGCGCGGACGGCCGACAACGCTTCCGGGGCTTTCCTTTACGGCCCGCTATGGTTGAATGACCGGCGGCGACACGCGGGCGGGCGATGATGCATCCACGGACGGCGCGGGCGGCGGGGGCTGGGGCAGCGTTGCTGCTGGGAGCGCTGTTCGTCGCGCCGTTGGCGATGGTGCTTCAGGGGGGGCTGGTCAGCGAGGGCCGCTGGACGACCACGTGGCTGGCGGCCGTGTTCCGGAACCCCGTGTACGTCGAGGGGCTGGGCAACAGCGCTCTGATCGCCACGGCAACGACGGCGCTGGCGGCGGCCCTCGGGCTTCCGCTGGCGTGGCTGGCGACGCGGCGGGACTTCTTCGGCCGGCGAGTCGTGACGGCGGCGATTCTGCTGCCGATGGTCCTTCCGCCGTTCGTCGGCGCGATCGGCGTGCAGCAGATCCTTGGCCGTCGCGGCGCGCTGAACGCGGCCCTTGGCCTCGAAGTGGATTGGTTGGGCGCGGCGCGGATGGCGGCGGTGATCGCGCTGGAGGCACTGGCCCTGTATCCGGTCGTTTTTTTGAACGTCTCCGCGGCGCTGGCGAACGTGGACCCGGCGATGGAGGAGGCGGCGGAAAACCTCGGCTGCCGGGGATGGGCGAAGTTCCGTCGGATCACGCTGCCGCTGATCTGGCCGGGGCTGTTCGCGGGGGGCGCGATCGTGTGGATCTGGAGCTTCACGGAGCTAGGCACGCCGCTGATGCTCGGGTTCAGCCGGTGCGCGCCGGTGCAGGTGTACGACGCCCTGAAGGAAATCGGCACGAATCCCCGCCCCTTCGCGCTGGTGGCGGTGATGATGGCCACATGCCTTGCGGTGTTCGTCTCAGCGCGGCTGCTGGTGGGGCGCTACCTTACGGCGATGCCGACGAAAGGGGCGGCCGCCGCCGCGCCGCAGCGCCTGACCGGACGGCAGGCCGCGGCGGCACTGGCGGCGTTCGCGGCGGTGGGTTCCCTGGCGCTGGCACCGCATGCCGGCGTGGTCCTGACCAGCGTAGCGGTGCCTGGCACGTGGTACGGGCAGGCGTGGCCGGGTGAATGGACCGCCGCCCACCTGGCCGAGGCGCTCGGACACGACCTGGCAGCGATGAGCATCCGGAACAGCCTGCTCTACTCGGCGGGGGCTGTCGTCCTGGCGGTGGCGCTCGGGCTGGCCATTTCAACCGTGGTGGTGCGCTCCGATTTGCGGTGGCGGGGGGGGCTGGACGCCATGGCCACGCTCCCCCTGGCGGTGCCGGGGCTGGTGATGGCGTTCGGCTACCTGGCGCTCAGCGCGCGGCTGAGCCACCTCGAATGGGTCCGGTCGAACCCCGCCGCCCGCGCGATGCTGGACGTTCGGACGCACCCGGCGTTTTTTCTGATCGTGGCCTATGCGGTCCGCCGGCTGCCGTACGTGGTCCGCTCCATCACCGCGGGGTTGCAGCAGGTGCCGTCCGCTTACGAGGAGGCGGCCGCGGCCCTCGGCTGTCCTCCCGGCCGGACGCTGCGGCGGATCACGCTACCGCTGATCTCGGCCAACGTCGTCGCGGGTGGTCTGCTGACGTTCGCGTTCAGCATGCTGGAGGTGTCGGACAGCCTGTTGCTCGCCCAGCGAATGGATTTCTACCCGATCACGAAAACCATATACGAGTTGAACTCCCTGATCGGGACCGGGCCGCATCTGGCGGCGGCGCTGGGGTTGTGGGCGATGGCGTTCCTGGCCGCGGCGATCGCGACGGCGTCACGGCTGCTGGGCCGGCGGATGGGGACGCTGTTCCGCCTCTGAGGCGGCGACCGGACGTGAGGAGGACGCGGCCTCGACCCGTTGCGCAGCCTTCACCTCAAGAAGGCGAAGCAGTCGCGGCGTCTCCTCCGGCACGCCGTTCAGCCGGACCGCGCGCCGCAGCAGTTCCAGACCCTCGTCGAGCCGGCCAGCGCGGTCCAGCTCGAGAGCGAGCCGGACCAGCAGGTAGGGGCGGTTGGGATAGTCGGCCACAAGCCGTTCCAGGATGGCGAGCGCGGTCTTGCGGTCGCCCTGCAAGGCGGCAAGCTGGCTTTCGAGATGCTCGAAGCCGGGTTCCCTCGGATTGAGCCGGCGTCCTTCGGCGCAGAGCCGCAGGGCATACTCGATGCGGGCCTGGCGACGGGCAGGAACCGTTTCTTCAGAGGCCCGACGGGCGGCCACGTCCGCCAGGCCCAGTATGGCCGGCCAGGACGCGGGCTCCCATCCCATGGCCCGCCGATAGGCCCGTTCGGCGGCATCGAGGTCACCTCGCGCCATCGCCGGTTCGGCCACCGATTCGATCAGCGTCTGGCTGACGCCCGCGCGCACGCACACCACGGCCGCGATCACGGCGCCGGCCGCGACCAACACGGCCATCCATCGGGCCGCAGCACGGGTCGGTAGACGCACCGGCAACACGCCCGCCGCATGGAAGACCGACATCGTCGCCGTGACCGCGGCCACCAGCGTCATGCTGTTCGCGTAGATGTGGAAGTTGAAATCCACGAGGGCCTCGGCGGCGGAGACCGCCAGCATGCCAAGGGCACCGGCCGCGACGGCCGCGTGTGCGGGCTTCGAGGCCCGACCGTGGGCGCGGGCGAGGGCGAGGAAGGCCGTGAAGCCCATCGCGATCGCCAGCCCCAGCCCTACGAGGCCGTATTCGGCGGCCGTGTGCAGGTAGTCGTTGTGCGCGTGAACGGCGGCCATGCCGGGAGGCATCTCGACGTAGCGGCTGTCGAGCAGGTGGAAGCTTCCGCCGCCGTGGCCGGCGAGCGGCGCGGCGCGGATCATCTCCAGCGTGCCCTTCCAGATCTGGATGCGCGCCTGGATGTCGTGCGGCGCGGCCTCCAGACGGTGGCGCAGATCCGGCGCCCTCGCCCAGACGAGGGCCACGGCGACGGCGGCGACCACGGGCAGAGCGAGGAGGGCGGCCGCCGCCGCGCGACGACTGCGCCGAAGGGCCCACAGCCAGCCCACCAGCAACACCCCCCCCACCGCCGTCGCGAACCCCGCCCGCGACTGCGACAGGACCAGCGGCCACGGAATCATGATGAGGGCATAGCCCGCCAGCAGTTTCAATCCCCACCCCAGACCGCCGCCCGTCGCCACCGCCGCAGCCATCGCCAGCGCCATGCCCACGAGGTTGGCGAAGTGGTTCGGGCAGACGTAGGTGCCGCCCATGCGCATCCCGTACGACGGATCGCGCACCCTCCAAAGCACGGCGCGCGAGCCCTGGAGATGCTGGGTCCACGCATAAAGGGCATCGAAGGCCGCGACGAACAGAAGGACGCCGATCACCCATTTCCATCGGCTGTGGCGCCCGGCGAGGTTGGCCACCGACCATCCGGCGGCCACCGCGCTCCCGATCAGCCACACCCGGAGCCACGCCTCCTGGGGACAGACCGAGGCGGGCGCCCGGATCGCGGCCCAGGCGACGAACAACACTCCCGCAAACGCACCGGGGGGAATGGCGATGGGGACTTCGGCCCGGAACACGACGGGTCGCAGGGCGACCATCGCCAAGGAGATCCATGCCGACGCGGCCAGGGGCCAAAGCGCCCATGGCACCACCGCGCCGAACAAGATGGGGCCGGCGGCCGCGGGCAACAGCGCCAACGCTAGGGCCGCCAGTTCGTACGCCTCGGCCCCGGCAGGCCGGCCCGGCCGGAGGGTCGGGTGGCATGGAGGGGCGGAACCCACGGAGTCCAGAGCGGCCCGCGCCTCAGTACCAGGAACGCTTCACGACGATCGTGTCGCCCGCCTCGACCTCGATGTCCTTTTCCGGGTTGCGCTCGATGTCGCGGCCATTCAGGCGGAACGTGCGGTCGCCGCGCGTCAGGCGGATGTCGGAGATGTCGGCGAAATCGGTGTATCCGCCGGCGGCCGCGATGGCCTGTAGGACCGTGACCGATCCGGCGAGCGGGAACCGGCCGGGATTGCGGACCTCGCCGCGTACAAAGTAGCTGCGCGTCGGCACGTGGACGTGGACGGTCAGGTATCGGTAGATCTTTCCGTCGATGTACCGGCTTTGGATGCGGTTTTCCAGCTCGCTGGCGGTGCAGCCGGCGGCCCGAACGGCCCCGATGAACGGCAGCTTGATGTCGCCGTTCTCGTCCACCGTCGTCTCGATCTGCTCCGACTGCACGGCGCGGAGCATAATGACGACCATGTCGCCGGGACGGAGGCGGTAGGCGGCGCCGCCGCCCGAGGGGACGATCTCCGGGGATTCGGTCCGGGCCGGCGAAGTGGGTTCCGGCGCGCGCTCAGGGCGTGGATTGGCCGGCGTCGAAGAGGGGGGCGGCTCGACGTACGGGGCGGACGCGTCCAGCCGCAGCGGAGGCAGGTCTTCCCGCCCCCCCATGCCGGAGCGGCATCCGATGCACGCCGCCGCCAGGGCCGTCGCCATTGCCGCCACGCCCGCCTGTCTTGCCAACCGCATCCCGTTCATGCCTGACGCTCCACCCATCAGGTCGA
Organism: uncultured bacterium; assembly: GCA_937139365.1. GTDB lineage: Bacteria > Verrucomicrobiota > Kiritimatiellia > PWTM01 > PWTM01 > CAACVY01. The sequence continues at coordinate 10,977 of CAKZPT010000018.1, read as the reverse complement.
CCGGGCGGCCTCTTCCTTGGCCGCCTCGCCCGGCTGGGGCTGGTGATAATAGTAGTTCGAGTAGTAGGAGTGGTAGTAGTAATAGTAGTCGTCGCGAAGGATGTTGATGTTGTTCAGCACCACCCCGACGATCCGCCCGCCGACGTTTTCGATCATCCGCTTGGCGCGCAGGGAGATCAGACGGGGATATTTGCGGTACTGCACCACGAGCAGCACGCCGTCCACCTCGCTGGCCAGGATCGAGGCATCGCTGACGCCGATCACGGGCGGCGCGTCGAGGAAGACGTAGTCGTAGCGCGCCTTCAGGTTCTTGATCAGCTCCCGCATCCGCTGGGTGTTCAGCACGCCGATCGACGAGCGCGGAAGCTTGCCGCTGGGCAGGAAGTGGAGGTTCGGCACGTTCGGCACCGGCTTGATCGTCTCCTCGATCGGCACATCCCGCATCAACACGTTGGTCAGTCCGAAACGGTTCGGGATGCCGAGGATCGTGTGCTGGACCGGCCGCCGCAAATCGGAGTCGACGATCAGGACCTTGTCGCCCATCGTGGCACAGACGTACGCGAGGTTGAACAGGGTGGTGGACTTGCCCTCGCCGACGCCGCCGCTGACGACCGCGAACGCGCCGCCCGGCACTCCCTTGTTCGAAAACAGGAGGTTCGTCCGCAGGACCCGGTAGGCCTCCGCGTAGGAGCAGTCGGGGCCGTCCTGGATCATCGGGCGGACCTTCTGCGGGATGATGCCGATCACCGGCAGGCCGAGGTAGCGCTCGACGTCGTCGACGGTCTTCACGGACGTGTCGAGGTACTCGATGAAGAACGCGATGCCGAGGCCGCCGATCAGGCCGATCACCAGGCCGACGATTATGTTGAAGATGTGCCGCGGCCCGATCGGGCGGACGGGCGTCTCCGCCGGGTCCACCAGCTCGACGGGCGTGCTGGGGACCTCCAGCTTGATGGCCTCCTGTCGGACGCGGGCCTCGAGGGCCTGTAGGATGTTGCGCTCCAGATCCAGTTCGCGCTCGGCCTTGGCGAACGGCAGGAACTTCTCGCCCTCGGCGGCGATGTCGGCCTCGCGGGCGGCCTTCAACTCCTGGTCCAGCGCGTCGAAGCGGGCGAGGCTGATCTCGTAGTCGGCCTTGACGCTCCGCTTCACCCCGTTCAAGGCGTTGGTCAGCTTCTGCTGAAGCTCCGCACGCGCCGCCTGGTAGCGCTGGACTTCCGGATGGTTCTCGGCGTAGGTTTGCAACAGCAACCGCAGCTGAACATCGGTGTCGACCAGCTGGCGGCGGATCGTGCTCAGCTCGGAGTCCTGCACGATCAGCGAGGCCGACTCGACCAGCTCCTCGGGCGACATCGCCTCGAGCTGCTCCATTCGCGCCTTGCGGTAGAGCATGTCCACGCGCGCGGCGATGCGGTCGGCCTCCAATTGTTGCAGACGAACCTTGTCCACGCGGAACCCGCCGCCGTACTGGGTCGTCGAGCCGATCACGGCGACGCCCAGCTCCTTGCGCAGACGCTCGACCTCGGCCTCCTTCGCGGCCACGCGCTCGCGCTGTTTTTCCACCTCGCCGCGCACGGCTTCGAGCGCGCGGCGCAGCTCGTTGCGCTTCACCGTCAGCCGGTGGTCGCGGTACACCTCGGCCACCATGTTGGCGATGCGGGCGGCCTCCTCGGGATCCTTGCTGCGCACACGGATGGCGATCAGGCTGGTGTCGCGGGACTGGTCCACGTCGACGACGCGGCCGAGCAACTCAAAGACATCGTCCCGCGAGAGGGGCCGCTTGTCGGCCCGGTACCGCTCGCCCCAGATCGCCGCCAGGTTCAGGTTCTCGGCGACCCTATAGAGGATCGGCCGCGACTTCATCAGCTCGAACTGGGTCCGCAGAAAATAGGGGTTCCACCCGCCGGTGAACTCGCGCTCGAACACGGGCACGTCGAGGGCGTCCTCCCGCACGAGGATCCGCGCCTGGGCCATGTACTCGGGGTCGAGCGAGAACGTGTAGACGACCGCGGTGACGACCGCCAGCAGCAGGACGGCCAGCACCACCTCCTTGCGGGACCGGACGACCCGCCAGTAGTCGAAGAAATGCAGCCCGGAATCCGTCGGGGTCTGTTCGTCCATACCGTCCGCTCCTGCTCCGTCCGCCGGGTCATCCCGGCACGGCACGGCGGGAGCCGAAGCCCCCGCCGTTTCGATTCAGGCCGATGTCAACGGCAAGCCGATCGCCGGCCCCGCGATCACAGCCGGATCTTCCACCCCACGTCCACGCGGTTGCGTTGCGCGCCAACGCGTTCCCGGAAGTCCGAGCTGAAGTCGCTGAACGAATACCCCAGATCGATCCAGTTGTTGTTATCCACCCGATAGCTGACCCGCGCACCGACCGACGAGGAGGTCTCGCTGCCGTCCTCGACCGACGCCTCGTCGGCGACCAGATCCACGGCGTTCTTCGTATCGTAGTCCGACTGGTAATACGCCGCGTAGATCGCCACGGTGATCCGGCGGGTCAGGTCGTGCGCCAGGTTCGCCGAGAGGGTCGTCCGGGTCTGGTTGGCGAACGTCTGGAGGCCGGATTGGTAGAGCGAATAGGCCGCGGAGAGCGTCAGCCGGGTGGTGGGGACCGGGATGATCGTCACCTGCGCCTCGCCGTACGGAGAGTCGTCGTCGCTCTGCAGCGCCGCGTCCATATCCTTGTACGTGTAGCCGCCGCGCAGGCGGCCCAGCAGGTTCGGACTGAAGACCCGCTCGAGCCCGGCGCCGATGTTGTACGTGATCGAGTCGCGGTTCGGGATCTCCTCAACGAACGAGTCTCGATAACCGGGCAGCTCGACGCGCTGCGTCTTGCCGGAGCCCTCGTAGCTGATGTCGTCGACCGAGCCGTCCACGAAGAGGGTGGTGGACTTGCCTACCTGGGTCCCCATCTGCGCCCCATAAGACCAAATGTCGTAGTCTTCGCGGTCGGCGATCTCGTCCTCCACGTAGCGCAGCAACTGGTGGCGCAGCGAGCCGCTCACCCGCAGCTTCGGCGTCAGCACCGCTGTCAGCGTGCCGGCCGCCGTGTTGTACATGTAGCCGTAGTTCGGCTGGCGGAGCACGCCGTCGCTGTCCACGATCTCGGACCGGTCGTAATGGAAGAAGGCCTCCGCCACCTGCAGGGACAGCCGCCGGCCCATCATCTGCATCCAGTTGACGTCGACCGCGTGAGTCCACTCCTCCTTCGAATCGTCCCCGTAGTTCTCGTACCAGTCGATGGCCGGCCGATACCGCAACCCGAGGAAGCCGGTCTCATAGGTCTTGTCAAACGTCAGCGCCAGCTCCTCGCGGATGTAGAACGTGTCCACCTTGTTCTCTTCCGCGTAGGTGACGTTGTCGTCCCAGCCGAGCCGCAGAAAGCTCTCAACGTGAAACGGCCGCTCGCCCTCGCCCGCCCCCGCGGCCACGCACGCGGCGGCCCACATTGCAACGCCCCACCTCGTCGTACTCTTCATCATGTATTCCTTCCCGTACACGTGCTTCGATGTATCCCGCCCACTGAACTCAGGTGGCTCGGTTGGCCGCCCTCACGGCCGTGTCGGCGTCACCGGGCGCGGCCGCGGCCCGGCCGGCGGCGGCGGCGTCGGCGGTACAACTCGCGGCCGCTCTGGGAACACAAGCGTGTCCACAACACCGGCCGCAACGGATTCGACGACGTACCGACGGTACAGCGGATCGCGGGTCAGTTGGAACGGAGAGGCGCCGGGCGTCACATCGCTCAGCGGCGTAACCGCCGCCACGCCCGCGCCGATCGTGTCGGTCGGAACTTGGGCTTCCTTCAGGACGTTCAACCAGTTCTGGGGATCGGCCGGATCGCCCTGCACATTTCCCTCTAGCCGCAACGACCGGACCAGCGCCACCGCGAACTCCGCCAGCGTGACCTCTTTGTCCGGATCCAAGCTCCACCCTGGCGTCGGGTTCTGCTCGGTCGGGGTCAGGGTCGGCGAGGGAAAAACCCCGTTTTGCGACAGCCACATCATGCATTCGAGGTCCGTCGGGTTCGCGGGCAGGAACCGGTACAGCCCCAACTTCCGCACCAGCAGCTGCGCCAGCCCCCCGTGGGTCATCAGCCTCGGCTGCTGCGCCTGCTCGCCGGCCTGCGGAGATTCGGCGGCGGGCGTTTGGGCGTCCGCCACTAGCGCCATCGCACTCGCCGCCGCAACCGCGACGGCCATCCATTCCGTCACCCTTGTCCTCGCCATGGCTTCATGTCCTTTCTCTTGTGTCCGGCTCGTCAGCAAAAACTGGCTCCATCCCTGGAAGCCATTGCCACACGACACTTCACCACATCGCCGATTGGATGTCAATCCGCAATCGACAAGTTTTCGCTGCATCTAAATTTAGCCTGCGTGGGCCGATCGCGCAAGGCGGCCAAAACGGTTTATCCTCCCCGGCGTGCAGGCGGCTCGGCCGCGTCCGCCGGGCCCGCCGCCCGTTGCGCCGACGACGGTCTTCCCGTATCTTCCCGCATCCGATGACCCCCACGCCGTCACGGCCCACGTCGTTTGTCGTCGAACTCTCGCCGGCTCAGCAGGAGGCCCTGGCCCGCGAGCTGCACGAGGGCAACTACCGCCCTGTCGAGGTCCCGCACGCCGTGGCCGCAGGAGAACGGCCGGGCTGCCGCGTTGTCCTGTACCGGAGCGGCAAGTGCGTCGCCCAGGGAACGGAGGCCGCCGACTGGATCGCCTTTGTGCTCGAGCCGCGGATTCTGGGCCGCGCCGCCGCCGGCTACGAGAATGTGCTGGATCCCGCCCGCGCGCAGCCCCACGCCGGCGTAGACGAAAGCGGCAAAGGCGACCTGTTGGGCCCCCTCGTCGTCGCCGCCGCGTACGTGGACGCTAACCTTGCCGCACAGTTCGACCGCCTTGGCGTCCGCGACAGCAAACGCATCTCGAGCGACGCCGCCGCCCTCCGCCTGGCCGCCGAACTCCGTCGCGCACTCGGCCGGCGGTTCGCCGTCGTCGCGATCGGTCCGCGCGCCTACAACCGCCTCTACGCCGAGATGGGCAACGTCAACTCCATTCTCGCTTGGGGGCATGCCCGGGCGATCGAAAACCTCCTTGAGGCCGTCCCCGACTGTCCCCGCGCCCTCTCCGACCAGTTCGGCCCCGTCCGCCAGCTCCGCAGCACCCTGCTGCGCAAGGGCCGCCGCATCGAACTCGAACAGCGGCCTCACGCCGAGTCCGACCCGGCCGTCGCCGCCGCCTCCGTGCTCGCCCGCGCCAGGTTTGTCGAGGACCTCGCCCGGCTCGGCCGACGCTTTGGATTCGTCCCCCTCAAGGGCGCCTCGGCCGCCGTCGAGGCCGCCGTCGTCGAGCTCGTCCGACGCTCCGGCCCCGCCGTCCTGCTGGACGTCGCCAAATGCCACTTTCAGACCGTAGACCGCGTCCTCGCCGCCGCCGGCTTCTCGCGCGCCGACCTGGGCGAACTCGGCCGCGCCCGCTCCCGCCCACGTCCGCCGGTCGCGCACCGTCCATCCCATGAACGCCCCGGAGATGCGTCCTCATGAAATTGGTTCGATTCGGCCCCCCCGGCCTTGAACGCCCCGGCCTCTGGCTCGCCGACGCCCTCGGCCCCGGCCGCCCCGGCCTGCTCGACGTATCCGCGATGGCCTTCGACATCCACGACTTCGACCGCCATTTTTTCGCCCACGGCGGCCTCCTCCGCCTGCCCGCCCTGCTCGCGGATCCCGGACGACAGGTTCTACCCGCCGACGGCGTCCGGCTCGGATGCCCCGTCGCCCGGCCGGGCAAGATTCTCTGCCTCGGCAAGAACTACGCCGAACACACCCGCGAATTCGGCGGGCCGCCACCGACGGTGCCCGTGATTTTCGCCAAGGCCGTCACCGCGCTGAACGGCCCCTTCGACCCCATACGGCTGCCGCCGTTCTCGCGGCGCGTGGATGGCGAGGCCGAACTGGCCCTCGTCATCGGCCGCGCCGCCCGGCGGCTCTCCGCCGCCAACGCCATGTCAGTCATCGCCGGCTATTGCGTCCTCAACGACGTCACCGACCGCGACGCGCAGCGCGACGGCCAGCAGTGGTTCTACGGCAAGAGCTTCGACACATTCTGCCCCGTCGGCCCCTTCCTCGTCACGGCCGACGAGGTTCCCGATCCGCACGCCCGGCGGGTGTTCTCCCGGCTCAACGGGCGATCGCTCCAGGAGGGCACGACGGCCGACATGGTCTACCGAATTCCGGAGATCCTCGTCCACATCACGGCCGCGATCACGCTCGAACCGGGCGACATCGTCGCCACCGGCACGCCCGCCGGCATCGGCTCGGCGCGCAACCCGCCGCTGCTGCTGCGCCCTGGCGACGTACTGGAAACGGGCGTGGAGGGACTCGGTGTCCAGCGCGCGGCGATCGAACAGGAGTCGTGAGTCCGCCCCTTTCCCCGCCCGCCGGCCCCGGCCTCTACATCCATGTCCCCTTCTGCGTCCGCGCCTGCACCTATTGCGATTTCGCCCGCGAGGCGCCGCCGACGCCCTCCCGTGTCGAACGGTACCTGGCGGCGCTGGGCTTGGAACTCGGACGCCTTCCAAGCGATTTTTCGCCGGCCACCATCTACGTCGGCGGAGGCACGCCGACCTCCCTGCCTCCCCCTGCGCTCGACCGGCTCCTCGAACTCCTTCGCCCCCACGCCTCGCGCGCGGTTGAATGGACCGTCGAGGCCAATCCGGACACCGTGTCCGCCGCGACCGTCCGTCGCCTCCGCGCTGCCGGGGTCAACCGCGTCTCGCTGGGCGCGCAGACGTTCGACCCGGCCGCCCGGCACCTCCTCGGCCGCGTCCATGGCCCCGACGCGGTGGCCGAGTCCATGCGCCGGCTCCGCGGCGAGGGCATGGACAACCTCTCGATCGACCTCCTTCTGGCGATCCCTGCCTCGCCCCCCGACCGGTTGGACCGCGATCTCGACCGGGCCCTCGAGTTGGCCCCGGAGCACCTGTCCACCTACCTGTTGAGCGTCGAGCCGGGCACGCCGCTCGCCGGGCGGATCGCTCGCGGCGAGATCTCCGAACGGTCCGACGAGGCCGCCGTCGCCGAATACGAGCGCGCCCGCGAGCGACTGACGGCCGCCGGGTACCGCCACTACGAGATCAGCAACTTCGCCCGGCCCGGCCGCGAATGCCGCCATAACCTCCTCTATTGGACCGGCGGAGAGTACCTCGGCGTCGGCCCCTCGGCCCACTCCCATTGGGCCGGGTCCCGCCGAGGCAACTTCCAATCCTTGGACGAATGGGCCGCCGCGCTGTCCAAGGATTGGAAACCGGCGGAGTTTGAGGAGTCCCTGCCGCCGGCACGGCGCGCGCGCGAGCGCCTGGTGTTCTGGCTGCGCCTCTGCGACGGCCTCGACCGCGACGAGTTCCGCCGCGCCGCCGGCATGGATCCGTTCGACGTTGTCGGCGACGAACTCCACGCGCTCGTCGGGCGCGGCCTGCTCGAAATCGACGGCCGCGTGCTCCGCCTCGCCCCCGGTGCCCTTGCGGTCAGCGACACGGTCTTCCGCGAGCTTGTCTAGCGTCGGTTGCCCGCACACATCGGCCGCGGCGACCAGCCACGCTGCGACGCCGCGCGCCGGCGGGGTCGCCGGACGCAGAGAGGATGCGGCCATGCGACGTTGGCTTCGCCGCCAGGGCTTTCTTCTGCTGGGGCCGTGGATCGTCTGCGGGTCGGATGCGCGTGGGGACAGTCCGCACGCGCGAATGCAGCCGCCGGAGCTGGCGGCGGCGCGCTGGACCGGCGGTTTCTGGGGCGCCCGGTTGGAACTCGTCCGCGCCGCCAGGCTCGACGCGCTCGAAGCGGCGATGCGCTGTCCCACCAACGGCGCGCAGCTGTCCGATTTCGAGCTGGTCGGCGTAGCCGACGCCCGCCACCGCGGCAACAACCGGAGCGACGGCGACGTCTATAAGTGGATCGAGGCAATGGCCCGCGTGTACGCGCTGTGGCCCGACCCCGCGCCGGACCGAAAGACGGACGAATAGATCGGGTGCATCGCGCGCACGCAGGCCCCCGACGGCCACCTCTCCACGCAGACGCAATTCAACCCCAACAAGCCGCGGTGGGGGCGTCGCGCCTACCACGAGCTGTACAACATGGGTCACCTCCTGACCGCCGCCGCCGACCACTGCCGCGCCACCGGCAAGACCTCCTTGCTCGACGTGGCGCGCAAATGCGCCGACTTTCTCGACCGGAACGACATCAGTGGGCGCAAGATGTACGTCACCGGCGGCACCGGCGCCTGGCGCCACGGCCTGTCCACCCGCGGCGACCGCGTGCACGAGGCCTACGGCGCCGCCTTCGAGCTGCCCCGACGCACCGCTTACAACGAAACCTGCGCCAACGTCGCGCACGCGATGTTCAGCCGCCGCCTACTCGCCCTCTCCGGCAACGCCCGCCATGCCGACGTGATGGAGCTCGGGCCCTACGACGCGATGCTCGCGGGCATCAGCCTCGACGGCACGCGCTTTTTTACGCCAACCCCCTCGAACGCCGGACCGGCCTCCCGTTGCACAGCCACGAGTCCGCGGAACGCTGGAATGCATGGCCGTGCTTCTGCTGCCCGCCCAGCCTCGCCCGCACGATCGCCGGACTCGGCGAATGGGCGTGGAGCCGGTCCGACGACGGCGTCTGGATCCACCTGTTCGGCGGCGCCGAGGCGCGCCTCGACCTGTCGGCTGGCCTCGTGCGACTCGAACAGCGGTCCGACTACCCCTGGAACGGCCGCGTGATGGTGCGCGTTGCCTCCGCCCCCTCGGAGCCGTTCGCCGTGCGCCTACGCATCCCCACCTGGGCCGGCGGCGGGCGCCTACGCGGTGGTGCGCCGCCGCTAGGCGGCCGGCGACAAGATCGCGCTCGAGTTGCCCATGAATGTCCGCGTGCTCGAATGCCGTACTGAAGTCGAACAGAACCGCAGCCTGGTCGCGGTGGCATGGGGGCCGGTCGTGTACTGCCTCGAGTCGGCCGACCTGCCGGCCGGCATCCGCATCAACGACGTCGTCCTGCCGCTGGACGCCGACTGGACGGTCCGCCATGAGCCCCGCCTGCTGGGGGGCGTCACGGTGCTGGAGTGCAAGGCGCGCGCTGCCGCCGGTGGACCGGCCGGACGCGCTCTACCGGCCAGCGCGATCCGGCGGACAGCCGTTTCGCCTGCGCCGAGTCCCCTATTACGCCTGGTGCAATCGCGGGCCGGGCGACATGTCCGTTTGGCTGCCGTCAGGACGGTAGGCCGCCCGCGACTCGACACAAGGTGGAGTCCTGCCGGTCGGGCCTGCGTTGCACGCGCCCACCGCAGGGCCGGACCTTGTGGCCGTAGTCTTGTCCCGAGATCACCTGCGACGTATGATCCAAACGCCGGCCTGAACGGAGACGACGACGATGCCTGCGATGCTCCGGGTGCTGGCTGCGGCTGCGGAGGGATGGACGGATCTGCTGAGCGGGGGCCTGGCCGGCTGGCGTGAACCGGTCGGCGCGTGGGCGGAAGCCGGGGAGGTGCGCGTCTGCGCCACCAACCCCGCCACCCTCGAGGCCGCACCGGGGCGCGGTGTCATCTGGAACGGCCCCCGGGGGAAGACCCGCAACCTCCTGACGCGTTCCGAATTCGGCGACGTGGAAGTCCACGTGGAATTCCTGCTGCCGCAGCGCTCCAACTCCGGCGTCTATCTCATGGGCCGCTACGAGATTCAGGTCTTCGACAGCCACGGCGTGACCGACCCCAAACACTCCGACTGCGGCGGCATCTACCAGCGTTGGGCCGACGGCCGCGGGTTCGAGGGCCGCCCCCCGCGCGTCAATGCGTCCCAACCGGCCGGCGAGTGGCAGACCTTCGACATTGTGTTTCGCGCGCCCCGGTTCGACGCCGCCGGCCGCAAGATCGCCCACGCGTGCTTCGTGCGGGTCGTCCACAACGGCGTCGTCATCCACGAGGAGGCCGAGGTCACCGGCCCGACCCGCGCTGCGGCGTTCGACGACGAGCGCCCCACCGGCCCGCTCATGCTGCAGGGCGACCACGGCCCCGTCGCGTACCGGAACCTCCGGATCCGGCCGCTCTCGCCGCCCTGAGGCCGCATGGCCGATCTCGTCCTCCTCCTGCACTTCGCGTTCGTGCTTTTCGTCGTCGGAGGTCTGATCGCGCTGGCGTGGGGACTGGCCCGCGGCGCGCGCTGGACCCTGCGGCGTGGGTTCCGCGCAGCCCACCTGGCGGCGGTCGCCTGGGTTGTGGTGCAGGGCTGGCTGGGACGGGTGTGCCCGCTCACCCACCTCGAGAACTGGTTGCGCGTGGCCGCCGGCGAACCGCCATACGCGACGACGTTCCTCGGACACTGGGTCGGCCGGCTTCTCTACTGCGACGCGCCGGGGTGGGCGTTCACGGCCGCCTACACCGCGTTCGGCGCGCTCGTCGTCCTGGCCAATGCCCTCGCGGAGCGGCGCCGGACGACCGCCGGTCGGGCCGGTGCCTAGGCGGCGGCGCCGGTCAGCGGGACCGCGCCCTCCGGCGGCGTCCGAGCCGTCCCGCTTTCGAGGCCCTCGGCCGCGGGCTGCAGCCGCAGGTCGTACCCGCGGACGATCTGCCCCGTCTAGGCCGAGATGCGGCCTATGATCGCCGTCGGCGTCGCCTCGGCCAGGGCGCGCGCCTCGTTCAGCGGCGTGCCGTTGTGGACGGCGGCCATCAAGTCGCCGTGCTCCTGCACGTAGGGATTGACCTCGCCCGCCCGCTTTGCCGGCGTCCGCCCCGCCGCCGTCGGTTTGCCGCCGGGCCAAACCGAACCCGAGGTGCCGGTCAGGTGCTCGCCGATCCGGTTGTAGCAGCCGTTGATCTGGTGGCTCATGCTGTGCACCGTCACGTCCTCGCCGCGCTCGTAGTCCGCGCTGTAGAAATCGTACCGGTTGCCGATCGGCCGCCGCGACGACGCGTCGGCAGCCGACCGGATCCACCTCCACCGGCTTCT
>CAKZPT010000017.1 GCA_937139365.1 uncultured bacterium | reverse complement strand
CACCGGAGCGCCTGAAACTTCGGCTGGCCCAGCCGGACGAGGAACCGGCTGATGTTCCAAGGGCGGGGCACGCGAACAGGACTGCGCATGCCGCCGAGCCAGTCTGCGGCCCCGGGCATAAGAGTTTGCCAGGAAACCGGCGCTTGGCCTGGGGTAAACGGTTTTGAGCTCCCTCGCCGCGCCCCGAAAACACCGCCCCGCCAGAACAGCGCAATCGGCTCGGGGGAAGCTTTCGGGGCTTGCACGGGGGGTGAAGCGGCCTATACTCGGCCGGATGCGTGGAGATACCGGATCGGCTGCCGCGCGTCCGCCGGGACCGGCGCAATCATCCGATGAAGAAACTAATCAACGACCTGATCCAACTCCAGGAGCTGTACGAGGCTCGCGCCCAGCAGGAGATGCTGGCTGGCCGGGAGCACCTCGGGGAACTCGAACGCGCGATTCGGGAGATGCTGGTCGGTGTTCCGCCCGAGACCGCCAGCCTGTTCCAACGCCTGCAGCAGCGCAGTCCGCCCGCGATCGTGCCGATGGTGAACAACGTCTGCGGTGGGTGTGGGATGGCAATCCCGATTAGCCAGGTCCATGCGATCCACGCGGCGACCGCGTTGCACACCTGTCCGACGTGCGCGCGGTTGTTGTATTTCCTCGACACCTCGGCGCCACGGCGGGTGCCGGGGAAACGACCGGGCGTGGCGGGCGTCCGCGTCGGGATCGCGCGGTACACATCGCCGGAGCTGATGATCCCGTCGCTAGAGGCGACGGACCGCGACGGCACGATACTAGAGATCTGCTCCATGCTCGAGACGCAGGGCTTCGTGACGGACGGACGGCGGTTGGCGGAGGCCGCGTTGCGTCGCGAGGCGATGGCCAGCACGGCGATCGAGCATGGCCTGGCCTTCCCGCACGCCCGCGGGATCGAAGGCGGTGGGCTGACGCTCGCCTTGGCGGTGAGCCCAAAGGGGGTGCGGTTCGACGGGGGCGGCCGCGCGGGCCTGACGCGGATCATCTTTTTCGTCGTGATCCCCTCCGCCGCTAGCGCGTTTTACCTCCGGCTGCTCGCGGGGCTGACCAAGACCCTCCAGGGAGATGCCGCCCGCAGAAAACTGATGGAGGCGGAAACGCGGGAGAAGCTCTGGAAGGCCCTCTGCCAACTGACCCGCAAGACGATCCTCTAGCGTCGGTTCAGGCCATGTTTGCCCGGCGCCGCGCCATCCATTCGAGCGCCGGCAAGGCCATCAGAAGCGCAAGCGCCGGCCAGTGGTTCCACAACGAGCTCCACTGGACGCGCACCTCCTCCCGGCCGTCCGCGCGGAGGCGCGCGACGAGCGGCTCCAGTTCCTCTGGCGCGACGAAGTGTCCGCCGGACGACTCCGCCAGCCGTCGCAACAGGTCGTTGTTCGCCGGCCGGCCCGCGCCCTCGGCACTGACCGCGCGCACGAAAAATTCGAATGGCGGGGATTCCGAGCGGCGACCTCGGCAGACGCGCAGGCGCGGTGGGGCCCAGGCGCCTCGGGCGCGAAGAGAATCTCGAAACCGGGAAGGGTCCGGCCCTCGGCCGTGGTGACCGCCGTGGGCATCATCCGAAAGGGGAGGACACGGCCGTCGGGTGTGCGGATTTCACAGACGACGTTCGCTCCGTCGGTCTCGGCGCCGCCGATCCGGGCCGTCAGCCTCACCGACTCGCCGATATGGACGCTCGCCGCCGCACCGAACAAGTCCACCTCAAAGGGGGCCAGTTCCTCCTGTTGCGGGGTGAGCCAGTCGAGCAAGCGGTTCCAGAACCGCTGGTGCAAGTTTTCCTCTCCGGGCGTCAGGGCCCAGCGCCAAAGCGAATCGGACAGGATGGCCAGCGACTTGCCCTGCCCATAACGCTGGACCGCCAGCAGCGGCTGCGTCGGCGTCTTTGCCGTCGCCAGCACGGTGGCGCCTCCGCGGGCGACCGCGCCGGGAAACACGCCGAGAACGGAGGGCCATGCGTCGGCGCGGCCGGCAAATACGGGATGGGACAGCCCTAGGGCGTGATCCCGACCTCGAACTGTCCTTCCATCACGCCGGGCCGGCCCGGCCGTTCGACGGGAATGGCGGGGCCAGCGGCCCTGTGTCCAGGCCGCGGTCGCCCAGCTCTTCCTGTCGCCGAGCACGACGAGATTGCCGCCCTTGCGGACGAAGTCGGCCAGCGCTTCGGCGCGTGCATCGCCGAGCGCGGTGTGGTCGAGGTCGCCAAGGATGACCGTCTTGAATTCGGACAGTTGAGACGGCGTGAAGTCCAGGGTCATCGAGCCGCGGCCACCATAGGTGAGGAAGCGGCCCTCGGGACCGCGCACGAACGCCAGGGGACCGACCGGACCTCACGCGCGAAGGGCGCGGATCAAGTATTTCGATTCCCGTCTCGGCACGTCCTCGACGTGGAGGAGGCGGTTCTCGGCGTCCGCTACCTCCACGCAGACCGCGGCGGCCGGCGCGCCGCGTCGTGGCCACCACAGGGCCATGGTTCAGTCACCGTCGGCGGGCGCCCCCATCGCCGGGCCGCCGGCGTCCAGCCGCACCTGGCGGATGCGCGGCACAAGCGCCTGGATGATCGCCAGCGCCAACAGATAGGCGGTCGACCCGATCAGGAACAGCAGCCAGTACCGACCCGTCTGCTCCAGCCAGCGGCCGACGAATTCCGAGAACAGGATCGCACCGATGGAGCCGGCCATGCCGCCGAGCCCGATGACGGACGCCACGGCGTTCTTCGGGAAGCAGTCGGAGACCAGCGTGAAGAGGTTGGCCGACCAGCCCTGATGGGCCGCCGCCGCGAGGCCCACCAGCAGCACCGCCAGCCACATGTTTTGGATGCGCGTGACGATCGAGATCGGCACCACCAGCAACGCGCAGATCAGGAAGGCCATTTTGCGCGCGAAGTTGACGGAGCGACCGCCCTTGAGCAGCGCGGAGGAGATGTAGCCCCCGCCGACGCTCCCGATCGTGACGAACGTGTAGACCAGGATCAGCGGCCACCCCAACTTCTTCAGGTCGAGGTTGAAATCCTTGCTCAGCCATTTCGGCAACCAGAACAGATAGAACCACCAGATCGGATCGGTCATGAACTTGCCGATGACGAATGCCCAGGCCTCGCGGAAGCCCATCAGGCGGCGCCAGGGGATCTTCGCTTCCTCGCGCTCGTCGGCGTCGCTGAGGATGTGCCGCAGCTCCGCGGGATCGAGGCCCTTCTTGTCCTGCGGCCTGCGGTACATCGGCCACCAGAACGCGACGAAGATGAAGTTGATCGAGCCGCCGACGACGAACGCCCACTGCCATCCGTAGTTCACCGCCAACCAGGGAACCAACGCGGGGGTGATGACCGCGCCGATGTTGGCGCCGGAGTTGAAGATCCCGGTGGCCAGCGCCCGCTCCTTTCGCGGGAACCACTCGGTCACGGCCTTGATCGCGGCGGGGAAGTTGACGGCCTCGCCCAGGCCGAGGAAGAAGCGCATGATCCCGAACTGCCACCACTGCCGGCACAGCATGTGGCCGTAGGCGGCCAATCCCCAGAAAATCGTTGCCCACGCATAGGTCGCGCGCGTGCCGAAGCGGTCCACGAGACGCCCGAAGAACGGCAGGCCGATCGCGTAGGCCACCTGGAAGGCGATGACGATGCGCGCCCAGCCGATCTCCTTAGGCCAGTGGTACAGCTCCTCGAGCTTCGGGGCGAGGATGCCGAGCATCTGGCGGTCGAGGTAGTTGTTGGCGGTGTTGGCGAAGAGCAGCAGGCAGATCACCCAACGGTAACGGCCGATCTGCCGGGCGACGTGTTCCGTGGTCATGCGCCGTCCTTTCCCTGCGGGCCAGCGGCGGTCGGTCCGACGCGACCGGCCGCACGCGGGGAAAGTAGCGGGAAAGCCGTCATCGCGTCCACTCCAATTCGACCCGCCGGGCGCCGCCGGGCGGAACGACCACGAGCCGCCCCCCATCCCGCACGATCTCCGGCGGCGGCCGGCGGCCGCCGCCGGCGTCCCATGCGACCGCATCGCGTAGACGCGCACCCGCCGGCCACGCGGGCGCCGCCAGCGCCACCGCCGCCGGCGGACCAAGAAATGTCAGGCGCATTCGGCGTCCACGGGGCGCCGCTTCGTCGCGAAGGAGGACTGCCCCCGCGCAGCCGATCCCGACCGATACGCCGTCCCAGCCGGCCCCGTCATGGTAGCTGTACTCCGGCGATCGCACGCGCTCCAGCCGCCGCCCGTTGTGCCGGATCGAACCGGCCAGCAGATCGGGGCCGACAGCGTGCCAGCCGCCGGGCGGCAGCTCGATCGTCTCGCCGCCGACCGTCACCGGCCAGGCATCCGCCCCACCGTTGACCCATACCTCGAGGCCGCCGGAATACCTCAGGTAGATGCGCGAAGCCCGCCATGCCCCCGTCGCCAGGGCATCGGAGGGGGATAGCCACCCCGTCCCCGATCCGAACGAAAGGCGCTCCAGGGGGGCCAACGCCTGGCGCCGATGGAGCGCACCGGCCAGAAAAACCAGCCGCCATGCGCGGTCATCGGCGGCGTCGAACAGGGGCAAACGCGGGGCCATGCCGTGCGCGATCGAAAACGCGAGACGCCGCCGGGCCTCCTCGTCATCGCCGCCGGCGGCCAACAGACGCGGGCCGATCGATCGCAGGGCCGCGTTGAGCCGCGCGTGGAGGAACAACGGCAGCCATGGCCGCGTCAGCAGCTCCTCCGCGGTGTCCGCCTCGACCAGGGCCGCGTCGGCCGCCCCGGCATACAGCCATGCCCACGACGACGAGCAGAGCACGGGCGCCCCCCGGCGCTGGGACTCTGACCGCAGCCAGTCGTTCAAACCTTCCCAGGCTGCGCGAAACGTACCGGCATCCGCCGTGCGGGCGTCGTAGTCGGTGCGTTCCCATGGCGGGCTCCTCGCCAGCCACGGGCAGACCGCGCGATCCGGAGGCGCAGCCGGCAGCGGCGGCTCCAAAGACGACAAGCCGGTCAGAGCGGGCGTCTTGACCGCGTATCGCCCCGGCAGGGCGCCGGGTTGCCATCGGCCGTCCGACGCGCGCCGGAGTAGCACACGGCTCCAGCGCGGATCGCCGACGTCGAGCTCGTCCTCGGCCGTTTCCGGCCTGCCCTGGGGGGCCTCGAGCAGAAACATCGGACCGGCTTCCATCTCCGACCACGCCTCCCGCAGCCGGCCGGCGGCGGCCTCGTAGAGCAGGCACACCCGCTCGACCGCGGCTCGCGGATCGTCGAACACGGCCGGCTCGCGAATCCCGCAGGCGAGGAAGGCCTCGAGGAGCGAGATGGAGGAATCGTCCGGCATTGCACAGGCCCCGCTCGATCGGCTCGTCGGGTCTACCAGAAAGCAAGGGCAGGATTGAGACGGGCCGCGGCGGCGATCGCCGGGCTCCGGCCCGGGCCGCCGCTCGCCGACCGGGCCGCGCTCGGCTCGGGCGGCGCTGCGGCCTTCGACCTCCAGGCGCATCGCGCCGGCCGCGCGCTGGCGCCGGAGAACAGCCCGGCCGCGGTCGATCGGGTGCCGCGGGTAGGCGTTTCCACGCTCGCGCTCGATCTCGTGGCGAGCCGCGACGACGTGCTCCCGTTGGGCCACGACCTGGAACTCGACCCGGCCAAGGTCCGCGGTCCGGACGGGCGCCGGCTGCGCCCCCCGGGTCCGCCGGTCCGGGCCCTGGACTTCGCGCAGCTGCACCGCTTCGACATCGGCCGGCTCGACCCGGAAAGCCGATGGGCCGCCCGCGTCCCCGATCAGGCGCCGGCCGACGGCGAGCGTGAACTACGTCGCCGCCCACGATGGCCGGCCGCTGGCCGACGTGCTGGCCTATGCCGAACGCCACAACGAAGCCAATGGCGAGCACAACCGCGACGGCCATGCCCACGAGGTCTGCGCCAATTTCGGCGTGGAGGGCCCAAGCGACGATCCTGGCCTGCTCGAGACCCGGCGCCGCCTGCGCCGCGCCCTGCTCGCCACCACCCTGCTCGCCCAGGGCACGCCGATGCTCTGGGCCGGCGACGAGGTGGGCAACAGCCAGCAGGGCAACAACAACGCCTACTGCCAGGACACCCCGCAGGGCTGGACCGACTGGTCCGGCCTCGGCGGGCCGGAGGACGCCAGCGCCCTCATCCGGGCGCTGATCGCCCTGCGTGCAGGCGAACCCTACCTGCGCTGGCCGGACTGGTTCCCCGCCG
>CAKZPT010000016.1 GCA_937139365.1 uncultured bacterium | reverse complement strand
CGGCCCGCACAACCGGCATCCGCCCAGCGGTCCCTACGACATGGCCAACGTCACAAGACCGGGCACGCCGGCCCACGATGCGTTCATGACCGACCTGGCCCGTCACGCCGACTACCTGGCGCGGCTCGCCGAGGCGCGCGTGCCGGTGCTGTGGCGGCCGTTTCACGAGATCGACGGCGGCTGGTTCTGGTGGACCGACACGCAGACGCCCGAGCACACGGCCGCCGCCTGGCGGAGGATGTTCGACTGCCTGACCCGGCAGCGGAAGCTCCACAACCTGCTCTAGGTCTTCAACGCCGGCGTCCGCGCCGGTGGCTACCGGACGATGCTTCGCGAGACCCGGCGGGAATGGTCGCTGGCCGACGAGATCGCGTTCCGGGCCCGCTACTATCCCGGTGCCGCCTACTGCGATCTGGCCGGCATCGACATCTATCCGAACCTGTCCGAAGGCTATGGCGACCCCGCGGCCGACACGTACCCGAAGGCGTGGGAGATCACACGCGCGGTGGCGCCCGGCAAGATGCTCGCCCTCTGCGAGGGCGCGACGGTGATTCATCCAAAGCTGATGAAACAAAAAGGGCCGCGCTGGCTGTACACTCTTCAGTGGTGGCCCGGCGATCCGCGGTACGTCCGGGAGGTCTACACGCACGATTTCCTGATCACGCTCGACGAGCTGCCGCCGCTCAACCCCGAGGCTCGACCCTTCGTGCGGCTCAACGCACCGCGGGACGGACAGCACCTGTCCAAGGGCGTCGAATTGTCGGTCGACGCCGGCGCGCGGACGCCCGACATCGCGCGCGTCGAGTTCCTCGCCCTCGAGAGTCCTTGAAGAAACTGGTGGATGATGGACCCGAACGATCGCGCGGAGGAGTTGAAGCGCGCGGTCGTTCTCGCCGTCGCCACGCAGGCGTCCTGGCGCGCCGTCTGGACCGCCCCTGCGCCGGACCTGATCACGATTCTGGCCCGCGCGACCTGCCGGAACGGGCGGGTGGCGCTCTCCAACGCAGCCCGGATCGCCGCGGGGCTGGACAACCTCGCGCGTGGCGGGACCTGGTCGGCCTCGTCCGACGCCGCCAACGCCGCCAAGGCCGGCGACGCCGATCTATTTACCGCGTAAAACGGCGGGAAACAGGGCGACCGGTGGCTGGCAGTGGACCTGGGCGTCGAGCAGACCGTCGGCGCGGTGACGATTTCGTGGTGGAAAGCGTACGCAAAGAAACTCGACGTCCAGGTGTCCGCGGATGGCGCGACGTGGCGGACGGCGCATTCAACCGCGAAGAAGAGCGACTTCTTCGGCGACACCGACTTGGTGCGGTTGGAACCGGTTTCCGCGCGGCACGTCCGGCTCCTCTACCGGCAACGCAACACCGACTGGGGTGGCTATACGGTGTATGAATTGGGCGTGTACCGAAACGCCCCTGAGTCGGCCCCATGGCGGCTCACGCGCCAGCGGAGGCCCCGCCCTCGCGACCGGGGGGGTGGAGGTTGTGCGTCACGGAGTCGAAAACATCGCCAGAGGCGGCCGGACCTCTGCGGCATGGAAGATCACGGAACCGTGGCTCAGCGTGTTGAAGCCCCAGCGGCCGGGTTGGCGGGATTGTGCGCGTTCGCGGAGCGCGCGGAAGAGCCAAACCGCCATGCCGCGCGAAGGGCATGGCGGCATATGGCCTCATTTCCTGAAGGCGCCGGTTCGGGTACGATCAGCGCATGCGTGAACTCGGGTGGCTGCTGCTGGGCGCGGCCAGTCTGCTGGCCGTCGCCGGCGTGGTGCTGCTGGCGGCGGGGCGTCTGCCGTTCCTCGGACGATTGCCGGGTGACATCCGTATCGAGGGCGAACGGGGGGCGTTTTTCTTTCCGATCACCACCTGCCTGCTGATCAGCGTGGTGGCGACGCTGGTGCTCAACCTATTGGCCCGCTGGTTTCGCAAAGGGCCGTGAGACGAAGAGCCGGCCCTTTCCCCGCTCTGCGGAAACGGCTTTGGAGAGCCTCCGTCGGGGCAAACCCGCTCGCGACGGCCGGCGCTGACCGCCCACGGAGGCAGACAGGGACCCTTCGCCCTTCCCGCCGGGCCAACCCGGCGGGCCCCGCCGCAATGGTTAGAAGTCCACAAGCACCTTCGCCGCGGCCATGTGCAACGTGCTGTCTCCGCGGAAGAAGTGGCTCTCGTAGTCCAGCAACACCGACACGCCGCGGCCGACCTCGACGCGCACGCCGGCGCCGGCGCTCAGGTAGTCGCTTTCCAGCGAAGCGCTGCGAAGTGCGGCAGTGAAAGGATCGCCTTCGCGCATACGTCCGCCCTCGATGATCGTCACCGGCGAGCGGAGCAGGCGGACCGAGACGTCCTCCTCATCGTCCATGTACTCGTGTTCCCACGCCGCGCGGATCTGCGGCGTCACGCGGAGCCCGCCGAGGCGGACCGGGGCCGACAACTGCGCGCCGACGCGGGTGATGAGGGACTCGATCGTCTGGTCGTCGTATCGCACGGCGCCCCAAACCGAGTTCTCCTCGTAGCCATCGACGGACAAGTGCCGGTATTCGGCGCCCACGACGGGACCGAAGACGAGGCCGGCGGCCTCGAAGTTCCAGCCGGTCAATCGAGGCAATGTTGCGGTCGAGGTCGCCGTCGGCGGTGAAGGCGGTCGCGGCCAGCCCGAGATTGATCCGCTC
>CAKZPT010000015.1 GCA_937139365.1 uncultured bacterium | reverse complement strand
TCCGCCGCCCCTCGTCGAGCGCGGGGCGGCAGCGCT
Source organism: uncultured bacterium (assembly GCA_937139365.1). Taxonomy (GTDB): domain Bacteria; phylum Verrucomicrobiota; class Kiritimatiellia; order PWTM01; family PWTM01; genus CAACVY01. Next base: position 18,437 of record CAKZPT010000015.1, on the reverse strand, counting down.
CGATGAGCTCGCGGTCGAGAGACCGGGACTCGCCCAAATCCACCCGGCCGCGAAACCGCGTGGCGACGTGCGGCGGCACCCGGGGTCGGACCAGCAGCGGCAAGAGGTTCAGCCCGCGGGCCTTCCAGTGTTCGCCGGCGTCGCGGGCGTCGAGCTTGTCGACGCGGCCGATCATTTCGTCCACGGTGCGGAAGCCGAGGCCGGCCATGATGCGGCGCAACTCCTCGGCGACCATCCGGAAGTAGTTGACCACGTGCTCCGGCCGGCCTTGAAAGCGGGCGCGAAGGTCGGGGTCCTGGGTCGCGATGCCGACGGGGCAGGTGTTGAGGTGGCACACGCGCATCACGATGCAGCCGAGGCTCACGAGCGGGCCCATGGAGAAGCCGAACTCCTCCGCGCCCAGCAGCGCGGCGATGGCGACGTCGCGTCCGGTGAGCAGCTTACCGTCGGTCTCCAACCGCACGCGCGAACGCAGGTTGTTCAGAACGAGGGTCTGCTGGGTCTCCGCCAGGCCGATCTCCCAGGGAAGCCCGGCGTGCTTGATCGAGGAGAGCGGCGAGGCGCCGGTGCCGCCGTCGTAGCCGCTGATCAGGATGAGGTCGGCGCCGCCCTTGGCCACGCCGGCCGCGACGGTGCCGACGCCGGCGCAGGCCACCAGCTTGACGTCGACGCGGGCATCCGGGTTGGCGCAGCGCAAGTCGTAGATGAGCTGCGCCAGGTCCTCGATCGAGTAGATGTCGTGGTGCGGCGGCGGAGAGATCAGCGTGACGTAGGGGGTGGAGTGGCGGGTCTTGGCGATCCAGGGGTAGACCTTGAAGCCCGGCAACTGGCCGCCCTCGCCCGGCTTGGCGCCCTGGGCGATCTTGATCTGAAGCTCGACGGCGTTGACGAGGTAGTTGATCGTCACGCCGAAGCGGCCGGAGGCGATCTGCTTGATGGCGCTCCGGCGCCATTGCCCGTGGGGATCGGGGCGGTACCGCTCGGGGTCCTCGCCGCCCTCTCCGCTGTTGCTTCGCGCGCCGATCGAGTTCATCGCCAGCGCCAGGGTCTCGTGGGCCTCCCGGCTGATCGAGCCGTAGGACATCGCACCCGTCTTGAAGCGGCGGACGATGCTTGGCCACGGCTCGACCTCCTCCAGTGGCACGCCCAGGCCGTCGGTCTTGAACTCGAGCAACGCGCGGAGGGTGCAGAGTTTGCGGGCGCGGGCGGAGACCAGCTCGGAAAACTGGGCGTAGGCGCGCGGGTCGTTCTGGCGGACGGCCTGCTGAAGACGGGCGATGGACAGCGGATCCAGCAGGTGCCGCTCGCCGTTGCGCCGCCACTGGTACTGTCCGCCCGCCTCCAGGTCGGCGCGCGCCGGGATCGCGCGCCGGGGGTGGGCCTGCTCGTGCCGCATCAGCGCCTCGCGGGCGACCTCCTCCAAGCCGATGCCCTGGACGCGGCTCGGCGTGCCGGCGAAGTATTCGTCCACCAGATCCGACCGGAGGCCGACGGCCTCGAAGATCTGGGCGCCGCAGTAGCTGCGCAGCGTGGAGATGCCCATCTTGGACATCACCTTCAGCACGCCCTTCATCGCGGCCTTGCGGAAGCGCGCCATTGCCTCGGCCTCGGAGGCCGTCTCCGCACAGCCGTCGCGGTGAAGGCGCCGGGCGATCTCGAGGGCCAGCCGGGGGTGGATGGCACCCGCACCGTAGCCGAACAAGGCGGCGAAGTGATGCACTTCGCGGGGTTCGTCGCTGTCCACCAGCAGCCCTGCGCGCGTGCGCAGGCCGCGGCGGATCAGGTGGTGGTGGACGGCGGAGACGGCCAACAGCATCGGGATGGGCACGCGGCCGCCGTCGGCGGCCGCGTCGGAGAGGATGAGGATCTTCGCCCCGGCGGCCACGGCGGCCTCGGCGGCCTCGCGGAGCTGCCGAAGCGCGGGCTCGAGTGCCGTCGGGCCGCCGGCGGCCGGGAAGACCGCATCGAGCGTCGTGCAGGGGAACTCGGGATTGACCCGAAGGCGCTCGAATTCGTCGTCAAGGAGAATCGGCCGGTCGAGCCGCAGCCGGGCGCAGTCGGACTCGGACTCGCCGAGAAGGTTGCCCTCGGGGCCGAGGTAGACGGTCATCGAGGTGACCAGCTCTTCCCGGATCGCGTCGAGCGGCGGGTTGGTGACCTGCGCGAAGAGCTGCTGGAAGTAGTCGTAGAGGAGGCGGGGCCGCTCGGAGAGCACGGCCAGTGGAGTGTGGGTGCCCATGGAGCCGACCGGCTCCTCGGCGTCCCGGACCATCGGCAGCAAGAGGATGTTCACGTCCTCCCGTGTGTAACCGAACATGCGCAGGCGCTCGAGGTAGCGGTGGTCGGGCAGCGGCGCCGTCGACGAGGCGTCCCTCGCGGGCAGATCGTCCTGCCGCCGGAGGCGCGCCGAGATCCAGGCGCGCCAAGGGCGGCGGGACGCGAGGGTGGATTTGATCTCCTCGTCGTCGACGACGCGCCGCTCCTGGAGATCGAGCAGCAGCATACGCCCGGGCTCCAGGCGGCCGCGGTACTCGATGTTCTCCGGCTCGACGTTCAGCACGCCGGTCTCCGAGGCGAGGACGACGCGGCCGTCCCGCGTGATGGTATATCGGGAGGGCCGCAGCCCGTTCCGGTCGAGCATCGCGCCGAGATAGCGGCCGTCCGTGAACGCAAGGGCCGCCGGACCGTCCCAGGGCTCCATCTTGCAGGCGTGAAACTCGTAAAAGGCCTGCAGGTCGGGGTCCATGTCGACGCGGTTCTCCCACGCCTCGGGGACCAGCATCAGGATCGCGTGATGGATGGGGCGGCCCGCCTGGACCAACATCTCGACGGCATTGTCGAGGATCGCCGAGTCGCTGGCGCCTGGGGTCAGGACCGGCCGCAGCCGATCGAGGTCCGGCCCGAAGGCCGCCGACTCAAAGAGCCGTTCGCGGGTGTTCATCCAGTTGACGTTGCCGCGCAGCGTGTTGATCTCGCCGTTGTGGCACAGGTACCGGAACGGATGCGCCAGGTCCCAGGTGGGGAACGTGTTGGTGCTGTATCGCTGGTGAACGATCGCGAACGAGGAGACCATCGTCTCGTCGGCGAGGTCGCCGAAGAACCGGGTGATCTGGTCCGCCAGCAGCAGGCCCTTGTAGACCAGGGTCCGCGAGGAGAGCGACGGGATGTGGAAGAAGGCCGCCTGCGGCAGGCCGGACTCTCGCACCCAGCGTTCGATCGTCTTGCGCAGCACATACAGGCGGCGCTCGAAGGCCGCCCCGGCATCCACCGCGCCGCGTCCGATGAACATCTGGCGGATGGCCGGCATGCTGCGCCGGGCCGTGTCGCCGAGCACGTCGGGATCGACGGGCACGGTGCGCCACCCGATGAACTCGAGCCCTTCGGCGGCGGTGATCCGCTCGATGGCGTCCATGCACGTCTGCCGCTGGTCCACGTCCGGCGGCAGGAAGACGAGGCCCGCGGCGTAGTCGCCCGGATCGGGCAGCGAACGGCCCCGGACGGCGGCGCGGGCGCGAAGCAGCGCGTCGGGGATCTGCACCAGAATACCCGCGCCGTCGCCGGTGCGGGCGTCGGCGCCGGTCGCGCCGCGGTGGGTCAGGTTGACGAGGATGCGCAGCCCGTCCTCCACGACGCGGTGGCTGGGCGGGTTACGCAGGTCGGCGACCAGCCCGATGCCGCAGGCGTCGTGCTCGTGGAGGGGATCGTACAGCCCTTGACGGGGGGGCCGGCCGGTGAGCGGAAGCGATGAGGATGCGAGCGATGATCTCATACAGCGAGGCGGGACAGTATCCTTTAGGGGCAGCCGTCGGTCCAGCCGGGCCGCTCCAACGAGAGTTTGTGATGGCCCGCGCCGGGATCGAGCGGGTAGTTGCCCGTGAAACATCCGGCGCAGAAGTGGTCCGGCTGGCTGACGGTGGCCAGCAGGCCTTCCAACGACAGATACGCCAGCGAATCCGCCTCGAGCACCCGTGCGACCTCGGCGACCTCCCGGCCGGCCGCCACCAGCTCGTCCGTGGACGGAAAATCGATGCCGAAGAAGCACGGATGACGGATGGGGGGGCAGGAGACGCGCAAGTGAACCTCCCGGGCCCCGGCCTCGCGCAGGGCGCGGACGCGCCGGCGCGCCGTGTTGCCGCGCACGATCGAGTCGTCCACCACCACGACGCGGCGTCCCCGCACCACGCCGGCGACCAGCGAGAGCTTCAGGTCCACCGTGTGCGCCCGGTCCTGCGGCTCGGGCATGATGAACGTGCGTCCGACGTAGTGGTTGCGGATGTAGCCGTAGTCCAGCGGAACACCGCTCTCCTGGGAAAACCCGAGGGCGGCGCTCATGCCGCTGTCGGGGATCGGCACGACGACGTCGGCCTGGACAGGGGCCTCGCGAGCCAGACGGCGGCCGAGCCGTACGCGAACGTCGTGGACGTTCTCGCCAAAAACTTGGCTGTCGGGGCGGGCGAAGTAGATCATCTCGAAGATGCACTGGCCCAAGCCACCACCCCCCACCGGCTCTCCAAAGGTGCTGCTGCGGATGCCCGCCTCGTCCACCGTGACCAGCTCCCCCGGCAGCACGTCACGGACGTGCTCCGCGCCAACCTGGTCCAGCGCGCACGTTTCGCTGGCGAACACCACCCCCTCCCCCAGCCGCCCGATGGAGAGGGGGCGGAATCCGTGCGGATCCCGCGCCGCCATCACTTGGGCCGGCGTCATCAACAGATACGAGAACGCCCCTTGCAGCTCGGCGAGCGCCCGCTCCACCCGACGGGGCCGCAAACGGTAGAGGGGGTCGGCCAGCAGGTGGACCAGAATTTCGCTGTCCGTCCCCGTCTGGAAAATCGCGCCGGCCTCCTGGTAGGCCGACCGCAGCGCCTTCGCGTTCGTCAGGTTGCCGTTGTGGGCCACCGCCCAGAGGCCGTCCGCGCATTCCACCACCAGCGGCTGCACGTTCTGCGGCCGCGACGCTCCGGTCGTGGAATACCGGACATGGCCGATGCCCAGCCGCCCTTTCAACGCCCGGCGCTCGGGCTTCGCCATCACCTCGTGGAGCAGGCCGACGCCCTTCACGGATGAGACGTGCCGTCCGTCGGACACCACGATGCCCGCCCCCTCCTGTCCGCGATGCTGCAGCGCGAACAGCCCGCGCTGAATCACCGCCGCCGCGTCCGCCACGCCGTATACGCCGAAGAGGCCGCACGCCTCGCGGGGCTGGCCATCCTCGGACTCCACCTGGTCCGTCACGCCAACATTCATGCCTTATTCCATTCCATTGGCTAGAAGCATGAAGCATTCCATTTTTCGCGACAATAATGTGGCTCGCGTATCATCATGATCGCAAACCCATGACAAAATTTCCACCTAGGGACAGGCACATCATACGAAGTGACAATATTGTACTCGCGTTACATCTTTGTGTTACGAGAGCGGCGTCAAGTTGAGGGGACAAGTCCGGAGTGTGGCATGCAATGGGTGGTCATCCCGTCCTCCCGCCCTCCCTGCCCAGCCCACACTGCCCTCCTGTGCCACTGCCGGCCCCCCTTCGCCGCCCCGAATGAACCTTTTCACCGCAGCGGCCGACGAATAGAGTGAACGCGCAGCGCGTGCCGGCGGCCCGCGACGTGAAGCAACGAAAATCGAGAGTGACACCGCCGTGGCGGCGGAGCGTGTGGGCGGGGCCGACGCAAGCCCCGACGCCCTCGCCCGCGCACTCGCCGGCCGCCAGGAATCGCAACTGCCGCAGCCGATGGGGTTTCGACGGGCGGCCGGCCCCGCCCTCAGGTGAGCATGCGATGATGGCGGGCGGCGATCCGATCGCGGCGATCGGCGACCTTTACCGGTCGTGCCGGGAGGAGTTGTTGCGGTACTTCCGCCGACGCCATCAGGAATCCGCCTGCGTGGAGGATTCGCTGCACGAGACCTTTGCCCGGCTGATCCGTTCGGCAGGCTCGCTGCGGCGTGTCCGCACCCTTCGGGGATATCTGTTCGGCATCGCGCGGCGCGTCAGCGCGGAGGCGTGGCGACGCCGAGTGCGGGTTGCCAACGGAGCTTCGGTGGATGTCCTCCTGGGCCCCGCTTCGGCGGGTTCCGGCATCTCGACGCCTGACCTCGCCGCCCTGCGGGACGTACTGCTCGCGTTGTCGCCGGCCCACCGAGAGGCGCTGAACCTCCGGTTTACGCATGGTCTGGATTACGCGGAAATCGCCAAGGCGACCGGCGTTCCCATCGGCACGGTCCGCTCGCGCCTCCACTATGCGCTGCGCGCGCTGCGGGCCGCATGGGAGACCGAGCCGCATCGCCAGCCGAAGGAGAATCCATCATGACCCGCGAACATCTGGAAGAACTCCTGATCGATCGGGAACTCGGCGCCCTGCCGCCGGCCGTAGGGGCGCTGCTGGAGACGTACCTGCGCCTCGACCCGGCCGCGCAGGCCGAGGCCGAGCGCTGGCGCGAGGCCACGCGGGCTGTCAAGCTCGCCGTCCTCGCCCATCCATTTTCCCCCGCGGCCCGCCGAGCGCGTGCCGGCGCATGTCGGGCGGTGGTCGCGGTGACGGCTATGCTGCTGGCAGCGGCCATCCCGTTCGCGGCCCAGTGGTTCAACCGACCCGCCGCTCCGCCTTGCTCCGCCCGGCCCGCCGGATGGATCCGCTATTCGGTCGCCTATGACCCGGGCCGGCGGGCGTTTGAAGTGATCCCGAACGAAACGAGGGCTTCCCAGTGACCCCCTCAACTCGTTGGCTTGCGGTCGCCAGTGCGCTGGCGCTGGCGGGATGCGAGGTCCGCGAACGCATGGCCTGGTCGCCCGACGGGCGGACGGCCGCGCTGTGGAGCAGCGGCGAGCTGTACCTCGCCGACCCGGCCGGCGCGCTGAGCGGCCCCTTCACCAACGAGGTGGTGCAGGCCGCGTGGGCGGCCGACGGCGAGGCGTTGATCGTGGTCCGACAACTCGCGGTTACTTCATGGGCCGAATACGCCGCCGTGGCACCTCCGAACGAACGCCGCGCCGTCGAGGGGGTGGCGCCGGCCGTGCTCCCGCTGCTGCGGGGCTTGCGAGACGCCGCAGGAGGCGATCCCCAACGGATAGCCGCGCTCGTCGGCGAGCGGTTCGGTGTCCGGTTTGATCGCGGTGACCTCCTCGCGCCGTTGGCACTCTGCGTCCGCGACACCCGCCCCGACGACTGGCGAGAACTGCGGACGCTGCTGCCCGAGTCCGATCTCGACACGCCCATCACGGCCACGGTGTGGGAGGTCGGCGCCCTGCGGATCACGGCCGCGGAGACGTCTTCGGTGCGGCGGCTGATGACCGTCTCGGCATCGGACGTGGAAGTCCGCCCCTCGCCGCGCCGCCCTTGGCTGGCCATCCGCGCCGGACCGCGCCTGTCGGTGTGGGCAGTAACGGGACCCACCGGCACGCTCGAGATCGCCGAAACGGTGCCCGGCGGGTTCGACTGGATGGGCGACGGGGAACGACTCGCATGCGCGGTCCCGGTGATGCCCGTCTGGCGCGACAACGCTCCCAACCTGGCCCATCTTCAGGTGGCGCGTATCGCAGTCGACGGCCCCGAATGGCGGGCGGTGTCCACGCAGACGCTGATGGCGGTGGTATGTCCTTTCCGCCCCCTCGTCCGCGCCCTCGGAAACGATCAGATCGTACTCCCCGCCGCGCCGTCCCGTTTTCCGCACGACGCCGCCGATGCCCCGCCTCCGCCGCGGCTGATGGTCGTCCGGCCGGCCGAGGCCCAGGGCCTCCGATCCGAGGTGCGGGTGCTGGATGTGGACGGGCTTCCGGACGACCTACGGGCCATCGTCCCCTCGCCAGATGGGCGGCACATCGCCATCGTGGAAAGTGGTTCGGATGCGGTGGCCGTGCTTGATCTGGACGGCCAGTCCGTTCGGCCAATCTCCCCGCGGCGCGGCCGCTCGTCGCTGACGTTGCCGGCTTGGCGCAATGCAGAAGAGCTGTATTTCCCCGCAACGGGTGGAACGCCGGATCGCTTTGAATGGTTCCTTTGGCGGGGTGGCGCGGTTCAACCCTGGTCGACCGGCTGGCCGGAGGCGGTCCAGCCGCCCTCGCCCCCGAAATAACTGGGCCCGTTGCGGCGCGCGCCGGCCAACGAATTGGCCGCACGCGCTGCAGGTCGCCCGCAGACCCCAATCACGGGCGAAGCGATGAGGTGCGGTCTTGGAGGTGTTCCAGGCAGGCCTGCCAGTCGCGAAGCCATTGCTCCCGCCATCGATTCACCGTTTTGGCACCGGCGTGGTGGCCCTCCGCATGTTCGGGCTCCGGCCGGTCGGTCCAGCGGGGACGCGAGGGGTCCGGCCGGACAAACGAGCCGCCCCAGTGTTCGGCCTCCGGCTCGTCCACGGGACCGGAGAGCAGAAATAGAACCGACGGAGTATCCCCCATTTTGGGGTCTGGTTTTTTCTCCCAGAAAAGCCGGCCCAACGCGCCTGCGGAACGGACATAGCGCTCGACGTAGGCGCGGTTGCCGAGGTTGCCGTCCTGCCGCCCGCCGATGTACATGCCGCGGAAGGTGGAGTCGGCCTCAATCCACCAGAGCCCTGGATGATGCCGGGCGATGTAATCGCGGGCCGCGGGATCGTTCCGGGTGTTCCACGACCCGATCAGATACACCCGCAGCCGTGGGACAATATCGGGGACGTCATGCAGGGCCTGGGCGAGGTCCGTCGCCGAGCTCCAGGCGAGGCCCCAGAGGGGCCGTGGATCGTCGGCGCGGGCCCATCCGGCCCGAGCTGGGCCTGCTGATGGATAACTGTAGCGAGCTGGCAATACCGTGGATGGCCGCGTACTGGAGCCGGCAATTCGGGGAGGTCAACCGCGGCACACCGGGGGCGCGCGGGGGCGCCGTCCGTCGGCGGAACTCCGCTGCCACGTGCTGGCCAACAATCTCACGCGCGGCCTGATCCCCGGTCCGTTCATGCAGGACGTGCCGCTGGAGCCGGACCGGGATCCGTGGCGGAGGGTAGTAGCCCGCGCTTTTTTCTCGTTCTGCCGGCCGTACGCTCACTTTCCGGAATACCTGCTGTTGGGCGAATCGCGACCGCCGCCCCGCATCCGATGCGCCGAACGTGAAGTGAGGTCCACGAGCATGAAGCCAGAGCGCTCGGCCACCGTGAAGCTGCCGGTCGTCACCGCCGGCAGCTTCATGCTGGCCGACGGGTCCATCGGGACGGTTATCGTCAACACGACCGACCAACTCCGGCAAGCTGCGGTCACGGTAAGCGGGCGATGGACTCTGCACCGCACCGATCGCACGGTGGAACTCGAGGGAAAGCAGACCGGCGGCGACATCGACGTGACGCTGGAGCCCTTCGGGGTGCGGATGCTCGTCACCCGATGAGGGGGGTTGTCTTCGCCCCCGAACGGCCGGGGTCATTCCCCATCCACCGGCGGCGGGAAGGATCGCATCGGCCCATAGCGGGGATACGTTTCCCAAATATCGCCGCCATCGGAAAGGCGGGGATCACGCGTCTCGCGAAGAACGCTCTCCAGCCGGGCGGCCAGACGCCGCAATGCCTCCGCGCATTCGGGCTGTCCCGCCAGATTCTCTAGGCATCCTGGGGCCCGGCGGACGTCGTAGAGCTCCTCCGCCGGCCGGCGGGCGACGGCGAGGTCAAGAAAGCGCCGGATGTGCTCCTCGCCGGAGGAGGCGACCAAAATGGACAGCGTCGGCCTCTCATCAATGTAACCGGAGTGCGGACCGGCGGGCCTGCCGTTCCCGTCCAGGGCCACCGGATCTCCGGCCGGCCAGCGCGCGGGGCGGAAATTTCGGATGTAGAGATGATCCGGCGTTCGGAGCGCCCGCTGGGAATAGCCGAGATTCCCGTGGCGCGCCGACGAGTGCCGCTTCCGGCCTGCGAACACCGCGTCGCGACGGGCGGAGACGGCCTCGCCTCGCGATGTTACCAGCAGGTCAAGAAAGCTTCGGCCGGCCGGCGGCGGAGCGCCGTCCGGGAAGGCCACGCCGGCCGCGTCGAGCAGGGTCCTGCCCAGGTCCGCGAATCCCACCAAGTCATCGACGCGTCGCCCGACCGCCACCCGCGCGCCCCAACGGATGGCCAGGGGCACGTGAATGCCATATTCGTACACGTTGGCCTTGGCTCGCGGGAAGGGCATCCCGTTGTCGGCCATCACAACGACGAAGGTGCGGTCTAGCTCCCCGAATTCCTCGAGGCGGCGGAGCATGCGACCGAGGTGCTCGTCGAACCATTCGATTTCGAGGCAGTAGTCGAGCAGGTCGCTGCGGACGGCCGGAAGATCGGGCAGAAACGGCGGCACCTCGACATCGGCCAGCCGCTTGCCGGCCGCGATTCCCGAACGGGGCGCGTAGAGGCGGTGAGGCTCATGGCCGCCGTACCAGAAGAAGAACGGACGACTGGGCGGGTGCAGCTAGAGGAAAGTTGGCGGCGTAGTCCACCCGGCTGATCCCCGGTCGCGGCGGGTTAAAAGTCCGTCGGTTGAACTCGGGCCCGGCCGGATTGCGCAGGCGTCCGTCCACGCGCCAGTTGCCGGGCGTCCATCCCTTCCCCGTCATGCCGACCCAGTAGCCGGCGCCCTCGAGGAGATCCGGAACGACCGGATATGCCTGCGGGAATGAGCTGGAGTGCGTGCCCGCCTGCTCGAGCTGCCAGTGCTGGCGGCCGGTCAGCAGGGAAGCGCGCGAGGGGCTGCAACCGGGCGACGCCGCGAAGGCGTTTTGGAAGTAGACGCCTTCCCCAGCCACCCGATCGAACGCAGGCGTTCGCACCGCGCGGCAGCCGGCGAAGGAGGTGTGCGGGGGCGACTGGTCGTCGGCGATCGCCAGCAGGATGTTCGGTCTGCCTTCGGCCGGCGGTCGGCCGGTGTCGGCGGCGCAGCGGACGGCAACCATTCCGAGAACGGCCACCATCGCCCATGGGTGTGCACCAGCGCGTGGTCGGACCCGTGAATCGGCCATCAATAGCCGATCAGCCATCCGTCAAAACCCTGAAACTCCTCGGGCTGAAAGGCGGAGCGCCGGACGACCTTCAGCTCCGCCGACGGCGCCGCGCTCGTCGCCGACAAGCCGGCGACCGCATGCAACCGTGCGCTCCGGGCGTCCGCGTCGAACGCCAGCACGAAAACGTTGAGGTTCAGCCCGCGAAGACGTTCGGCCAGGTCGGCGACGGCCCTGTCGCCGGGCCAGGTTTTGAAGGCCAGCACGAACCCGGCGGCACCGGTCTCCCTCGCGCGTTGCTCCAGATCGGCGGCGAGCACGGCGGCGTAGGAGCGGCACTCGACGAAGGGGAGGAGCCATAGCCGGTGGTATTTGCAAAACATGCCGAATACCTTGGGATCGAGACCGGCCGCGGCGATCCAGCGGCCGTCGGCCTCAATCGTGTACCAGGTGGGGCAGATGGCCGTTAGGCTGATCGCGTCACGCTGGATGGCCGCCAATTGGGCGTCCGCCTCGTCGGCGCCGGCGGCCGGCGGCAGGACGGCCAGGCGCGGGGCGGTGGAACCGCCGACGAGGCGGCGCAGCTCCACGGCCGCCCGCCCTTTTCGCACGTCGTGGACGGCGATTCCCAGCCATCCCGGACCGAGGTCCCGCGGGATATTCAGGCGGGCGTTGAAGGCCGGCTCGCCGTTGACAAACCCCATGGCGCCTTGGCCACTGGTTTCGAGCCGGAGGCGGAATCGTCCCACGGGAGGGGACCACTCGCGTTTACTCTCCTGCACAAGCCGCCCCCGGTTCCACACCTGAAGGTGGAGCATGTTTTCGCTGATGCCGAACCGAACGAGGTGTTCGAGGGTGCGCCGGGCAAACAGCCATAGGCTGCCCTCCACGCCCGAGACCTCCGCCTCAACGAGTCCGTCGTGATAGTGAAGGCTGCCCAGCAAACGCATCGAGGTTTCCGAGTGCGCCTCGGTGGTCTGCAGCCGCGCCCCGCCGGCCGACAGGGGGGACAAAACGCCGCCGTCGACCCACCAGCGCGCGGAGATCTGACCACCGCGGAAGGTCTCGACGGCCGGCTGGGGGTTGGGCAGCACCCGGCCGCACAACTCCACGATCACGGGATCCTTGGCCACGGACGCGATCCGGCGGAGCGCGGCCAGCAATCCGCCGGCGCCGGGCAGGGCGGTCAGTTCGTTTTTCCATGCAGCCTGTGCGAAAGAAAGGTGGCTCTCCGGCCGCAGGGCAACTTCCTCGAGTTCGGCCATCCGGCGCTGGTACTCCTCCGGGGATCGGGTCAGCCGGATCAGCATGGCGAGGGCCTCGACGTGGCCGGGCCGAACGGCGAGCAGCTTGCGGGCCGCCTCGGCGGCCTCGTCCGGTCGCTGGTGGTCGTTGAGCCAACGCGCCTGCGCCAGCAGGATGTCCGGGTTGCCCGGAAACAGGCGCGCGTACAGGTTCAGGGACTCCATCGCGGCTGCCGACTCTCCGAGCAGGGTGAGGACGCCGGCGCGCCGGATCGCCAGCGTGATCTGGCCGGGGTCGAGGTCGAGGCTGCGGTTGTAGCGTTCGACCGCGCGGCGCAGGTCGCCCTTGCGGGCGAAGGCGTCGCCGATCAGCATATGGATCTTCGGATTGTCTGGCTCGATCTCCTCCCACTCGCTCCAGAGTTCGATCGCGCGATCGTACCCGCCCTCGAGAAACGCCGTCAGTCCCTCTTGTTGCAGACGCGACCCCTTGGCCGCAGGGGTTTCGACGACCATCCCTTCCTTGCTGGGAGGGATCGTGAAGAAGAGGGGAATCTCCTCGTCCTTGGACGGCTCCGGCGCCGTTTCGATCCGCACGATGCCGGGCAGCCGGCCGACCTCGCCCGTCGCCTGCGGCGAGCGGGCGTCCACGACCACCCGCGCGCCGGGCACCACGGACAGCAGCGACGACACCTGGGCCCGGGTCTCGAGGGCGCGAGGCAGCTGGACGAGAAGCCGGAGCCCGTTGGTGGAGAGCGCGGCGGCGCATTGACGAACCCACGTCGCCAGGGTCGGCAGGGAGACGTCACGAAGCGGGGAGAAGTTCACCAGCACGCCGTCGAACTTGTACCGGGCCGCCTTCTCCGCGACCGCGGCGGGCGGATGTCTTTGTAGAGTGCGGTCGCTATCCATGATCAACTGGGGTTCCAGACGCAGGTGATTCACCCGGGCGAGGAGACGATAGGTCTGGATGTCTTCGGGCGGAGCCGACCAAAAGTCCGGCCGGGCCATCCGATCATCGCGCCAGATCGGGCAGAGGTCCGTGAACTGGAAGGCGTTCGCAAAGACCCAGTGAAAGGTATGGGGTTCGTGCGGCTGGCCGGCGATGAACACGGCGGCCCTGGGCGTCTGTTCACGAACTTCGACGCCCAGCAGGCGGACGCGGGCTTGCCCCTGGTGAGGAGACCAGACGCTCAGCCCCACCATGCCCGGGCGGACGGCTCCCCGCAGCATGCCCCGGCTTTGGAAGACCTCGCGGCCGTCGAGCCGGGCCACCAACAGGCGGTCGCGCAAATACACCTCCAGCGTGTGCGTGCCCCCTGAACGGATGGGCACGCGCGACGATGCCAGCGTGAACCGCTCGGCACCTACGAACTTCTGCCGAAGCCAGATGCCGGTGTCGTCCGCCTCCTCGCTGATGGGGAGGCGCTCCCGCCCCTCCGTCAACTGGCGGAGCCAGACCTCACCGGCAGGATCGAGGCCGAGGTAAACGTAGGACTCGCCGTCCGGGCTGGCGCGGAGAAAAATGCCGAGCTGGCCGTGCTCGATCTGGAAGCCCAGGCGGAAGTAAAAATCGCGGCTGATGTCGCTGCCGGCCAGCCACATCTTGGCGCCGGTCGCGTTGGTCGCCGCGTGCATCACCAGGGATCCGCCGCGATCCTGCTCCAGGTGCCCCCAGTCGACGATCCACGCCGAGGCGACCGGCCGGCCGTCCTTTTCGAGGATCGGCGCCTCGGCCGGCCAGGCGCGTTCGAGACGGTCCACCAAATCCAGGCCACTCCAGCCGGGGCGGACCAACAGGCGGTTCAGCCGCCGCGGGTCCCCTTCGCGGGTGTTCAGGGCGAGGTTCCCGAGCAAGAAGGCCAGGCGATACCGCTGCTCCACCAGGCCCAAGTTGATCGGGCGAGTCATGATCGCGCGATGCTGGTACTGGCCGAAATCGCCGAAGGGAAACGCATAGGCCGCCGGCTGCACACCGACGCCCCGGGCGATCTCCCGAGGCATTCGTCGTGATCCCGGGCCAGCCGATCGTCGAATTCTTCCAGGGTCTCGAAACGCTTGTCCTCGGCCAACCACATGGGGGTCGTCATGAAGTTCCCGCCCCCCCGCGCCCCGGCCTCGATCCGGCGGAATCCGTCGTGGCTCTGGACGCCGACCTCCCACACGCCCGACCGCAGCATGGACCGCACGTACGGCCACAGCAACGCCGCCGGATCCCGCTCGACTATCGGCCGGGTCCGCAGAAACATCACCGCGTTCCATCCCATCCGGCGGAGGGGCGAATGTGTTGCGCAGTACGACGTCTTCCGGGAGTGGTCGAACGTGAGCAGCACCGCCTTCCGCGGCAACGGCTTCCCATCGCGGTAGAGGGCCTCGACGTCCTTTAGGGTGATCGGCGAATAGCCGGCCGTGCGAAGGGCCTGCAAGTGCTCCCGGAAGAGCTCGGGCGAAACCTCGTTCTCCTTGGTCGACAGGCCCTCGTAGCCGATCGCGACAAAGGCGGTCGAGTCGCGCGCGCCGACGGTGCGCGCTTTCGGCCAAAAACGTAGCTGAGTAGTATTTTAACCGGGAACCACCAGGCCAGCAGCAGGCACAGCACGGCCAGAAAATGAAGCCACGACGTCGTGAAGACGACCTTGACCGGAGGCGTCGGGCGACGGTCGTAGAGCGAACCTCCGAGAGGAGGCGGAGAGGGCGATTCGGCGGGGGCGGAGGCGGAGGGTTAGCAGACGCGTTCATCGGGTCCCCCAATGCGTCTTGTGAACGGTCGCGAGGGAATAGTAGCCCTGCCAACTGAAAAACAGGACGTACGTGATCGTGAACAGAAACCCCGCCCACCAATGCGGCCGGCCCGTCTTCTCAAGGTAGTAGAAGGACCACAACAACGTCACGAGCAACACGCCCACCACGTAGAAGCCAGCCCGCCGGTGATAGACCATCGGCCCGATGACCAGGGCATGAATCATCACCAGGGGGGCGATCAGCGGCAACAGGGTCATCGCGTACCACGACACCGCGGCCAGCGGGTGCTTTCTCCACATCCACCGGCCGGCAAATAGCATCTCGCGGATCCACGAGCGCTTCCACCGAGCCTGCTGGCGGATGTATTTCGACCACCCCTCGGGCACGATCGTGGTCGCCAACGCCTCGTGGTCGTACAGAATCCGATAATTCTTCAGCAGGAAGTTCGTCAGGCTCCGATCGTCCCCGTACGTACAGTGATGCCCCAGGAACCGTTAGTGGAGCCATCGATCAAGCACATTGAGCTCTCAGGCCTTCCGGTAGGCCGAAAAACAGCCGGGGCAGCAGCTCACCGCCCCAAACACGCTCTCGGCCGCCTTCATCACACGGTAGGACACGAAGTAGCGGACGTCCTGCATCTTCGTCAGGGCGTTGACGTGGACGTTCTCCACGTCGGTGTGCCCTGGGACGGCCGCCACCGTGGGGTCGGCCAGCCCCTGCAACACCTTGTGAATCGAGCCGGGCAGCACGAAGCTGTGGGAATCCACGTAGATCAGGAACTCCCCGCGGGCCAACAGCGCGCCGATGGCCATCCCGTGCCGCTTGCCCTTGTTTTCCTCAAAGTCCACCACGATGAGGTTCGGATGGCGGCCCTGTGCGTTGAGCATTTCATCGAGCGTGTTGTCCGTGGAGCCGTCGTTGACGACGATCACCTCGAGCCGATCGTGAGGGTACCCCTCCGCGTAGATGCGGCCGATTGTTTTTGCGATCGAATCCCCCTCGTTGCGCCCAACGATCACCACCGCGGCGGTCGGTTGAAAACCCACGTCGGGCGGCGCCACGTAGAGGGCCGCGATGATGAACCGCGAGAGGATGAACGCGCCGACGGTCAGGCTGTAGAGGTTGACCCACGGCTGATAGTAAAAGTATTCGAGGTTCTTCAGCTTGACGACGATCGCGGTGGCCAGCAGCATGATGCCGACGATGCCCAGCAGCGTCACCCAGCCTTGGGCCAGCGGCCGGTATTTCTCGTGCACGCTGGCCGCGCCAACCACGCCTTCCGGTTCGGGCGTCCATGGCCGCGCCGAGGTCGTCTCGAGCTGCAGCCGCGACTGGCAGAATGGACAGACCATCGGCGCGGAGGCGGTCACCACGTGGATGCTAAGACGGCAGGCCCCGCAGCGGCACCGCGTAGCCACCAGAGGGGATCGCCCCCCATTCGCCATGTCCCTCTCCGGCATTACGACTGCTGTCGCCCGTTCCTCCGCCCCTGTTGCCCTCGTCGAGGATTGTGGTTCAACGGCCATTGAGATTCTCGCAGGCACACACTACGGCCGATGCACGAACGAAGCAAGGCACCCGCCGGCGTCTCGCCGCTGCCGCGCCGGCGGTCGAGGTCCTCCCTCGCCCGGGCCTCCGCGCGACGGCGGATTTCCTCGACCGGCGGCAATCCCGTGCGCACCCGAAGATCGGGATCCCTGCGGCCGGCCATGTAGCGTTCCCAGCACAGCCGACCGACGGCCTCGTGACCGTCGGCCGAAGCCTCGTCCCCCAGCAACCTCCAGAACGCCGCCTGATAAAAGGCCGCTTCCACCGCCGCCATGGCCTCGGGCGTATCGAGGTCGCCGGCCCGGCCGGCCCATGTGCGGGCCACGAACACCTCGAGGTCGGCGGCGGCGGCCGGCTCGTACCGGCGGCGATACTCCTCGAACAGCTCCCGGGCCATTTCCCGGCGCTGGCGCAGCGCGCAGACCATGATCGCGTCTACCAGAAAATTCCGGTGGGCCTGCTCGACCGTCGGATCGCCTGCGTGCCGCGCCAGCGCCTCGTCGAACGCCCCGCGCGCCGCCGCCAGCAGGTCCGGGTCGGGCGACATCACGAACAGGTCTCGCGCGGGATCCCACGCCAGCCGCCCGCGGAGGAAGGCGGAGATCAGGGACTGGAAGATCTGGCGTCGGAGCGAAATATCCTCGAACCTCGTACGGGCATGCGGCAAGCCGGCCGACGCCCAGTACACCGCGTGCGCGTACGGCAGCCGCCAGTCGAACCGCGCGCCGAGCCGCCGCTCGAGGTCCAGCATCGCCCGCGGATCTAGCCGGTATTCCTCCCGCAACCGCCGCGCCCGGCGGAAGGCCTCGAGCTTGCGCCCCTCCTCCGTGTCCTCCCAGCGGCCACGAAGGGCCGCCGGCAACGCCGCGGCGGCGAACCGCCGATCCCAAGGTTCGAAGCCGGCCGCACGAACCTCGCTCAGGAGCGCTGCGACGGCGGGGTCGCGCGTCAGATCCTCCTCCGAAACAGGCATCGCCGCGAGGACGTCCAGCTCCGGCTCGGGTCGCCCACCGCCCAGCACCCGCGTCATCTCCTCCGCCCAAGCCTTCTTGTAATGCCAATGGGCCTGGTCCATGTCCATCCCCAGCTTGTGGTGGAACATCCAAGCCAGCTCCCGGTGGAGCAGCGCGCTGCCGGGGTTGTAACGCAATCCCTCGTCGCGCAGGAGCCGTAGCCCATGGCGCACCCATCGCCATCGCTCGGCCGGATCGGACACCATCACACTGACGTTGTAGGCCAGGTTCCACGCATGGAACGCCCAGATCGATGCAAACCGGGGCTGCAGCTTCGTGACCCAGTCGGCCAACTGAACCAACTCGAAGTAGCGTCCCTGGTCCTGAAGCTCCGAGGCGCGAGACCAGAGCAGGTCAACGGCAAGGCCGCGGAAACCTCCAAGCGCCACGGAGGTGAAGGCCACCAACGGCGGCACGGCCTCCACCGGATCGCCGGGATGCAGGCCCGCCGCGCGGCGGCGGCCGATCAGCCCGTCGTGCAGGTGGCCCGCCGTCCAAAACGCCGCCGCCGACAACGCCAGCCACGCCCCACCGAACCAGCGCGCCGTCATTCCGTCACCGCCCCGAACTCCCGCCGCCGCAGCGCCAGGCACCCCAACGCCGCCATTGCTCCGGCCCCCACCCCCAGGTTCAGCCACGCCGCGCGGCCGACCTCCCCCCAGCCGATCCACTCGCCGACCGCCAGCCGCTCGAACACGCCCTCCCCGCGCCAGGGCGCCGTCAGCCAGCTCATGCCGACGAAATATGCCTGCCACAGCCGTCCTACGATCGCGCCCAGGCCCGTCGGCGGCGCCGGCGTCCCCGCCAGTTGGGGACCGACCGAGGCCATCGCCGCAATGTACCCGGCCATCCGCGCCGCCAGCGTGGCCGCAAGCACCAGAAACGTGGCCACCGGCATCGAAAAGACCGACCCGGCAGTCGTCCCGGCGGCGGCCAACAGGCCGAGCTGGCATAAGACCACA
>CAKZPT010000014.1 GCA_937139365.1 uncultured bacterium | reverse complement strand
CGGCCAACTGGCTCGACCTGAACTCGAACAACATCACGGTCGCCACGATCACGTTCACCAACCAGACCGCCGCGCTCGTCACGAACCACTACGTAACGAGCACGAACCCGGCGATTTTCACCTACCACAACCCGACCAGCGGGTTCATCAACAACTTCGCCGGGCGGTTCACCGGCGCGGTGAGCGTCGTGAAGCGGGGCGCCGCAACCTTCGGGCTGGCGTCGCCCAACGCCCATACCGGCGACACGATCGTCGAGGGCGGAACCCTGCAGGTGGTGGCGGATGGGCAAATTCTCAACAGCCCGGTGACGGTCAACGGCGGAACGCTGCTGCTGACGAACATCGCGGCCCTCGGCACGGCGGCCTCGCTGACGGTCAACGCCGGCGGGGCGATCGGCCCGACCTACGGAATGGACCAGATCTTCATTGACGCCGCCTACGACAAAATGGGCCGCGCGGCGCCGGCCTATGCGCTCGGCGCCAACAGCGCCAGCAGCATCAGCTTCGACGATTCGTTCCGCCCGGACCTGACGAACTCCTTCCTCGGCGCGGCGCCGCTGAGCAACATGGTGTTCAGCGGGACGGTGGCGTGGGGATCGGACCGCGTGCGGCTGGGCGGCGGCGGCGGGACGCTGGTCGTGCCGGGAGGGTCGATCGTCGCCGACACCACCAACCTGTTGTATGTCGGCCCCGTCGGCGGCGACCCGAACAGCGTGGTCGTGCTGCTGACGGCGACGAACTACCACGGCCTGACGGTGCTCCAATCGGGCGCGCTGGCGATCACGAACGACGCCGCGCTGGGCACGGTGCCGTCCGTCACGACCGAAACCAACATCGCCCTGCGCGGCGGCTCGCTGCTGGCCGTGTCGAACAACGTGAGGCTCCTGGCTGAGCGGCTGATCGTGGTCGAGACCTTCGGCGGGCTCGGCGCGGCGTCCGGACGGGTGCTGCGCGTGGACAGCACGGTCGCCGGCGCCGGCGAGCTGCATGTGGTCGGCGGCGGCACCACCGTGTTGCACAACACGTGGAACAGTTACGGCGGCGGCACCCGCCTGACCTCCGGGGTGTTGAACATCACCAACGAGACCCTGGGCGAGATCGGCGGCGGTCTCCGGTTCGATGGCGGCACGCTGCAGGTCAGCGGCAGCGGCCTGATGACGCTGCGCGACCGCAAAGTGACCCTGATGCCCGGCGGCGGCACGATCCACGTGGACGCCAACCGAACATTGGCCATCACCAACGAGATCACCGGCTCCGGCCGGCTGGTCAAGACCGGGACCGGCTGGCTGGTGTTGAGCACCTCGAACGACTACTCGGGAGGGACCATCGTGGCCGGCGTCAGCGGCCATTCGCTCAACAGCCGGATCTACGCCACGCACTCGGACGCCTTCGGCCGCGGGGTGATCGTGTCGACCAACGGGGGGCAGATCTTCTTGGCCGGCGGGCTCTCGATCACGAACCCGCTCGTGTTCCACGGCGGCGACGCGTCAACCTCTTACAACGGCGCGCTGCAGGCCACCGGAGGCGTCGTTGTCCTCGGCGGGCCCATCAGCGTGTCCAGCGCGCTGACGCGCTTGACGGTCTGGAACAGCGCGACGATCCGGGTCACGAACGGCATTTACGGGGTGAACGGTATCAACTTCTCCGCGCAGAACGGGTCGTTCTTCATCGAGAACGTCCCGATCGTCTCCAGCGCGTCGGACATTTTCTTCTTCTCTGGCGGCAACAACAACCTCGGCACCAACTACCTGAACGTCGGCGGGAACGTGTTCACGAATGCCCGCATCTGGCAGGGCGGTCTGTTGGTCCTGGGCCTCGCGAACGCGCTGCCGACCAACGTGAACCTGACGATCGGCGATCCGACGACCGGCGACACCGCCGGCACCCTCGACCTCAACGGCTTCGACCAACGGATCGGCAACCTGACCTCGGGCATCACCAACCTGTACCGCTCGTTCGTCACCAACCGCAGCTCCACGCTCGCGACGTTCACGGTGCACCAGACCGTGGCCGCGACCAATCGGACGACGATCGCGGGGCCAATTTCGTTCGTGAAGGACGGCCCCGCGACGGTGTCGATGATCAACACCAACACGTTCACGGGCATGGCCCGGATCATGAACGGGACGCTGGAGCTGCTGACCAACGCCATGTTCGCGGCAGCTAATACCATCCGCATCGATGCCGGCGCGACGCTGAGCGTGTCGGGCCGAACGGACAGGGCGCTGACGCTGGCCTCGGGCCAGACCCTGAGCGGCAATGGCACGCTCCTCGGCGGCCTCATCGTCGGCGCCGGCGCGACGGTGGCCCCCGGCGTCAGCCCGGGCGCGCTCACGGTGACCGGCGGCGATGTCACGTTCCAAGCTGGTTCGTCCTTCGACGTGGAGATCCTCGGCACGCTCGCCGGCCAGTACGACCAGCTGCTGATGAGCGCTCCCCAAACGTTGACGCTGGGCAACGCGACCCTGTTGGTAACGGCGCCGAACCCGTTGACGTTGGGAGCGGTGATCCCGATCATCAGCGGATGGGGCTCGATCGACAGCTCGACCTTCAGCGGGCTCGCGGAGAACGCGGAGTTCACGGCGGGGGGCAACGTGTTCCGGGTTAACTACGGCACCTTGACCGGCTACGAGGATGACGTGACGCTGACCGTGGTGCCGGAGCCGGCGACGCTGGGGCTGGTCGGCCTGGCGGCGGCGGTCGCGAAGTTGTTGCGCCGTCGGTTGCGCCGGCAGTTGCGCTGACGGGCGAGCCGGCCTAGATTGATCCGACGGATCGGTCCGATCCGTCGGATCAACGTTGATGACGCCGCCCGCCCCCAAACCGTCTTGGCTCCGAAAACCGCTGGTGCACGGCGACAGCGCCGTGCGCCGGACGGTTGCGGCTACCCGTCTGCACACGGTCTGCGAGGAGGCGCGCTGCCCGAACCGCCACGAATGCTGGGGCCGCGAGGGGACGGCGACCTTTTTGATCCTGGGCGACCTGTGCACCCGCGGCTGCACCTTCTGCGGCATCCGGCGCGGCCGGCCGGCCGCGCCCGACCCGGCCGAGCCTCGCCGCGTGGCGGAGGCCGCGGCGGCGATGGGCCTTCGCTTTGTCGTCGTCACGATGGTCACCCGGGACGATCTGGCCGACGGCGGGGCGTCGCAGATGGCCCGGACGGTGCAAACCATCCGCGCCATCGTGCCGGGGTGTGGGGTAGAGGTTCTGCCCTCGGACTTCGGCGGCTCCGAGTCCGCCCTCGAGACGCTCGCCGCCGTCGCGCCGGAGGTGTTCGGCCACAACATCGAGACCGTCCGGCGGCTGACGCCAGCCGTCCGGCGCGGGGCGGACTACGACCGCTCCCTCGCCGTGCTGCGGGCGTACCGGAGATTGGAGCCGCGGGCGGTGATCAAGTCCGCCATGATGGTCGGACTCGGCGAGACGGCGGAGGAGGTCGCCCGGACGATGGACGATCTTCTCGCCGCCGGCGTGGAGGTGTTGATGATCGGTCAGTACCTTCAGCCGACGCGTCAGCGCGCCCCGGTGGAACGGTACTGGACGCCGGAGGAGTTCGTGGGGTTGAGGTCGGATGCGCTTCGCCGCGGGTTTCGCCATTGCGAAGCCGGGCCGTGGGTTCGGTCCAGCTACCGGGCGGAGTCGGTGTACCGGCGCGTCCTGGCCGCCCGTGCGGGCGGCGCGGAGCCGGTGGGCGCGGCTGGACCGTAGCGCGCCGGCCGCGGCCCGTAAGGCGAAAAAGGGGAACGGCCGGGCCCTCTTGCGCGGGGCTGTCGGCCGCGCCAAGATGGGCACGCCCATGACGCAGCCCGCGCAGCCTGGCTCCGGCAATTCCCTGTCCGATCCCCTTCGCTTCGCGGCGGTGATCGCGCATCAGCTCAAGTCGCCGATCGGTGCGGCGGAGACGGTGCTGCGCACGCTGCTGGGCGACCTCGCCGGTCCGCTCTCGCCCCGGCAGAGGGACCTCCTCGAACGGGCCGACGGTCGGCTGGCCGAGGCCCTGGAGACCGTCCGCCGCATTCTGGCGATCGTACGGCGGCCCGCCGCGGCGGCGGAGGAGGCGGCGGACGCCGTCGCCGTGGTGCGCCGGGTGCATCAACAGTGGCTCGACGAGGCTGGCCGCCGTGACATCGCCCTGTCCGCCGACATCCGCGCCGATCCCGCCTTCGTGCGCGCGAGCGAAGCTACGCTGGTGGAAGTCCTGCGGGCGCTGATCGAGAACGCCCTGAAGTACACGCCCCGCCACGGGCAGGTGCGGGTGCTGGTGGCGCGGGAGGAGGACGACCGCATCCGGATGGCGGTCGGAGATTCGGGTCCCGGCGTTCCGCCGGAGGAACGCGAGCGCATTTTCGAGCCCTTTCACCGGGGGGCCGCGCCGGCGGAGGGGCGGACGCCGGGGGTCGGGCTGGGGCTGGCCTTCGTGCGTGCGCTGGTGGAGGGAGCGGGCGGGTGGGTGCGGGTCGCCGGCTCGGACCTCGGCGGGGCGGAGTTTCTGGTGGACTGGCCGGCCGCCGTGGCCCCTGAGTCCGCCGCGCCGCCGCGCGCTCGCCGCCGCGTCGTGATCGTCGGCGGCGTGGCCGCCGGGCCCAAGGTGGCCTCGAAGGTGATGCGGCTGGATCCCGACGCCGAGGTGACGATCGTCGAACGCGGCGAGCTGATGTCCTACGCCGGCTGCGGCCTGCCGTACTACGTGTCCGGCACGGTGAAGGACCGCCGCGCGCTGCTCTCGACTCCGCTGGGCGCGGTCCGGGACCCGATCTTCTTCCAAAACGTCCGCAACGTCTGTGTGCTTAGCTGTACGCAGGCGGAGGAGATCGATCGCAGGGGACGGCGCGTCCGCGTCCGGGATCTGGCCAACGGCGAGGAACGGTGGGTGCCCTACGACAAGCTGGTGCTGGCCACCGGCGCGCGTCCGGTCGTCCCGGACCTGCCCGGCCGCTCGCTGCGGGGCATCTATACCCTGCACGGCGTGCACGACGCGGAGGGCATCCGCCAGGCGGTCGCCGGCCAACGGGCGTTGGACGTGGTCATGGTCGGCGGCGGTCTGATCGCCGTCGAGATGACCAAGGCGCTGGCCGAACGGGGCTGCCGCGTCACGATCGTCGAACGGATGCCGCAGATCCTCGGCATGCTCGACGAGGAAATGGCGCTGCTGCTTCAGCAGCATCTCGAGGCCAACGGGGTGCGGGTGCTCACCGGCGTCGAGGTGCGCGGATTCCGAGGCGAGGACGTCGTCCGGTGCGTCGAGACGGACCACGGTGGGATCCCCGCCGACCTGGTCGTGCTGGCCGCGGGGGTGCGGCCGGAGACGTCGCTGGCCCAGGCGGCCGGGCTTGAGCTCGGCGTCACCGGCGGCATCCGCGTCAACGAGCACATGCAAACCAGCGATCCGGACATCTACGCCGCCGGCGATTGCGTCGAGAACCTCGACCTGTTGACCGGCCGACCGACCTACGTGCCGCTGGGCTCGACGGCGAACAAGCAGGGGCGGGTCGCCGCGGTGCACATCTGCGGGGGCGACGACCGCTTCGAGGGGATCCTGGGCACGGTGGTCTGCGAGGTGTTCGACTACTGCGTGGGCCGCACGGGGCTCAGCGAGCGCGATGCGCGGGCGGCCGGCCGCGACGTTGTCTGCGCGCATTGCGCCGCGCCCGACCGCGAGCATTTCCTGCCGGGGGCCAGCTTGCTGATGCTCAAGCTCGTCGTCGAGCGCCCGACGCGGCGGCTGCTGGGGATCCAGACGCTCGGCCCCGGCCGCGGCGACAAGCGCCTCGACGTGGCCGCCACCGCGATCGCGGCCGGCATGACCGTGGACCGCATCGCGCACCTGGACCTCGGCTACGCGCCGCCGTACTCGCCGGCGCTGGACAACTTGATCACCGCCTGCAACGTCGCGCGCAACAAGCTCGACGGCCACATGCCCGGCCTTTCTCCGCTCGAGGCGCGCCGGTGGCTGGCGGAGCGGCCGGACGCCGTCCTCGTCGACGTCAGCACGCCACGCGAGTACGAGGAGATGCGCATCCCGGGTTCCCGGTGCATCCCGCTCGGATCGCTGCGCGGCCGGCTACGCGAGCTGCCGCGCGACGGTGCGCTGCTGCTCTGCTGCCGCAATTCGCTGCGGGCCTACGAGGCCTCCATCCTGTTGCGCCATGCCGGCTACGCGGACGTCCGCGTTTTGGACGGCGGCGTCCTGATGTGGCCCTTCGAAAAGGTGTACGGCGCCTGAGGAGGACGGACGGCGAGACGGAGGTGCGGCCATGACGAACAGCCCACGGACGATGCGGCGGCGCGGGGACCACGTGATCCTTGCCGTGCATGTGACCGAGCGGACGCGGCAGGCGGGGCGTGTGCAGACGGTCCTCACCCGCCACGGCGACCGGATCCGCGTGCGGCTCGGGCTCCACGACGTCCACGGCGAAGGCGGCTCGCCCAGCGGTCTGATCGTCCTCGACGTCGCCGGGACGCCGCGCGAAGCCGCGGCGCTGCGGCGCGACCTCGAGGCGATCGAAGGGGTCGAGGTCCGGTCGATCCTGTTCCGCCACTGAGCGGGGAACCTCGCCGCCCCGACGGGGTCGCGCCCCACGCGACGCGCCGAAGGTTGCCCCCGGAAGCGGGCTGCGGTACAGCTTGGGGCGGACCGGCCGCCATGAGCACGGACGTCATCCAGACCACGATTCGCACATGCCGGCCGCCGCGGGCCGGCGCGCGCGGCCGGGCGGGGCGGCGGCCTTGACCGCGCGGTCGCTGCATCAGTTCGTCGCCGGCTTCAACCACGGCGACGCGATCAGCAACGAAGCGCTGCTGTTGCGGCGCTTCGCGCGCGACCGGGGTCTGGCGTCCGACATCTACTGCGAGCCGGCCCGCGTCCTGCCCGAGCTGCGCCGCGAGGTGCGCGACGTCGCCCGTGCGGAGGCCGAGCTCGGCCCGGAGGACGCCGTCCTGCTGCACCTGTCCATCGGATCCGTGGTCAACGAGATCTTTTGGCGGCTGCGGACCCGCCGGGCGATCCTCTACCACAACGTCACGCCGCCGGAGTGGTTCGAAGGGCTGAACGAGGCAACGGCGCGGCTCCTGGCGCTGGGCCTCCAGCAGGCGCGGCAGCTGGCGGGAACCGCGCAGGTCACGCTGGCCGACAGCGCCTTCAACGCCGGCGAGCTGGCCGCGATGGGACACCGGGACGTGAAGATCTATCCGCTGGCCCTCGACTTTTCGCAGATCCGCGCCGCGCCGGATCCGACGCGGCTGCGCGAGTGGGCGGACGGGCGGACGAACCTGCTCTTCGTCGGCCGCGGGGCGCCGAACAAGCGGATCGAGGACCTGCTGGCCGTGCTGCACTACGTCCAGCGCTGGGTCGAGCCGGCAGCGCGGCTGATCCATGTCGGGTCGTTCGCCGGGACCGAACGATACCTCGGGCTGCTGCAGGCCCGCGCGCGCGAGTGGCGGTTGCGGGATGTGGTCTTCGCCGGGCCGCTGCCGCAGCGGGCCCTCTCGGCGGCGTATGCCGCGGCCACGGCGTTCGTGTGCATGAGCGAGCACGAGGGATTCTGCGTGCCGCTGGTCGAGGCGATGGCGCACGGCGTGCCGGTTGTCGCCTACGCGGCCGGCGCGGTGCCGGAGACGCTCGACGGCGCCGGCGTGCTGTTCCGCCAGAAGCGGTGGGACCTGATCGCGGAGACCATTGGCCGGCTGGCCCGGGATCCGGCGCTGCGCCGAGGCGTGCAGGACGCCCAGCGCCGGCGGCTCGAACGGTTCGAACGCCGCGACGCCGCCGCGGAGCTGTTCGACCTGCTACGCCCTCTCCTCGGCTGAGGCAACGCGGCCGCCTTTTCGCGCCCGAAAAAATGGGATATCGTGGCCCGCAACCCCGGAGCGACCCATGCACACGTTTATCACCGCGACCGAATGGCAGGGCGGCGAGCGGCTCGTGACCCGCACGGAGGGCGGCCTGGCGCTGGACGTTTCGTCACCGCCGCAGTTCGGCGGCGAGGCCGGCCGCTGGACGCCGGAGGAGATGCTCGTGGGCGGCGTGGAGGCCTGCATCCTGCTGACGACCCTCTACTTCGTTCAGCGCCGAAACATCGGGCTGAAAAGTTGGACCAGCCGCGCGGTGGGCACGATGGAGAAGGGGCCTTCGGGTCTGCGGTTCACGAAGATCGAGGTGCGGATCACCGTGCGCGTCGCCACACAGCCGGACGCAGACAACCTGCGCGAGGCCGTCCGGCTGGCGGAGAAGTACTGCCCGCTGAGCGCGGCGGTAAATGTTCCGGTCGAGTTCACGCTCGACTGCGCGGTGCAATGAGCGGGCTGCGGCGGGCGCTGGCGGCGGTCCTCGGCGCGGCGGGCGTCGCGGCGGCGTGGGGATCGCATCCGGCGATCGCGCGGGCGGCGCTGGACGCCTTTCCCGACGGAGCGCCGCTGGCGGTCCTGCTCGGCCCAGAGGCGCGGCGCCTCGAATCGTGGCGCCGGATGCCCGACCGGATGCGCTCGGTCGTGCCGGCCGACGACGGCGCCTTCGCGCCGGAATGGGCGAGCTGGGCGCGGCTGGGCCTCGTCACGCCGTCGGGCGACCCGGCCGGCGTCTGGCGCGCAATCCGGTGGACGGGGGAGTAGGGCGCGCATGGGAAAGCTGGCGAAGGGCGCCGCGGCCGCGACGGCCGAGAGCATGGCTCAACAGCAGCGGGAGATCTCGGTCTCCGAGTTTTTTCTCAAGAACCGGCATCTGCTCGGCTTCGACAGCCCTCGGCGGGCGCTGCTGACCGCGGTCAAGGAGGCGGTGGACAACTCGCTCGACGCCTGTGAGGAGGCGGGGGTACTGCCGGAGATTGCCGTCGAGATCCGGCAGGTGGCCGCCCAACGGTTCCGCGTCGAGGTCACCGACAACGGCCCGGGCATCGTGCGGGCGCAGATTCCAAAAATCTTCGCGAAGCTCCTGTACGGATCGAAGTTTCACCGGCTGCGGATGTCCCGCGGGCAGCAGGGCATCGGCATCAGCGCCGCGGGCATGTACGGCCAGTTGACGACCGGCCGGTCCACGGAGATCAGGTCGCGGACGGCGCGGGGGCGGACCGCCCATGCGATCGAGGTCCAGATCGACACGCGGGCCAACCGCCCGGTGATCCTGAAGGACGAGGAATGCGACTGGCGGCCCTCATTTTCTGATCCAGACCGCCCCGGCCAAGCGGTCCCGGCCGGCCATGGCACGCGCGTGGCCATCGAGCTGGAGGCCGCCTACGTCCGCGGGCGCCTGTCGGTGGACGAGTTCCTGCGGCAGTGCGCGGTCGCCAATCCGCAGCTGCAGCTTCATTACCGCGTCCTGCTGATGCCGAAGGAGCACGGCAAGGAGCCCGGCGACAACGGGGAACCCGCCGCGTCGGCCTCCACGTCGACGGAGGTTACAACGGCCGGAGGAGGTGAAGGGGGCGCGGAGCCGATGGACGCCGCCTGGCAGACCTTTCGCCGCGCCTTGCAGGAACTGCCGCGGCCGCCGGCCGAGATCCTCCCCCATCCCCACGGCGTCGAGCTAGGGATGTGGATACAGATTCTGAAGGACACGACGGCCCGGACGCTGCGGTCGGCGCCGGCCACGGAGTTTTCGCGCGTCAGCGACCGGACCGCGCTCGACATCTGCCGGCGCGCGGGGCTCGATCCGGCGGCCCGGCCCTCGCGGATCGCTCATCGCGAGGCCGAGACGCTGTACCGCGCCATCGGGTCCACCCGGCTAATGCGACCGCCGATGGACTGCCTGTCGCCGATCGGCGAGTCGGCGCTGCTCGCCGGCTTGCGGAAGGAGGTGACCGCAGAGTTCTACACGGCGGTTAGCCGCGAGCCGGCCGTGTACCGGGGCAATCCGTTTCTGATCGAGGCCGGCCTGGCGTGCTGGCGGCCCGGCGAAGGCGCGGAGGCCGCCGACGAGCCGGTGAGGGTGTTGCGGTTCGCCAACCGCGTGCCGCTGCTCTACCAGGCCGGCGCGTGCGCGCTGACGAAAGCCGTGCTGGGCGTCAACTGGAAGACGTACGGCCTGGCGCAGCCGAAGGGCGCGTTGCCGGTGGGGCCGGTTGTGCTGCTGTTGCACATCGCCAGCGTCTGGGTGCCGTTCACCAGCGAAAGCAAGGACGCGGTGGCCGCCTACCCCGAAATCCTGCGCGAGGCGACGTTCGCGCTACAGGAATGCGGTCGGCGCCTGGCGGTGTTCCTCCGCCGGCGTCGTCGCGAGGCCGAGGCGCAGCGCAAACGGGAGTACATCCAAACCTATCTGCCCCACCTGACGCTCGGCCTGCGACAGATCCTGGACCTGTCCGACCGGGCGGAGGCCGACCTTCGCCGCCGGTTGGAACGAATGCTCGAACGGACGCACCTGGAGGCATGAGCGATCCCCTCCACCGAGCGGCGCCCGAGGCGTCGGACGCGGACCCGCGTGGCGGCCGACGCGGCGCGCAGGATGCCTTGCAAGACCCGCGGCGGGGCGCGTGGGCGAAGTACTGGCGGATGGTCGTCGGCGACGTCGGCGCGGGCGCCTTCCTGTGGTACGAGCTGGTGACCGGCCTGTTCGGGGATTGGCCCGGCGCGCTCGGCTACTGGCTGCGGGCGAAATTCTATCCGCGCCTCTTTCGGAGCTGCGGACGGCACGTGGTCTTCGGGCGGCGCCTGATCCTGCGCCATGCGAAGCGTATCTCGCTTGGCGACGACGTCATCCTCAGCGACGGAGTGGTGCTCGACGCCAGGGGACAGGCCGGCGACGGGATCCGGATCGGGGACCGGGTCTTCGTCGGCTTGCACAGCGTGGTGACCACCACCGACGGCACGATCGAGCTGGCGGAGGGCTGCAACATCGGCGCCTTCTGCCGGATCGGATCCTACGGCCGCACCCGGATCGGACGAAAAGCCCTCCTGGCCGCCTACGTCTACATCGTCGGCGCAGGCCATGAGACGGCGCGCACGGACATCCCCATCCTTGACCAGCCCTACACCACCCGCGGCGGAGCGGAGGTCGGCGACGGCGCGTGGATCGGCGCGAAGGCGACCGTCCTCGACGGCGTGAAGGTCGGCGAACACGCGATCGTTGGCGCGCATGCGCTCGTCACGCAAGACGTGCCCCCCTACGCCATTGCGGTGGGGATTCCGGCGCGCGTGACCGGCTCGCGGCTCGACCGTTCGCCCGCCGGCGGCTGAGCGCGGGGCGGCGGGCGCCGAGACGGAACGGAAGGGGGCGACAACGATGGATCGCGCCGCCGAGATTCGACGCCGCCTGAGGCTGGAACCGCACCCGGAGGGCGGCGCGTACCGCGAGGTGTTCCGGTCCGCGGCCTGCGTTGCGACGGCCGACGGGCGCGGCGGGCGATCGGCCCTGACGGCGATTTACTTCCTCCTCGGCGCGGGCGAGGTCAGCCGGTGGCACCGTCTGGCGTCGGACGAGATCTGGAGCCACCTCGACGGTGCACCGGTGGAATTGTGGACCGCACATTTGGCCCCGCCCCGGATCGAGGCGATGCGACTTGGGCCAGCGGAGGGGAAGGGCGGGGAGCCCATCTGCGTCGTCCCGGCCGGAGCGTGGCAGGCGGCGAGAAGCGAGGGGGACTTCTCTCTGGTCGCCTGCGTGGTCGGACCGGGGTTCGAGTTCGAGGACTTCGAACTGTTGCGCGACCTCCCCAACGAGGCCGAGCGGCTGCTCGCGGGCCATCCCACGGCCGCTGCCTTCCTGTGAGGCCCGCGCGCCCGTTCGCGCTCAGAACCGGTCCGTGATGGCGCCTTCCGAGGCGGGGCCGACGAGGCGGGCGTATTTGGCCAACACGCCTCGGGTGTGGCGCGGAGGCGTCGGCGTCCATGCGGCGCGTCGCCGGGCGAGTTCCTCCTCCGGTACGCTCAGGGTGATCGTCGCCGATTCCGCGTCGATCGTGATCGGATCGCCATTGCGAACGAGCGCGATCGGCCCGCCGCAGGCGGCCTCGGGCGTGACGTGGCCGACGACGAAGCCGTGGCTGCCGCCCGAGAAGCGGCCGTCGGTGATCAAGGCGACCTCGCGGGCGAGCCCGCGGCCCGCGATCGCCGATGTCGGCGCGAGCATTTCGCGCATGCCCGGGCCGCCGCGCGGGCCTTCGTAACGGATCACAACCACGTGGCCCGCCCTCACGCGGCCGGCGAGGATCGCCTCGAGGGCGGCCTCTTCCGATTCGAAGACGACCGCGCGCCCGGAAAACCGCGTGCCCTCGTGTCCGGTGATCTTGGCGACGGCGCCGTCGGGGGCGAGGTTGCCCCGCAGGATGACCAGGTGGCCCGTGGGTTTGATCGGCCGATCCAGCGGACGGATGACCGTCTGGCCACGGGGATAAGGGCGGGCATCCGCGACGTTCTCGCGGAGCGTGCGGCCGGTGACGGTCGGACAGTCGCCGTTGATCAGGCCGGCGTCGATCAGCATGCGGATCAGCGGTCGGATTCCGCCGATGCGGACGAGGTCGGCCATGTGGTGGCGTCCGAAGGGCTTGAGGTCGGCCAGTACGGGCGTGCGGTGGCCGACGGCGGCGAAATCGTCGAGGGTCACTCGGACGCCGGCGGCGTAAGCCATCGCGGGCAGGTGGAGCACCGCGTTGGTCGAGCCCCCCAGTGCGGTGACGATCGTGATGGCGTTGAGAAAGGCCTCGCGGGTGAGGATGTCCGAGGGGCGGATGCCGCGGCGCATCATTGCGACGACGGCGCGGCCGGCCTCTCGGCAGTCACGGCGCTTGGCGGCCGAGATGGCGGTCTGGGCGCTGCTGCCCGGCAGGCTCATGCCGAGCGTTTCGATGGCCGAGGCCATCGTGTTGGCCGTGTACATGCCGCCGCACGAGCCGGGGCCGGGGATGGCGCAGTCCTCCAGCTCCCGAAGGCCGCGGGCGGAGAGCCGACCCGAGGCGCGGCGGCCGACGGCCTCGAAGACCGACACGATGTCCACGGCCTCGCCGTCGCAGCGACCGGGGAGGATGGTGCCCCCGTACACAAAGACGGCGGGGCGGTTCAGCCGCGCGATGGCCATCAGGCAGCCCGGCATGTTCTTGTCGCAGCCGCCGAGGGCGACCAGGCCGTCGAAGTGCGCGGCACCGGCGACCGTCTCGATCGAATCGGCGATCACCTCGCGCGAGACGAGCGAGTATTTCATGCCCTCTGTGCCCATCGGGATTCCGTCCGAGACGGTGATCGTGTTGAACACCATGGCCTTCGCGCCCGCCGCCTCCGTGCCGCCAGCGGCGAGGCGGGCCAGCCGGTCCAGGTGGATGTTGCACGGCGTCACCTCGCTCCATGCCGAGGCGATGCCGACGATCGGCTTGCGGAAATCCGCGCGGCGGAAACCGACGGCGCGCAGCATGGCCCGGCTGGGCGCCCGCTCGTCAGACTCCGTGATCGCGCGCGACCAGGCTCGCCAGAGACTGGGTCGCGACTTGCGTTGCTCGGCTGGGCTCATCGTCGGGGCTCCCTGCGATGGGGCCAATGTACCCTCTGGCTGTTGTGGCGCAAACTCCATCCGATCCTTCCGCCGACCCAAAACGGGGACAGGCACGCAAGGCTGCACGCGCACCATGTTCGTCATCAAAGTGTTGGTTTGTGCCGTTTTTGGGGACAGGCACGTTTCTCGGGCATGTTTGACGGCGGGCGTGTGGATGACGGCCCTCTTCTCCAGCGGCCGCATGAAAGGGGGACAGACAAACAGGACTGGCAGTGACAGTCAGAGGGGACAGGCACGCGAAGGAGTGATCGCAATACATTCATTACCAATGGGACGAGATGGGGACAGGCACATACAGCGATGAGGATGTTCGCGTTCGACGGACTGGGGCGGATACGGCCGATCTTCGGCAGGCCGGCCGGCATGTAAGTATCGCGCGCGCGACCAAAGACGAATGGCGAAGGCATTGCACTGGCCGGCGGAGGGAGCGATCCCTGCTGCCGCGCAGTTCCAAGACCACCGGTTCCAACCCTTGGAACACTTGGCCCGGGGATTGTCCAATGCTTGGAGCGGCCGGCCCGTGATCCGGCTTGCGAGCCCTGGGGCTCTTGACCTGGGCCGTCCCCCTTTACTTTAGCCGTGACTCTCGACAAAACGGACATGCGACAAGGGGGGTCCAATGAGCCTGATTTCCCGACGGCGGTTTCTGGCCTCGGCCGCGACGACGGGATATGTGCTTTGGGTCCGCCCGCCCACCGCTGATGCCGCGCCGACGGACAGCGAGGAGGCTCGGCTGACGGCCAACCGACTTCGCTTTGCTCCCGTCGCACCGGCGTCGCCCCATCGCGGCGGCTGGGCGCCGGATCCGAACATGGCGCTCGTCGACCTCGAAGCGGACGTCTTTGTTGCCGGCGGCGGCATGTCCGGCGTGTGCGCCGCGCTGGTAGCGGCGCGGGAGGGGGCGAAGGTCATCCTCGTGCAGGAGCGCTCGTGCCTCGGCGGCAACGCGAGCAGCGAGATCCGGATGCACATCGTCGGCGCCGACCACCACGGCCACCGGTCGGGCTGGCGCGAGGGCGGGTTGATCGAGGAGCTGCGGCTCGAGGATGCCGTCTGGAACCCACACCGGGCATGGGAGCTTTGGGATCTGATGCTCTACGATAAGTGCATCCGCGAGCCGAACCTGACGCTGCTGCTCGATACCGCCCTGATCGCGGCCGAGGTGGAGGCCGGACGCATCCGCCGCGCGATCGCCCGCTGCGACAAGACGGAGCATATCTACCGCATCACGGCGAAGGTGTTCATCGACGCGACCGGCGACAGTCGGCTGGCATTCGAGGCAGGGGCCGACTTCCGCGTCGGCCGGGAGGACAAGGCGGAGTTCGGCGAGTCGCTGGCCGCCGACGAGGCTTCCCCGCAGACGCAGGGCTCGAGCATCTTGTTCACCGCGCGCCGTCACGACCGCCCCATTCCCTTCCGTCCGCCTCCGTGGGCGCGGAAGATCTCCACCGAACACCTCCAGCACCGGCCTGTGGGCCGGACTTCGTGGGAGTACGGCTATTCTGGTGGATCGAACTCGGCGGGCGCTACGACACCATCCGTGATAACGAACGTCTGCGCTTCGAGCTGCTAGCGATCGTGCTGGGCGTCTGGGACCACATCAAGAACAGCGGCCGCTTTCCCGAGGCCGCGAACTGGGCGCTGGAGACCGTCGGCATGATCCCGGGCAAGCGCGAGTCGCGGCGCGTGATGGGCGACCACATCCTGTGCCAGGCCGACCTGGAGGGCGCATGGAAAGGGTTTCCGGATGCCGTCGCCATCGGCGGCTGGCCCTTTGACGACCACCCCTCCGAGGGTTTCGATGCCCCGGAAAAACAACCCTTCATTCCGACGAAGATCGCCGAACCCTACAACATCCCCCTCGGCGCGCTCTATTCGCGCAACATCGCCAACCTGATGATGGCCGGCCGCAACATCAGTTGCACTCACGTCGCGTTTTGCTCCACCCGCGTGATGGCGACCTGCGCGGTCGTCGGGCAGGCGGTCGGGACCGCCGCCGCGATGTGCGCCCGGCGCGGGGGCACGCCGCGCGAGCTGCGCGCGGACGCCGCGGCCGTGCGGGAGCTGCAACAGACCTTGCTGCGCAACGACCAGACGATCCGGAACGCCGTCAACGAGGACCCGGCCGACCTGGCGCGCCGCGCGCGGGCGGCCGCGTCCGCCTCGACGGCGGCCACGCGCCCAGAAAACGTTCTGACCGGCGTCACCCGCGACCTGCCGCGCCAGTGGGCGCACCGGTGGGCCGCGCCCGTCGCCGGCGGCGCGCCGCCCTGAATCGAGTTGTCGTGGCCGCAGCCGGTGCGCCTGCGGCGCGTTCAGCTCACCTTCGACACGGGTTTCGAGCGCGAGCTGACGCTGACGGCCAGCGACTCGATCAACGCCCGGATCGTCCGCGAGCCGCAGCCGGAGACGATGAAAAGCTACCGACGGGTCGGCCGCGCGCCGGACGGCGGCGAGGTCGAGCTGGCGGGCGAGGCGTTCAACTACCAGCGGCTGCGCCGCCACGACTTCGAGCCGGTCGAGCTGTCCGCCGTGCGGCTGGTCTGTCGGGAGACACACGGGGCGCCGGAGGCGCGGCTCTACGAGATGCGCGCCTACGGCTGACCGGCGCCGCCGGCGGGCGCGTCCTCCTCCAGGCGCTCGACCACGAACGGCTCGAACAACCCGCACGGAATCACGTCATACTCGCTCCCCGGCGGCTGGCCGGTTTTGGGCGCCTGCATCATGTGGAACGGCGAGGCGAGGCCGCGGACCGGCCCTGCGTGGAACGGGCCGAGGAGATTTTTCAGCAGTCCGTACACCACGACCTCAACGCGGTGCCGGCCGACGGAGAGCGGCCGCGCCAGCTCTAGCTCGTAGGGAGGTCCGGCGATCACGCCCACCGCGCGGCGGTCCACGCGCACCTCGGCGACGGCCCCGTGCCAGGCGGGCAGGCGCACGCGATGCCGGCCGGCCCGCGGTGCGTCGAACTCCGCCGCGTACGACATCCGGCCGGCGTAGTGGGGATGGCCCTGGGCGGGCCACGGCCCGATCCCAAGGGGCGTTTCGGCGGCGAGGATATAGCCGCGCTCCGAGGGCCGGGCCGAAAAAGCGCCCAGCAGCGTCACATGGTCCGGCTCGTGCCAGACCGTCATTGGCCGCGCCGTCAGCGTCAGTTCGTTGGTCCCGCTGCGCACGGCGCCGCCGAGTGGCACCCGTCCGAACGAGCGGTCCAACCACCACTCGCCCTCGCGGGCGCGGACCTCGCGGCCGTTACACTGGATCGAATAAAGGTCGGGCCGCTCGACCACTGCCTCGAGCGCGGACGGAGGGTCGCCCTCGATCACGAACCGGTACACCAGCGTGAACCCGCTGTCGGGCGGGAATGTGCGGCGGACGATCCGGTCGCGGAACTGGACGGCGTGCCGCCAGGGGTTCTTCTCGAACCCGTGCCGGCTCCAGACCCAGTCGCCGGCGGCCGCGACGTGGAGATTGGTGCGGCGTTCGCCGGCGCATTCGACATCCACGAAGTCCAGCGTCAGCATAGCGGGGTCCATGCGCCGTACGGCGAACGGGCCGGCCGGCGGCACCGGCACGGCTCGACGCACGGCGCCCGCCGGCGCCGGCGGGGCGGAGGCGGTCGAGAACCGCAGCAGCCGGCTCGAGGAGGGCGGCAGCTCGAACGGCGCCTCGATGCCGTCGGCGGTGGGTACGAAGTAGGCGGGGGCGGTGCCGCCAGTGAACGCGTCCCAGTCCTCGGCCGACCGGGCCGGAGACGTGACACGACCGCGGCTCCATTCGTTGGAGCTGGCGTTGGCGAGGAAGAGGAACTCCCCATCCGGCAGCACGCGGCGGAGATGGAACAATTTGCCCGCGTCGCCGTCGGCGCGGTGGATTCGGGCACCGGGGGCGAGGCGGGCGGCGAGCGCGGCCAGGAGGGCGTCGGGATCCGTTTGCGTCCATGCTGGCGTGGCCGCCAGCGCCGCGGCTTCGTCGGACTCCCGGCCGTCGATGCAACGGGGCGGGGGGCCTAGCGCGAAGATCCGTCCGCCGGCCTCGGCGAACGCCTGAAGGCGGCGCAGCGTGGAACGGAACAGGTTCTCGGCACCCGCCGGCAGGACGACCGTGTGGTAGACGCGGCAGCCGACCCGCAGGCGGCCGTCCTCGACGGCCCCGATGCGCTCGAGGATGTC
Source organism: uncultured bacterium (assembly GCA_937139365.1). Taxonomy (GTDB): domain Bacteria; phylum Verrucomicrobiota; class Kiritimatiellia; order PWTM01; family PWTM01; genus CAACVY01. Next base: position 44,996 of record CAKZPT010000014.1, on the reverse strand, counting down.
CTCGCTGCCGAGCTCGTATTCCACCTGGGCCGCCTCGAGCCGGCCGAGCAGGTCCGTGAACGCCTCGGCAATCTCCACGGCGCGGGGGCCGGCCTTGGGGCCGTCCTGGTACATCCAGCAGGTTGTGGTCGGCTCCAGCACCAGCGCGGCGGCGGGCGGGGCGTCGCCCCGCGTCAGGGCGTACTGGAGGCGGGCGAAGTAGCGGGCCTGCAGCGGATACAGCGGCCACCACGGGGCGTGCTCGGAGAACGAAACGGGATAGTCGCGTTTGCGGGCGCCGCGGATGCTCAGGTGGGACAGGTGCTGGTTGATCGTGTTGATCCCCAGCGCCAGCAGCCAGTCGCCGATCCGGCGTAGGTCTTCGAAGCGGACGTCCCAGCCGGACCCGCCGTAGGCCTCGCAGAGGTTGCGGGGGCGGCCGGCCTGCAGCGCGGCGCTGTGCACCTCCCGCACCGACCGGACGTTCCCGAATTGTGCGTTGGGCCGCTCCGCGTACTGGTTGAACAGGATGTCGATGCCCGGCCGCTGCATCCAGAGGTACATCGCCATGTTGTCCGGCACCTGGCGGGCCATCGGCCAGCCGTGTTCCCAGTAGTGCCCCGTCAGCTCGAGGCGGTGCCGGCGGCAGTATTCGTGGTAGGGCATCGCCCACCGCTCCACGAACAGCTCGTGCGCCGTGCGGTAAAAATCGTGACGGACGCGCCGCCAGTCGCCGACTTCGGCGAAGAGCGACGCCAGGTGCGGCGGCAGGGCGTAACCGCGGCGGCGTTCGAACTGCTCCGCGAAATCGTCCGTCCATGGCAGGCCACCCGTACCCGAGATGTGCGGCTCGTCGGTGAACACGCCGCGGATCAGGCGTCCGAATTCATCGCCGAACCGCTGGCGGTATGGTTCTAGCGTGACCTCGAGGAAGCGCTCCGTCACGCCTGGCCGCAACAGGTCCACGTACCACCACCCGCCGTACCACTCCGCCGCGCGGCCCTCGGTCTTACGCGCGACCGCAAGGTAGCGCCCTCCGCCGGGCGCCCCGCCGGAGCGCAAGGCGGCGGTCACGTCCCGGACCTCGTCGCCGTCGATCCGGAACACCGCCACGGTGGCCTCCCCGACGGCCGGCGGGTTGGTCGATTCGGCGGCGACGAGGTTGACTGCCTTTGCGTCCGGCATGGCCTCCGGCACCCAGCCGCCGGCGAACCCTGAGGGGTACGAGTTCTCGTCGTAGATCCAAAGCTCCATGCCGAGTTCGCGGGCCGACTCGATCGCCCTGCGCCACATCTCGAACCATCGTTCCCCCAGGTAGGGCACGGTGAGGCCCGGGCGGGGATGGACGATGACCGAGCGCATGCCGGCCGCGGCCAGTTCGCGCAGGCCGGCCTCGACCTGTGCAGGGGAGACCTCGTCGTTCCAAACCCAGAACGGCGCGGTGTCGAACCCCGCCGGCGGGGCGGCGAAGCCGGCCGCAAGGTGGTCCCTTTCCTCCGCCGCGGCTGCCAGCGCGACCGCCGCGGCCATCCGGATCCACGGGTTTGTGCGCATCAGCGTCGCCTCCAAGGCCTTCTCCCGGCCGTCCCGCGCCGCGGATCGACTTGACGCTGCCGGCGCCGCACGGTTCCATCGTCAGGGCCGGGTGCGGCTGTTGCGGCGCGCCGGCCGGGAAAACCTCAACATGATGCATGAACGGATTCGTGTGGAAAAGATCACCGTGGTGGCGGCCGCCATGGCGGTGGTGGGTGCGGCGGCCGGGCCGAAGGTGCAGATCTCGGACGACAGCTGGATGCAGTTCGCCTTTCTGGGTCAGATCAACGCCACGCGCACCGACGGCGCCTCGCCGGAGAATGACTTCTTCGTCCGCCGGGCGCGCATCATCCTGTCGGGCCAGGTCATGGAAGGCGTCCAGTTCTTTGCCGAGACGGACAGCCCGAACTTCGGCAAGCACGGCGTGGATGCGCAGGTGAAAATGCAGGACCTTTTTGTGGACCTGCGCCTGCCGGTCGTGACCAACCACTATGTCAAGGCCGGTCTGATCCTGCTGCCGTTCTCGTTCGAGAGCCGCTCCGGCGCCTCCACCCTCCTCGGCCACGACTTCAACGCCGAAGTCCTCAAGCTCCCCAACGCCTTCGTGTGGCGCGACATCGGCGCCGAGCTGCACGGTTCGTTCCTCGACCAGCGGATCGCCTATTTCGTCGGCGTCTTCGACGGCTACGACGAGAGTGGCGGGACGAAGAACCCGGACGCGGACGTGCGCCTGACCGGCCACCTGGCCGTCAACCTGCTCGGCAAGGCCGAGACGGGCTGGTTCTTCAACCAGTGCCGGCTGGGCAAGGCGGGGGACTACGTGTCCATCGGCGCAGGCGTGGACCGGCAGAACAAGGCCACCAGCAGCGTTTCGGCGCTGCCGGAGGGGGCGGCCAGCCCGGCGCCGGCTCCGGAGATCATCGATTCGGAGAACTGGGTGGTGGACCTGCAGTCCGGCTTCGAGGTCGGCGGGGTCGGGCTGACGCTGAACGCGGCGTGGTACGAATGGGACAACGCGCTGTTCCAGGGGAACACCGCCTTCGTCGAGACGGGGGTGTTGCTGGCCGGGCGCGTGATGCCGGTGGCCAAGTATTCGTGGCAGGATCCGGACACCGGCGCCACCGCCGAGGACTACACGGTCGGCCTGCACGTGTTCGGGAAGGGACACAACCTCCGCGGGGGTCTGGAGTTCCGGTGGGGCGACAGCCCGGACCAGTGGATCCTCGGCCTGCAGCTGCTGCTGTAGACGTTGTCAGGAGCGTCGGCGCGTCCGGCGGATCTCGACGGCCACGCTGCGGGCGAACCTCAGCGCGCCGGGCTTGTCGACGGTGACGGTCACCCGCCGGACGCCGCGGGGGCGCAGGCAGATGTCGGCCACCCGTTCAGCGAGCGTCTCGAGCAGGTGGTACGAGCTGGCCTCGACCATCTCGATGATGTCGCGCTTGATGGCCTTGTAGTCCACCGCGTCGGCGAGATCGTCGGTGCGCGCGGCGCGCCGGCAGTCGGCCTCCATCGCGATGTTCAGTACGACGTCCTGGCGCGCCCGGCGTTCCTCCGGCTGCACGCCAATGATACACCGCAGCGCCAAGTCGCGGATCAGGATCCGGTCGGTCACAGCCGCGTCCCCGGGGGGATCACGGTGTTCTTCGGGATGACGATCACGCCGTCCCGCACGGTGAACAGCGGCGTGGCGGTCCCGTCGGCCTTGCCGTCCGGGGTGATGTAGGCCCCGTCGCCGATCCGGGCGTTCTTGTCGATGATCGCGTTGCGGATGAAGCAGTCGCGCCCGATGCCCATCGGCGGGCCGTCGCCGGCCTTGCGCTCGAACTCGTAGTAGTCGGCGCCCATGATGATCGAGTGCTCGATCACGGTGCCCTCGCCGATGGTGGCCCGCACGCCGATGATCGAGTGCAGGATCCGGTGGCCGCTGATGATGCAGCCCTCGGCCAGCAGGGTGCGGTTCAGGTCGCAGCAGTTGATCTTGGACGAGGGCAGAAACCGCATGTGGGTGTAGACCGGCGCGCGGGAGTCGTAGAACGTGAACGGGGGGCGCGGGCTGGTCAGCTCGAGGTTGGCCTCCCAGAAGGCACCGATCGTCCCGATGTCGCGCCAGTAGCCCTCGAAGATGTAGCTGTGGACGTTGTAGTGCTCGATCGCCGACGGGATGATGTGCTTTCCGAAGTCGGTGCGCGAGCCGTCCGCCAGCAGATCCTGGAGGACCTGGCGGTTGAAGACGTAGATGCCCATGCTGGCCAGGTACCGCTCTTCGCCGTACATCGGGGCGCGCAGCTCGGTCAGCCGCGGCGTGTCGCCGGGCTTCTCGACGAACCGGAGGATCCGGTTGTGCTCGCCCACCTGCATGATGCCCAGCGCGGCGGCTTCGCTTCTCGGCACCGGCTTCGTCGCGATCGTGACGTCCGCCCGGTTGGCCAGGTGTTGCTCGATCACCTGCTGGAAGTCCATCCGGTAGAGCTGGTCGCCGGACAGGACCACAATCAGGTCCGGCGACTCGTCCATGAAGTAGCGGAACGACTTGCGCACCGCGTCCGCCGTGCCTTCGTACCAAGACTCGGAATCGGGCGTTTGCTGCGCCGCGATGATCCGCACGAAGCCGCGGTGGAACTGGTCGAACTGATAGGTGTTGGCGACGTGCTCGTGCAGCGACACGCTGTTGTACTGCGTCAGCAGATAGATCTTGCGCAGCCGGCTGTTGAGGCAGTTGCTGATGGGGATGTCCACCAGCCGGTATTTGCCGGCAATCGGAACCGCCGGTTTGGCCCGGTCGCGCGTCAACGGCTGCAGCCGCGTGCCTGCGCCCCCGCCCATGATCACCGCGACAACGTTCATTCGCGCCCCTTCTCGTCCATTGTCAGCATTACCTAGACCGAAGCGGCGCGTCAAACTTCGCCGGTCCCCCGGCGTCGACGATACCGCAAAACTGGGGAACAGCGACGGGGGCCGGGCGGTGAGGGCGGCGGCCGGCCACGCCGTCTGCGCCCGAGGACGGGGCTCAGCTCCCGCCGTTCGCCGACGGGGCCGACGGGGCGTCGAACAGCAACCGCACCAGTTCCGCGTCGGAATAGCTGATGGTTCGCTGCGAGCCGTCCGCGAACCGGACGATCACCCATCCTTGGTCGGACAGCACCAACAGCCGTTGCGTGCCCAGACCGGCCGCCATGTACGCCGTCACGGGACGGCCGGCGGCGTCGCGGACTGGAGACATGCGGGCGAACCGCCGCCGGCCTTCCCCGAGCCCATCCGCCGGGTTCTCCCCTTGCGCGCCCGCGCCGCTCGGCAGCCACCACGTTAAACCGTAGCGGGGATTTGCCGGGCTGGGGCGGAAACACTCGGCCAGCAGTTCGGGCTTCAACCACGGCTCCAACGTTCCATCTTCCCGCCGCCGCGCGCCCCGGTCCGCGATGAATTGCCCGAACCGCGCCCACTCTCGGGCCGTCAGCAACATGCCGCCGGCCAGGTCCGGATGGCCGGCCCGGTCGCGGCCGACGCGGCCGTTGGGAATGCCGATCGTCTCCAGCAGGCGGCGATGGAGATACACAATCACGTTCTTCTCGGGACGATCCGAGGACTCCAGCTTTCGACGGAGTAGGCCGACGAAGGCGTAGAAGTGGCTGGGACCATAGTCGAACTTCGTGCCGGGCTCGTGCGCCAGCGGAAGCTCGAGGGCCGCGCGTACCCCATCGGCAACCTCCGGCGCGTCGTCCAATCCGAGGCGCGCTGTGCGGTTGGAGGCTGCCCAGCCCAGCAGCCGGGCGCCCGACCGCCCGCCGCCCTTCACCTGCCGGTCGCCGGCGGGCAGGCCGGAAGAAAGCTGCAACAGCTGCCGGACCGTGATCTTCGATTTGCCCGGGTCGCCTGCCCACTCCGTCAGCGTGTCCGCCGCGCGCTCGTCCAGCTGCAACAATCCGTCCTGCACCGCCAGCATCGCCAGCACGCCGGTGAACGACTTGGTGCCGGAGGCCAGCGGGTGGGGAAGGTTGGGCGGCCAGCCGTCGTACCGTTCGAACACGACGCGGCCGTCCACCTGCACGAGAAACGCACGGCCGCCGCGGCTCGCCGAGTATTCCGCTGCTCGCGCCATGGCGTTCGATCCCGGCGGCATCGGGACGGCCGCCGGCGGAACGCCCTCCGCGCCGCCTGCCGCCGCCGCGCCGATTGCCGCCGCCAGCCATGGCCCTGCCTGCATCGCACACCTCCAGCGTCCCTCGGAGGGACCGTCCTGTTCGGTCAACGAATGGGAACCGCCCACCATTGCATCCCGGTGCACCGGCCCCGTCGGAACCTCCAGCCGCAATGTCGGGAATGGGTGAACCGCGCTACGGGTCCCGGTCGGATCCCGCGAGGCGGTGGCGCGCGAACCAGCCGACCACGGCGTCCACCACCTCGTCCTTGCGGGTACCGGGGATGTTGTGGCCTTCGCCGGGGAAGACGTGGCGTTCGTTGGACGCTCGGTTCCGATCTAGGATCGTCTTCAAAGCCTCCGATTGTTCGGGCCGGACGACGGTGTCCTGGGATCCATGCAGGATTAGGAACGGCGTGCGGACGCGTTCGGCCGCCGTCGGCGGCCCAGGCCACGTCTGCATCGACGCCGTCCACGTCCTCCCGGCGCCCTGAGTCCCCTGGAGCGCCGCGCGGGTTTCTTGATCCGGGTCAAGCCCGGTCGGCGGCCGTTTGTGTATCGTTCCCCCAGCCCCGAGAGGGCTGCGGAGAACGAACATGGCCAGGCGAAAGATCATCGAGATCGACGAAACCCTCTGCAACGGGTGCGGCGAGTGCATCACCGCCTGTTCCGAGGGCGCGCTTCAACTGGTGAACGGTAAGGCGAAGCTTGTCAAAGAGGATTTCTGCGACGGCTTCGGCGACTGCATTGGCACCTGCCCCACCGGGGCCTTGAAGATCATCGAGCGCGACGTGCCGGAGTTCGATCCGGTCGCGGCCCGCGCGCACGTCGCCCGCACTGGCGGCGCCGAGGCGGTGCGCAGGTTCGACGAGGCCGCCGCGCGCCATGCGGGCGCCGGGGCGGCCCATCGCCCGTTGCGGCCCGCTCCGATGGCCTTCGGTGGATGTCCGGGTTCGCGGGTTCGGATGCCCTCGGCGCCGGCCACCGCCGCGCCCGTCGCCGACGACGGCCTGCCGCCGAAGATCCAGCCGTCGGAGCTGCGGCAATGGCCGGTCCAACTGCACCTGGTTCCCGCCGGGGCGCCCTTTTTCCGCGGCCGCGAGCTGGTCCTCATGAGCACGTGCGGCCCGATCGCCTCGGCCGACGTCCACTGGCGCTTCCTACGCGGCCGCGCCGTGGTCGTTGCCTGCCCGAAGCTGGACGACACCGGGCCGTACGCCTCCAAGCTGGCGGCCATCTTCCAGGACCGCACCATCCCGCGCGCCATCGTCGTGCGAATGGAGGTCCCCTGCTGCGGGGGGCTGACCGCGATCGCCGCCGAGGCGCTCGAGCAATCCGGGCGCTCCGATCTGGCGTTGGACGAGGTGACGCTCTCCCTCGACGGAGACGTCATCGCCACCGAACGAATCGCCGGCCCGCCGGCACGATGAGGAGGCTGGAACCATGACCGACGCCAACGACCTGAAGAACCGCGTCCTCGCGCCCGCCGACCTCGTCGCCGTCGGCCCCAGCGCGGTGGTCAGCCGGACGCTGGTGGACCGGCCCGCCGGGACGCTGACGGTGTTCGCGTTCGACGCCGGCCAGGGATTGAGCGAACACACCGCCCCCTACGACGCGACCGTCCTGGTCCTCGAAGGCGAGGGGGAGTTCGTCGTCGGCGGATCGGCGCACCGGGCGCCTGCCGGTTCGATGCTCATCATACCCGCCGGCGTGCCCCACTCGGTGCGGGCCCGTCAACCGTTCAAGATGCTGCTGATCATGATCCGCGGGCTGGCGCCCTGAGGGGACCGCGCCTCAGGCGCGGGTCGCCCGCAGCACGCCGCGGAAGTAGCCGATGGATTCCGCCACACCCGCCACCGGGTCGTCGGCGTCCTTCTCGAATTCCAGGCTGCACGATCCGGCGTAGCCCGCCTCGCGGAGCGCGCGGACGAACTTCGGGATGTCGATGATTCCGCGCCCGACCTCCACCGTCTTGCCCTCCTTGCTGGCGGCCGTGACGTCCTTCAAGTGGATGTCGTGGATGCGGTCGCGGTACCGCAGAAGTTCCTCGATCGGGCAGGCGCCGGACCGGAGGTTGTGGCCGATGTCGAGGCAGATGCCGATCCGGGGGTCCAGATCGCCGATCAGCTTCATGATCTCGCCCGCGGTGGGGTAGGGCAAGTTGTCGGGGCCGTGATTGTGGATGGCGTACCGCATGTCGTACTCGCGGACCCGCCGCTCCACATGTCGCAGCAGCGCGGTGTCTTCCACCCGTCGCTTGTCCGCCAGTTTGCAAGGGACGCCGACGATGAGCTTCACGCCCACCCGGCGGGCGTAGTCGAAGGCGGCGTCCACCTCGGCTTCGCCGACCATGTAGATCGGCCCGACCCCGTAGCCGGTGACGTTGTATTTGCGGCAGGTCTCGTGGAAGGCGGCAGCCTCCGCCTCGGTGCAGGTCAGCGGCAGGTGGAAATCCTTGATGCACAGCAGCCGCACGTCCACCTTCTGGAGTGCTTTCAACGTGTCCTCCAGCGTGAACTTCCGGAAGGTGTATCCAGCCATGCCGATGTGGAACTTCTCCCCGGGTTCCGGGGCGGGCAGCACCACGCTGGCGGCGCGGACGGTTGGAACGGCGGCCGCCGCGGCCAGGCCGGCGGCCGCGCGGCGGACGAACGCGCGTCGGGTCATCGTCATCGCAGTTGACTCCTTCGTTAGCCCTCCGGGGCCACCCTCGAGCGGGAGGGCCGGGGTGGGGCTAGCGTACGGCCGGGGCTGGGGCGGGTCAACCTGCCGCCCGCCGGGCGCGTGTGGACCCCGCTGCGCGCCGGCGCGCCGGCGCGGCCGTGACCGCTTGGTACCAGCGGGCCAGCCCCACCAGGGCCAGGTGAGGCTGCACCACCGCCTTTCCCAGCGCGCGACGGACCTCCCGTGCACCGCCGCCGGTGGCGATCACGGTCGCTCCGCGCATTCGCGGATGAGTCAGAATGGCCTGGGTCACCTCCCGCACCATCGCCTGCCAGCCGAGTGCCACACCTAGCCGCATGGATGCGCCCGTGCTTTTGGCCGGCGCGCGGCCGGGCGGCCCCGGCGGCAACCGCGGCAGCAGCGCGGTGCGGCACGCGAGGGCGTCCAGCATGGCCGCCAGCCCTGGCGCGATCGCCCCCCCGAGGAATGTACCGTTCCTGTCCACCGCGTTGAATGTCGTCGCGGTGCCAGCGTCGATGATCAGCGTGGGGCGATCCCGCGGGCCGACGACAGCGGCTAGCGACGCCAGCCGGTCCGCCCCAAGTGTCCGCGGCTGCGGATACTCGAAGCGAAGGCCGGGCACCCGGTTCCAACGGATGATGCGGACCGGACCGGTCCATCCGCGCCGCAAGGCCGCCCGCCACAGCCGGCTGCCGGCGGGAACCACGGAGGCGAACGCCAGGCCCGCCGCGCCAGCCAACCGGAACTCCGCCAGCCACCGTCGCGCCTGCGAGGGACCGAGCGTGGCGGTGCGGGCGACCCGTAGCCGCGTCACCCGTTCGCCGTACAGCAACGCTCCGCGCGTGTGCGTGTTGCCCACGCACACCACCGCGATCGGGCTGCTGCGCCGTGGAGGCGGCCGACTCATCGCCAGTCCGGCATCCCGCCCGAGCCGCCCCTCGCCGTCCATGCTGCCTGCCATCCGGCGCGGACGGCCGCGTCCGGCGGTTCCGGCGTGTACAGCGCGTCGAATTCCCCGATCCACATCGCCGCCGCTACGGCGGGCGTCAGCTCGAGCCCTTCGGCCCGGCACGACGTCGCGCGGCCCTCGAGGCCGGCCCGCCGCCAGTCCTCCTCCGTCTGCAGGAGGTTCAGTCCCGCTCCGACCACTGCGAACTCCAGCGTGCCGCCGCGGATCGAAGGTTCCACCAGCACCCCCGCCAGCTTGCCCCGAGGCGTCACGAGGTCGTTCGGAGGCTTGATCCGGGCGGCGGTCAATCCGCGCTTCTCCAGGCCGATGGCAAGCGCCAGTACCGCAAGCACGGGCAGCCATCCGGCGTCTGAAGGGGGCCATACGGGTCGGACAAGGGCCGACAGGTACAACCCCGCCCCCGGCGCCGACCACCAGCGCCGGCCGCGCCGCCCGCGGCCGCCCGTCTGGAAGAGCGCCATCGCTGCCGCCGGCCCGCGCTCGCCGGCCTCCGCCATCCGCCGGCAAAGATCCTGTGTCGAGGTAGTTTCGTCCACGACCTCGATGCGCCAGCGGCCTGCGCTGCCCGGACAGGTGGCGGTCAGGGCAGATCGGACCTCCTCGGCGTACGCCGTGCCGGCGGGCGGCGGGCAGGCGCTCATAGAAAATCCATCCCCAGGTCGGCCGCCGGGGCCGAATGCGTCAGCGCGCCGACCGAAATCGCGTCCACGCCCGTGGCGGCGATCCGCGCCACATTGCGCAGCGTGACTCCGCCGGACGCCTCGAGCCGCGCGCGGCCCGCCACAAGGCGGACGAACCTGCGCAGTTGCGATGGGCTCATGTTGTCCAGCAGGATCCAGTCCGGTTCTCCCTCGAGCGCGTCGCGCAGGTCGGCCTCATCCTCCACCTCGATTTCGATCTCGACGGCGGGGCACGCGCTCCGGGCGCGCCGGACGGCCTCCGCCAGGGTTAGGCCGTGCCGCCCCCAGAGGCGACGGTGGTTGTCCTTGATGAGCACCCGGTCGTGGAGGCCGAGGCGGTGGTTGACGCCGCCACCGCAGCGCACTGCGTATTTCTCCAGCGCCCGCCATCCGGGCGTGGTCTTGCGGGTGTCGAGGATCGTCACGCCGTGGGGGGCCGCACGGCGGACGTACTCCGCCGTCAACGTCGCGATGCCCGACAGGCGTTGGAGGAAGTTCAAGGAGGTTCGCTCGCCGGCCAGCAGCGCGCGGGCCGGTCCGTCCAGCCGGATCACGATCCCCCCCGCTACGACGCGGGCGCCATCGCCCCGTAGAGGCCGTACCCGCACGGCGCGGTCGAGCTGGCGGTAGACCTCCTGCACCGCCGCCACTCCGCAGAGGACACATGGCCGCCGCGCGGCGATCACGGCGCGCGCCCGGGCGTCCGGGGGCACGAGGGCCTCGCTGGTGACATCCCCCGTTCCCAGATCCTCCGCCAGCGCCCTTCGGACCAGGTCGGCCAGCTCGTCACGCCACGGGACGGATCGGGAGCGTCGGCGGTGTCGCGTCATGCGCCGCATCTTAGCGTTCGAGGGCGGGGAATCAACGACGGGCGGCGCGCCGGCGGGCCTTTCCGCCTCCGGCGGCAGCCGGTTCGCGCCGGTTTAACGGCCGGGCGGCCAGCGGCGCGGGCCGCGCCCGCAGCTCGCGAATCTGGTCGCGCAACATCGCCGCGCGCTCGAACTCCAAGGCGTCCGCGGCCTCGAACATCTCGCGCTCCAGGTCCTCGATCGTGCGTTCCACGTCGTAATCCGCGCCAGCCTCGCGGACCGCGCGCCCCTCGACCTCTTCGGCAGCGCGTCGGATCGCCAGGGCCTCCTGAATGCCCTTTTCGATCGCCCTCGGCGTGATTCCGTGCTCGCGGTTGTAGGCCAGCTGCCGCGCGCGACGCTCTTCGGTCAGCTCGATCATCCGCCGCATCGAATCGGTGATTGCGTCGGCGTAGAGGATGACCTTGCCGCCAGTGTGCCGTGCCGCGCGCCCGGCGGTCTGCACCAGCGAGGTCTCCGACCGCAGAAACCCCTCTTTATCCGCGTCGAGGATGGCCACGCGGGAGACCTCCGGCAGATCGAGGCCCTCGCGCAACAGGTTGATGCCCACCAGGCAATCGAAGTCGGCCTTTCGCAGACCGCGCAGGATGTCCACCCGCTCCACCGCGTCGATCTCGGAGTGCAGGTAGCGCACGCGCAGCCCCGCCGTTCGCAGATAGGCGGCAAGGTCCTCCGCGGTGCGCTTGGTCAGCGTGGTGATCAGCACACGCTCCCCGCGGGCCGCCGCGGCGCGAACCTCCTCCATCACGTCGTCGATCTGGTTGGCCAGCGGCCGGACCTCGACCGGCGGGTCCACGATCCCGGTCGGCCGGATCAACTGGCGGACCGGCTCGCCTGCCACCTCGCGTTCGAAGTCGCCCGGCGTCGCCGACGTGAACAGCACCGGCCCCGTGACCGCGAGGAATTCTTCGAGGTTCAGCGGCCGGTTGTCGAGGGCCGACGGCAGCCGAAACCCGTGCTCGACGAGCGTCAGCTTCCGGGCGCGGTCGCCGTTGAACATCCCCCGAAGCTGCGGCAGCGTCACGTGCGATTCGTCGATCACCGTCAGGAATTCGCGTGGAAAATAGTCCAGCAGGCAGGCCGGCCGCTCGCCGGGCGCGCGGCCGGACAGATGGCGCGAGTAGTTCTCGATGCCGCTGCAGAACCCGACCTCGGCGAGCATCTCGAGGTCGTACTCGGTCCGCATCCGGAGCCGCTGCGCCTCCAGATGCCGGTCGCGCTCGAGAAACCAGGCCACCCGCTCCTCCATCTCCGCGCGGATGGCGGCCAGGGCCGGGCGGATCTTGCCCGAGGGCATCACGAAATGCCGCGCCGGGGAGATGGTGACGGCCTCCAACGTGCCGGTGGTGCGCCCCGACACGGGATCGAGCCGTCGGATGGATTCGATCCGGTCGCCCAGAAACTCGATCCGGATCTGCTCGGCGCGGTAGGAGGGGAACACGTCCACCGTGTCCCCCCGCACCCGGAACGTGCCCGGCTCTGGCGCAACATCGTTGCGGGAATACTGGATATCCACGAGCCGGCGCAGCAACGCGTCGCGCCCGACGGCGACGCCCCGGGTAATGCGTACGGTCATCTCCCGGTAGTCCTCCGGCGAACCGAGGCCGTAGATGCACGAGACGGTCGCGACGATAATCACGTCGTCTCGATTCAACAGCGCGTCCGTGGCCGCCAACCGGAGGCGTTCGATCGCCTCGTTGATCGAGGCGTCCTTTTCGATGTAGGTGTCGGTCGCGGGGATGTACGCCTCGGGCTGATAGTAGTCGTAGTAGCTGACGAAATACTCCACGGCGTTGTCGGGGAAGAACCCCTTAAGCTCGGCGTAGAGCTGGGCGGCGAGGGTCTTGTTGTGCGAGATGACCAGCGTCGGCCGGCCGTGGCGGGCGATGACGTTCGCGATCGTGAACGTCTTGCCCGAGCCGGTCACGCCTTCGAGGGTCTGGAAGCGCCGCCCCTCGGCCAGACCGAGGACCAACGCCTCGATCGCCTCGGGTTGATCGCCGGTGGGGGCGTAGGGGGCGGCCAGCCGAAACGAGGACGGACCGCTCATCGCCCGGACTATACCGCCGTCCCCCGTCCCCCTCAAGGGTGGCCGCCGCGACGGGAGCGGATGGTGGCGGGAGAGGGATTCGAACCCCCGACCAAAGGCTTATGAGTCCTCTGCTCTACCAGCTGAGCTATCCCGCCGGCGCCTTCTTATCATTGCGGCCCCGCCCTCCGCCGTCAATGCCCGTCGCGGGGCCGCGGCGGATCGTCCGGAGGTGGACCAACACGTTATGGTTGGTCCGCTAATCGGCAGGACTTCCGTACCGTCATGGCGGGGCCGGCCCCGGAGAGTGGCGGCCCAGTGCCTTGCATTGGCCGATCGCCCGGGCCGGCGATTGGGTCAATCGTACGTCCGCAGGGTACGAGCTCCGAACAGGCCGCCTCCGATGGCGCCGGGTCGCGCCTGCAGCCGGACGACGACCGAGGTCCGGCCGCGGGTGAGAGCGGGGGGGTACGCAACCTCGAAGAACAGGCCCGGCCGCTCGCGGTTCAGACGCAGCGTGCCGATCACGGTGCCTTCCACGATCAGGTTGAACTCGCGCCGTCCGTCGTCGTCGCCCCACCAGGTTCATCGCAGCTCGGCGGGACGATCCGGCGTCACGCGCATCCGGAACTCGAACCAGCCGCCTGCGGCCGTGTCGCGTCCGCGAACAGGCGCTCAAGTAGTGGCCGAGGGCGTGGCCGCGTATCTCACAGCCCGGCGCCTCCCAGCCGGCGTAGGGGCCGCGGACGACGGCAGGCCCGCCGTCACCCGGAACATGTGAAGGAGCCGGTCGGGTTCGATCGCCAGTAGCACTGCGCGATTTCGTTCTTGGGCCGCGCGGAACGGGCCGTCGAGCAACCGCACCTCCCCAGGCGCGAACGGACGGGCGGCGAGTGAAACAACCTCCGCGAGCCCCAGTTCGTGATCCCCGGCGAACGCAGCAGCGGCCACGGCCGCGAGCCGTATGGCGGTCGTCGTGACAGAGCACATAAACAGATCCATTTCTTAACCATAGTAAAATATTGTGGTTATGCAGACGTCAACTGAAACCCGGCCGGGCCGGCGTACTTCCAATGGTGGGTTACGGGCCCCGCGCGGGTTGCAAAGCGGCGGAGTGGGGGGATATTTGCGACAGCGGTGGACCTGTGGAGTTCAGCGGGCCGCGTGATGGCGGCAGCGTGGGGGATTGCGGCTCAGATGGCCCCCTTCCTTCTGTTTGGTTTTTTCGTTGCCGGGCTGCTGTACGTGGTCTTACCGGCCTCCTGGATCGCCCGGCACCTTGGGGGGCGGGGAGGCTGGCCGACGGCGAAGGCCGCCCTGTTCGGCATACCGCTCCCGTTATGTTCCTGCGGGGTAATTCCCGTGGCGCTGTCGCTGCGACGGCAGGGAGCCGGTCGTGGCGCGACGGCTGCGTTTCTGATGTCCACACCCCAGACCGGCGTGGATAGCATCCTCGTCTCCTACGCCCTGCTGGGACCTGTCATCGCCGCCGTTCGTCCGCTGGCGGCGCTCGTGTCGGGGGTCCTGTGCGGCTGGACGGTGGACGCGCTGCCGCCGCCCGCGCACGCGGTCCCGGCGGAGGAGAGCGCTGCCGGACCGCGGCTGCCATGGTGGTGGCGGGCGCTCCGGCACGGCTTTGTGACGTTGCCGGCGGACATTGGTCGCGAACTGCTCGCAGGGTTGTTGATCGCGGCCCTGTTGGGAGCGCTTTTGCCGCCGAACATTTTGAGGAACCACGTGCCGCCGGGCTGGCCGGGCATGCTGCTGATGCTGGCGGTGGGCATACCGATGTACGTCTGCTCGACGGCCTCGGTCCCGATCGCGTTGGGCCTGATGCAGGCGGGCGTTTCGCCGGGCGCGGCGCTGGTGTTCCTCATCACCGGTCCGGCCACCAACGCGGCCATGCTGGGCGCCCTGTCGAAGATCCTGGGACGCGGGGCGGGGCTGGTGTACCTCGGCTGCCTCGTGGCGACCGCGCTGACCACGGGGTGGGTGGTGGACCGCTGGATCCTGCCCTCGTTTCCCGACGCCGCGCCGGTTTGCCACGTGCCCGCCCCGACAGCCGCCGGCCACGCGGCTGCCGTGGCGCTGACGATCCTGTTGGCGGGTGCGCTGGTTGCGGGCGGTCGGCGCCAAGCCGCACGGGCTCAGCCGCCGGTGTAAACGATTTCCCTCGCCACCCGGGCGGCCGCCTCGGGACCGCAGAGGGCCCCGACCAGCGCCAGCCCGAACGGCACAACAGTGCCCGCGCCGCGGCTGGTGATGACGCGGCCGTCCACTACGACGGCTTCCTCGGAGTAGACGGGATCGGTCAACCGTTCGCGGACCGAGGGATGGCTGGTCGCCCGGCGTCCGCGCAGCAACCCCGCGGCCTGCAGCACCAGCGGCGCCGCGCAGATCGCCGCGACCCACCGGCCCGCGTCATGAAGGGCGCGCACGGCGGCGATCAGGTCGGGGCGATCGAGGAACCGTCGTGTCCCCTCCGCCCCGCCGGGAAGCGCGAGCGCATCGAACTCCTCCGGCCGCAGGTCGGCCCAACGGGCGTCCGGGACGATGCGAAGCCTCCGGGCGCAGACGATGGGGGGCTCCTCGAGGCCGGCCACGACCACCTCGCACCCTGCGCGTCGCAACAGATTGACCGCGCCGACGGCCTCCAGCTCCTCCGAGCCGGTGGTCAGCGGCACGAGGACGTTCGGCGGTCGCCCGGTCGTCATCGTTCGGCTCCAGCGGCGTGCGATGCTCCGACGCCTACTCCCCGAGCTGCCAGATCATGTACCGCCGGACGGACAGCCGACGGCCGATTTCGGCCGACTTTGCCTCCAGCCACCGGCCGACGCTGATCGTGTCGTCGCGCACGAACGGCTGCTCGAGCAGGCACACGCCGGTGTAGTATTTCTCGATCTTGCCCTGAACGATCTTCTCGACGATCGCCGGCGGCTTGTTGCTCACCTGCTTCGCGTACACGTCCCGCTCCGCGGCGAGGACCTCCGCCGGAACGGCGGCGCGATCGAGGTACGGCGGCCGACAGGCGGCGAGGTGGAGCGTGAGGTCGCGGGCCGTCTCGCGGAACGCGTCCTCGTTGGGAATGCCCTCCGCGTCCAGGCCGATCTCCGCCAACACCCCCAGCTTGTCGCCCAGATGAACGTAGGCCGCCAGCCGGCCATCCGGCCCGGTCGTCCAGCGCAGATGACGCCGCAGCACGATGTTCTCGCCGGTCTTCTGGATCATGGCGTGCACGTCGGCCTGAGCGGCGGCGGTCAAGTCGCCCTCCGTCTGCCGCGCGCGCGCGAGCAGGCCGGCGACGAAGGCGCGGAACACCTCGTTGCGGGCGACGAAGTCCGTCTCGCAGTTCAGCTCGATCATCGCGCCGACGCGGCCGTCGTCCGAGACGGCGGCGGCGATCACGCCGCTCTTTGCGGCGCGGGCGGCCTTCTTGGCCGCTACGGCCAGTCCGCGTTCGCGCAGGATCTGGATCGCGCGGCCCTTGTCGCCGCCCGCCTCCTGCAGGGCGCGTTTGCACTCCATCATCCCGACGTTCGTCTCGTCGCGCAGTTCCTTCACCAGGGCGGCGCTGATGTCGTTCATTTCGGAATCTCCTCGGTGGTTGTCGGATGGCTTTCTTCAGCCGGCCGGCGGATCGGGTTGGAAGACGCTGCCGGCCGCGTGGGCCCCGGGTTCGACGGGAGCTGGGGGCGGCGGCGTTTCGGCAGCCTCTCCGGCGGCCTCCTTGGCGGCGCGAGCCTTCGCGAGGGCCTCCAGCCGCCGGCGGCGCTCTTCGCGTTCCCTCGAGCGCCGCTCCTCCTCGGCGGCCTTCTGCCGCGCGCGCTCCTCGGCCTCCTCGATCGCGCGCTGCCGCGCGCGCTCCTCGGTTTCCGAGCGGAATTCCGCGAGGCCCTCGCGCATCGCGGCGGCGAGGTCCTCGAGGATAATCTGGATCGAACGGATCGCGTCGTCGTTGGCCGGAATCGGATAGGTGATCGGGGTGGGGTCGGCGTTCGTGTCCACCAGCGCGACGATCGGAATGTTCAGGCGCACCGCCTCGGAGACGGTGATCGCGTCGCGGCAGACGTCGGCGACGAAGACCGCGCCCGGCAGCTGCGCCATGTTCGCCACGCCGCTGAGGTTCCGCGAGAGCTTCTCCAGTTCGTGGCGCAGCGACGCGGCCTCTTTCTTCGGCAGCTTGTCGAGCGTACCGTCCCGGACCATGTCCTCCAGCTTCCGCATCCGGACCACGCTCTGGCGGATCGTGCGGTTGTTGGTCAGCATGCCGCCGAGCCACCGGTTGATCACGTAGGGCATGCCCAGCGACTCCGCCGTGCGCCGGACCTGTTCCTGGGCTTGTTTCTTGGTGCCGACGAACAACACCTGCCGGCCGGAGCGGACCACCTCCTTCAGAAACTCGCGGGCTCGCTGGAGCCGGACGAGGGTCTGCTCAAGATCGATGATGTAGATCCCGTTGCGCTCCCCGAAGATGTACTCCCGCATCTGGGGATTCCAGCGCCGGGTCTGGTGACCGAAATGGACGCCCGCTTCGAGCAGCGCCTTCAGGTCCACCGGCGGCCGAACGGCCGGCGTGGCTGGTTCCATGGTTTCCTCCGTTGTCGTCGGCCCCCCTGGGCCAATCCGCTTTGTCCCCCGGGAGGAAACCGGGGGAACTCGCTTCCAGTCCGCGCCGCCGGGTTTGCCCGGCCGCTTCGACGCGGAACCGTAGCCGGCAAGAATAGCGGCGGCGCGCCGGAAATCAAGCCGGCCGAAACGAATTCCCCGCATCCCTGCCCTTCCCACCGAGCGGGCATCGCCGGCCGTACTTCGGCTCCGGGCCCCGGCGCCGGCGGCCACGCCCCGGTCCCGGCGACGGGCCTGCGGTGGCCTCGTTGTCCGAGGTGGTTAGAATATCGAACTGCGGTGCCCGAAATCCGACCCCCGTGCATGGGGAAGAAATGAGGACGACGGGGTGGTGTGTGCCGGTTGTACTTCTTTTGTTCCATGGGGCCTGGGCCTCGGAACCGGGCGCTCTGCAACGGGTCGGCGTTTTTTATTTCGGCAACAGCCTGACCGGCGGCACGATGCCCCAGCGACGAGGCCACGATCCGCTCCGTGCCGTACCACGCGAAACAGCTCTATGGGCGGACATGGGATGCCGTCGTCCTTCAGCTTGTCGGACAGGACGTTTCCCGGGTCGTCACGGACATGTGGGGCCATGACCTCGGCGGTCCGAAGGACGTTTTGGCGATCTCGGCGCAGCGACCGACCTGGGGTGCGCCTTTTTCTGCGGCTCAATCTCGAAGGGTGCGTCTTCCTGTACTAAGTCTGGCCGCCGATGGATGCCGGCAAGGTTCCGCCGGAGGACCGGCTGCCCGATTGGGCCAGGGACAGGAAAGGAAAGCTGCGCGCTGCGGAGTTTCCCGACCGCGAGGGGTTCAACTACGAAGCGAGGTGGCTGGCCAGGTATGACCCGGAAACCGAGAAGCCGTGGATCGGTCAGGTCAACCGCACCCAGGATTTCAGCCATCAGGCGTTTCGCGGATTGCAGGAACGTTTTCTCGACTTATAGCGCGGGGGGCGATTGCGCATAATCCCGGCGGGCGACCTGTTTCTCGAAACGGCCCAGACCTCCATTACGAGGGGGGCGAATTGCTCCCCATTACGCGGGACAACGTCCGCGCCGTGGCGGAGGCGATCCCGCAGGTCTTCAGCCGCCATCCCTTTGCCGGCTGGCCGTGGAAGAACCTCGCCGCTCCCGAATGACCCGGGAGTGGTTCGCGATGCCGCGCGGTTTGCCCGTGCGCGGAGGATGCGCCGACGGCGCCGGTCACACTTCGGGCAGCACGTAGGGCGCGCGGTACTCGCGGACGAAAAGGGCGTTGGCCTCCGCGGCGGCCTCGCCGACGCACCGTTCGCCGGCCGGATCGAGCGCCAACTTCACGCCGAGCGTCGGCTGCGTCCGTGCAGGATCCACGCCGTGGGCGCGCAGGTGCGGCCACAACCGGTCCACGAACTCGGCGAGCGCCCCGGCGCCGCCGATTCGCTCGTTCACCTCCTCCGGCGATGCGGGCCGGCCGCAGCGGTACGAGATGTTGGCCAGGTGACAGAACATCGCCGAAAGGTGGCCCTCGGACAGCGGTGCGCGCAGCCGTTCCGGCGCGCGGTCGCGCACCGCCTCGAAAAAGTTGACCAGGTGCGTCTCGCCGCTGTCGCCTGGGAACTCCCGGATCAGCCGACCCTGGAGGTCGGCCACCTGCGCCCCGCCGCGGCCGCCGGTGACCCGTCCCTCCTCGAACTCGATCCACATGGTCCGGGTGTGGTCGGTCGCCAGGCCGCGGTAGCCGTCCATGGTCCGGGTGCCCGGGGCGCGGGAGAGGTTTCGGATCTCCTGCACGATCGCCAAGTCACCGCAGTCGTACCACGTCACCTGCGTGTTAGGGGTCTGGCCATCATCGTCGAACGCGAAGCGCCCACCCAGCGACCAGACGGCGCGGGGCGGAGCCGCGATGCCGAGCAGCCAGAGGATCTGGTCGATCGTGTGGGCGCCCCAGTTGCCGCATTCGCCGGTGCCGGTGCTCCAGAACCAGTGCCAGTCGTAGTGGAGGTTTTTGCGGCGCAGGGGCTCCAGCAGTGCCGGCCCCTGGTAGACGTCGTAGTCGACGCCGGGGGGGATCGGCTGAGGCCCCTCAGTCCGGCCGATGCCCGTCCGGTAATGGTGGTCGAGCGCGACGATCTTCCGTGGCCGGCCCAATGGACGGCGGTCGAGAAAGTCCTTCAGCGCCCGCAGCCCGGTGTCGGACCGGTTTTGCGTACCGGCGGCGACGATCCGGTTGTATTTCTCGGCCGCGGCCAGCATCCGGCGCCCTTCCTCGATGCAGTACGAAACGGGCTTCTCCACGAACACATCCCAGCCAGCCTGGCACGCCCAGATGGTCAACAGCGCGTGCCAGTGGTCGGGCGTGGCGATGATCAGCGCGTCCACCCCGCCGTGCTCAAGCAGCTTGCGCGGATCCTTGAACACGGCGACCTTGCGCCCCAGATACTCCTGTTCGCGGAGGTTGGAGCGGAGGAAGGTTTCGTCCGGATCGCAGAGGGCCACCAGGCGCGCATCGGGGATTTGGGCCAGGCTCGTCAGCAACTGGCGGCCGCGGTTGCGGAGGCCGGCTACGGCGACGCGGATCGCGTCGGCGGGCGGCGCGGCCGCGCGCGACCGAGCGCGGCCCAGCGCCCATGCCGAGCCCGCGGCTAGGCCGATCCGTCCAATCCACCGGCGTCGCGTCATCAAGCGAGAGCTCATCGCAGGCCCATCCTTCGGGCGGCGTCGGCGTGGCCGCCGTCGCCAACCGGCATCGTAACGACGCGTCGAACAAAGGCAAGGTCTTGGCCTGCCGGCCGGACGGTTTCGCCGCCGGCAAGGTTCAGGCACGCAGCACGGTGACCCGGTCGATGCGGGGATCGCCGATGCGCGGGGGAGGGGCGAGGGGGACGCGTGCGCCTTCGCGCCAGCCGCGTAGGAACGGACGCAGACCGTAGCCTTTGCCCTCTGCGAGAATGCGAAGGACGACGTACGCCCGGTGTACCCATCCCGTCAGCCATACATGGCCTGGATGTTTGCGGGCGAAAATCGCCTCGCTGCGGCCGTATAACCTCCAAAACTCCGGGTTCCGTGAGCCAGCGCGCGTGGACAGGGATACCTTGTGCCAGGCGCGGGCGGCGGGCACATGCCGGACCCTCCAGCCGGCCGCTCGTGCGCGCAGGCAGAGGTCGTAGTCCTCTTGAAAAATGAAGTAGTCACCGTCCAGCAGCCCGACTCCGCGCAACATGTCCCCGTGGAGCATCGCCACGCAGAAGGTCACGAATTCCAGATCGGTCGGGGCGTCCAGCTCGCCCCGGTCGGGACCACGGGTACGGCGCAACACGATGGCCGGAGGAAAACGGCGGTACCGAGAACCGGCCGACCACACCCGGTCGGGGGCGGCGTGGTAGAAGATTTTCGGCACCAGAATGCCGGCGCGCGGGTCGGTGTCGGCCGCCGCCGCGAGGTGCGCGACCATGGCCGGGTCGACGACTACGTCGTTGTTGACCAGGATCACTCGACGCGCGCTCGTGGCGAGGGCGTCGGCCAGCCCGGCGTTGAAGCCCCGCCCCACGCCGACGTTCGGGTCGAGCCGGATCGCGCGCGCCCCGGGCACGGCGTCGAGGACCTGTCGACAGGCGGATATTTCGCTGCCGTTGTCCACGTAGAGCAGGCGGGGGGCCGTCGGCCGGGAGGCGGCCAGGCTCCGAAGGCACTCGATCGTGTCTCCGGGATGGTTGTAGCCCAGTACGATTGCGACGGTGTCGCCCCGCTGTTCCTGCGTCGCGTCAGACATGCGGGTCATTCTCCCGACCGCCGCCGAAGAGGGCAAGGTCCTCGCGGCGGACCACGCCCGTGCCCAGAAGGGCGGCGCCACAAAGCGCGACGGCGAGGACAACGTCGAACACGGGGCGGCCGTCGGGCCACTGCGACCGCAAGGCGAACCCGCCGACCATCAGGGCCAGGGCCAGCGTCAGGGGGCCGCCACGCAACTCGCCCGGCCACCACCATTGGCCCGGTCGCAGTTGAACGGCCAGGGCGGCCGTCAGGGCGGCCAGCGCGGCGGTGGTGGACACGGCGGCCCCATGCGGACCCCAACGTGGCGTCAGTGTGAGGTTCAGTCCCAGCGCGAGGGCCGCCGCCGCGAGGGTCATGCCGCCTACCGGCCGCGAGCGGCCGAGCGCCGCCAGCAGGCGGGAACCGACAAGGTTCAGCAGAAAGAGCAGGGGTTGGAGCGAGACCCACGGCAGCAGCGCGGCCGCGTCGTCGTAGGCCCGGCTGCTGAGCAGCCGCACCAACGGCCGGCCCGCGCCCGCCAGCAGCACCGCGACCGGCGCTCCGATCGCCAGCGACCAGCGCACCATCGCCGTGAACATGCGACGCAGTTCGGGCGTGGGTTCGGCGGCCGCCGCCGCGTTGCGCCGCCGGTGAAACTCCGCGATCAGAAGATCCACCACGGACGTGCCGGCGAAGTAGCCGACCATCGCCGTGTTGGCCGCCAACGCGTAACCCGCCACCGTCGAGACGTCGCGGGCCGCAAGGAGCGCATACTGGTCGATGGCGCGAAAAAGCCAGTCGCCCAGCACCATCGGCAGCAGCGGCAGGCCGAACCGGATCATGGCCCGCCAGCGGCCCGGCTCGCGCGGCGCCGGACCGCGCAGCAACGGCGCCGTCCACATCAGGCCGACACCGGCCGTCAGGACCAGCCAGCCCACCCACGTCCACAGGACCGCGCCGGTCGCCGCCACGCCCGCGGCCGCCAACCCCGCAACGGGGACGAACCAGGCGTCGCTGGCCAGCACCTGCAGCAGCCGGGCGCGACTGTAGCGACCGGTGCCGAATAGGCCGAACGTGCAGCCGACGATCAGAATGGAGCTGGCCAGCAAGGCGGCGGGGGCTGCGGAGTGCGAGGCCACGTCGGCCGACAGCCTCGTCGGCGGCCAGCGATGGAGCATCGCCGCGGCGACGACGAAAGCTCCAGCGGCCACCGCACCCAACAGCCCCAGCGCGGAGCGGAACACGCCATTCTGCTCCGCCGGCGACCGTCCCGGCATGGCCTGCAGAAGGTATTCGAACACCCCCAGCGACAGGACAAGCGTCAGCAGCGTCGTCAGGACGCCGATCAACATCAAACTGCCGTAGGCCTCCCGCGGAAGCAGCACGGTGAGCAGTTTGATTCGAAGGGGGGTCAGTAGGAACCGGAGCGCCACGAAGCCGAACGATGCCCACAGGGCCGCCGCCAGCCGCCCTCGGGCCAGCGTCGGCCCGGGGCGCGGCGATGCGGCTATGGCGCGGTCCGAGTCCAACGGGCAGAGTATACCGGAAACCGCGGCGGCCTGCCCCTTATCCGTTTTACTGGTCCCGGCTCCGTTCGCAAACCAGGGCGAGCAACACGCCCTAGAGAGAAGGACGGTGCCGAGTTCCGATTGCCCAGACCGCTTGGTGCCGGAAGCATGCCGGATCTCCCATGGGGCGGGGAAACGGCGGATTTGTCTCGATAGAAATAAAACCGGTATGGTCGGGCCGGGCGACGTGGTCAACTATGGCACGCTGTGGTTCGACCGCTCGGACAACTTGACGTTCACCAACCCAATCGTCGGGGGCGGCAACGCCTGGAAGACCAACAACAACGCCATCACGTCCACCGCCGCGAATACCTATACGGGTTCCACGACCATCGGCCGGGGCGTGGTCAGCGTCGGGCGGCTCTCCGACGAGGCCGATAGCAACCTCGGCGTGGCGCGGCCGGAGCGGCCGGTGGATAGCTTCCTGCAACTGATCGACGCGGAACTGCGCGTGACCGGCAGTGGGACATCCCGCACGATTCGCACCGTCTACGTCGACCGCGGCGGCGGGATGACGGTCGACGTCGCTCACGCCGATGGCATGCTTCGGTTCGACGGCCAGGTCGCGGGCACAGCCAATGCCTGGCTGATGAAAGAGGGCCCGGGCCGGCTGGTGCTCGGCGGTTCGTCGGCCGACAACAGCGCCCTTCAGCTCCTCGTCGCCGAGGGCGGCGTGGACCTCGCCAAGGAACTGCACGCGACGTATCGGGCGCTCAACAACTTGACCCTCACCAACGGCACGTCGGCGAGGATCCTCGGCGATCACGGCGACCAGATCTTCGGCACGCTGATGCTGTGGACGAACGCGGTACTGGACCTGAACGGCCGGGACGAGACGCTGAACACCATCCAGGGCGCGATGGGCCGCATCGTCAACAACGCGCCCGGCACGACCAGCATCTTCACGGTCGGGCGCGCCGGCGGCGGCGGCCACTATGGCGGCACGATCGAGGACGGCGCGGGCGTGGTCGCGCTGCACAAGAGCGGCAGCGGCGAGCTGCGACTGACCTACTCCCTCAACACCTGCTCGGGCGGCCCGGTGATCAGCAACGGCACGCTGTACGTGATCGGCGACGGCGCCCTGGGCGCGTTGCCGGGCGCCAAACAGGCGAACAACATCGTGGCCTATGGCGGCAAGCTTCAGAACCAGGATTCCGACACGGTTCTGCACGCCAACCGCGGCATCCTCGTGCTGGGCACGAACCTGAACCTGCAGGCTGGCTGGAGCAAGACGCTGACGGTCCACGGCGACATCGGCGGGCCGGGCTCGGTCACGATCCCCGCCGACAGCGGCGTCGTGCTGCTGGGCGGGTCGAACACCTTCGGCGGCAACCTGGTCATGCCCTCGCAGAACAGCCGGCTGCGGCTGCTGTCGTCCGAAGCCGTCCCCTACGGCTACGGCCGTGGCGGCGTCGTGACGCGGACGTACGTGGACCTGAACGGAAACAGTCCGCGGGCCAACTGGCTGGAGGGCTCGCAGTGGGCGCGGATCGTCAACTCGAACGCGACGCCTTCGGTGCTGACGATCGGCGATGGCGATGGGGACACGCGGTACTGGTCGGGTCTGATCAACGACGCCGTCGGCTCGATCCGGCTGCGCAAGGTCGGCGCGGGCATCGCCGCGCTGCAGGCGGTGGGCACCAACACGATGAGCGGCGGTGTGCGAGTTGAAGGCGGCGTGCTGGCGCTCGACAGCGCTCCGGCCTCCGCGGTCGAGGTGGCGGCCGGCGGGGCCCTCTCGCTGGGCCCGACGCTGACCAACTCCCCGATCACCGTCACCTCCGGCGTGGTGCGGTTCACCGCCGCGGGACTGTACGAGGGCCGGCTGGGCGGATCGTTCGAGACCAATTCCGCGAATCCGGCCACGACCGTGCGGTTGGGCACCGCTTACGCGCACACGCGAGAGGCGCAGTCGCTGTTCCCTGACAACAGCACGTATGTGTACTCGGGGTACCTCTTCGTATCCGGCAACCAGCCGGTCACTTCGACGTTCGCGAAAGCCTTTGACGACAACGTCCGCTTCCAGCTCGACGGGACGAACCGGATCGTCCACACCACGTGGAACCAGTTGTACACCACCAACGTGCTCCTGTCGCCGGGCTACCATTCGTTCGAGCTGCGGCTCGGCCAGGGCGGCGGCGGAGTCGGGCCGTCGTTCGGCAACTGGGTGTGGGGCTTCACGGTGGATGGGCTTGGCCGGGGCGGGACGACCCCGGACACCTACGTGCCGCTGGTCGACATGGGCGACGGCCTGACGTTTGTGGTCTCGACCTCCGAATACGGCGTGGCGAACTCGCTGACCACGCTGGGGACGACGACGTTTGAGCTGGCGAGCGTGGCCCGGCCGGTCGTCACCGGTGCGGTGAACGTCGGCGGCAACATGGCGTTCGCCGGCGCGGCGGGACGCAGCGCGGCGTTCCTGGGCACGATGATCCTCCGCACTACTCCGACGCTCTTCGTCACCTCCGGCGTGGCCGTGGACGTCGTCGGTTCGATCGTCGCCGGCGTACCCGGGGCCGGGCTCGTGAAGAACGGCGCCGGGGTTCTCGCGCTGCACAGCGCGAACACGTACGACGGGGACACGACGGTTGCGGCGGGCACGCTGCGTCTTCAGGTGGGCGCCACACTGGCCAGCCCGAACATCCAGGTGGACGCCGGGGCGACGCTCGACGCGGCGGCCGGCGCTCTGACGCTGGCGCTTGGCCAGACGTTGAAGGGCAACGGGACGGTGGTCGGCGGGCTGATCGTCGGGAACGGCGCGACGCTGTCGCCGGGCGCCAGCCCTGGCGCGTTGACGTTGGCAGGCGACCTCGAGTTCCAGAGCGGCGGCACGTTTGACGTGGAGCTGCTGGGACCGTTGTCGTACGACCAGGTTCTGATGACCGGAGGCGGAGTCCGTCCGGGCGGCGGTACCCTGCTGGTGAGCGCGCCGGGCGTCCTGCCGCTGGGCACGGTCTTCCCGATCGTCAGTGGATGGGGTTCCTACGACTCCTCGATCTTCGTGGGGCTGCCGGAGGGGACGACCTTCACGGCGGGGGTCAACCAGTTGACGATCAACTACGGCACCCTGACGGGGTACGGCGACGACGTGACGCTGACGGTCGTGCCCGAGCCGGCCACGCTGGGTCTACTGGGCATGGTGGCGGCGGCCTTCCTGCTCCGGCGGCGAATGCGTGAACGGGAGGCGGCAGTTCAGACGCGGTGGTGAATGACCCGGCCGAGGGTGCGGTCGTAGAGCGAGACCACCCAGCGGAACGGTGAGTAGATCAGTCGCAGGCGGACGACCGCAACGAACATCTCCAGCCCCGCCCGGCTCACGCGAAGATGGGAGCCGGCGACGTCGTGCCAGACAGTCGGCACTTGCCGAATCGTGTGGCCGCGGCGCCGGAGCTGAAAGAGCAGGTCCACGTCAAACGCCCATTGCGTGATGCCCAGATGGGGCATCACGTCTTCCATCGCCCGCCGCTTCAGCAACTTGGCGCCACACTGGGTGTCGCTGATCGGGATGCGGAACAGCAGCCGCACCAGTGCGTTGAAGATCCGGGAGGCTACCCTGCGCCGCCACGGCTGGAGGGGCGAGACGTCCGAGCGCGGATCCCAGCGGTTGGCGATGATGGCCCCGGCGTCGCCGATCTGGCCGACCAGGTCCTCGAACGCCTCCGGCGGCGTCGCACCGTCCGCGTCCACGAAGCCGATCAGTTCCCCCCGCGCTTCGCGAAAACCCCGCAGGACCGCGCCGCCCTTGCCGATCCGGGCGGGGTCCTCGATCACCCTTAGGTAGGGCCAGCGCGCGGCCGCCGCCCGGGCGAGGTCCGCGGTGCGGTCGGTCGAGCCGTTGACGACGACGATGATCTCGGTGTCGGCGCGGTCCGGCCGGCAGAAGTGGGGAAGGTACGCGTCCAGCATCCGCCCCAGCCGCCGCTCCTCGTTGCGCGCGGGCACCACGATGGACAGTCGCACCCCCATGGCCGATGTCGAACCTCCGCCCGGGATGGCGGCCGCCGGGTTGCCCCGCGCGCCGCGTACATGCTAGCCTGAACGCATGTGGAATGTAGCCAGACCGGCCTGCCGCGGCAACCGCCGCCCCGGCGGGCGGACGGGGGGAGTGCGTTGTACCTAAAACGCCTGGAGATGGCGGGCTTTAAGAGCTTCGCCGAGCGCACGCGCCTGGAGTTCGAACCCGGCCTGATCGCCATCGTCGGCCCCAACGGCTGCGGGAAAAGCAACATTTGCGACGCCATCCGGTGGGTGCTGGGCGAGCAAAGCGCCCGCGCCCTGCGGGGCGACGGCATGACCGACTTCATTTTCGACGGCACCGACACCCGTAAGCCTATGGGGATGGCCGAGGTCAGCCTTACGCTCGCCGACTGCGATGGAGCCCTCGGACTCGACTACCACGAGGTCACCATCACGCGACGAGTCCACCGCAGCGGGGAAGGGGAGTACTTGATCAACCGCACCCCCTGCCGGCTCAAGGACATCCAGCGGCTCTTCTTCGACACCGGCATCGGCACCAACGCCTACTCGCTGATGGAGCAGGGGCGCATCGATCTCATCCTCAGCTCCCGCCCCGAGGACCGCCGGGAGGTGTTCGAGGAGGCCAGCGGCATCAGCCGGTGCAAGGCCGACCGGCGGGAGGCCATGCGGAAGCTCGAACACACCGAGGCCAACCTGCTCCGTCTGGCCGACCTGCTGCGCGAATCGAAGCGCCAGATCATCTCGCTGCAACGGCAGGCCGGGAAGGCCCGCCGCTACCAGGCACTCGAACAGGAGCTGCGACGGACCGATCTCCACTTCGTGCGGCGTAAGCTCGAGGCGCTCGACCGGGAACGCGAAGCCCTGGAGGCGCGCCGCGCCGCCCTCGTGGAACGTGAGGAGGCGATCGCCACCACGATCCGCGAGGCGGAGGCGAGGATCGAGGCGGGCCGATCGCGGCTGGCGGAGCTGGAGCGGGCGGCCGAGGAAACTCGTGAGCTCGCCGCACAGGCCCGTGCCGAGCGCAGCCACGCGGCCGAGATGATCGCCCATCACGAACTGCGCATCGCCGAATACCGGCGGTTGATCGAAGACGTCCAGCGTGAGGCCCAGGCCGCCCGCGCCCGGGCCGCAGAGCACCGGCAGCAGTGCGCGAGCCTGGCGGAGGAGCGGGAGGCGGCCGGCCGGCGGCGGCAGGAGGCCCAGGCCGCGCTCGCGGCCGCGGAGGCCGCCCTGGCCGAGCGCGAACGCGATCACGAGGCCGTTCAGCGCGAGGTGAACCGGCTGCGCGCGGAAACGGTGGAATTGGATCATCGGATCGCGC
This sequence comes from uncultured bacterium, assembly GCA_937139365.1. Taxonomy (GTDB): domain Bacteria; phylum Verrucomicrobiota; class Kiritimatiellia; order PWTM01; family PWTM01; genus CAACVY01. The sequence goes on along the minus strand of CAKZPT010000014.1, from coordinate 16,908 downwards.
GTCTGACCAACGAGCTGGCCGACCTCGAGGCTCGCGAGAAGGGCGACCTGGTTCGCCGCGAACGCCTTCGCGTCGAGCAGGCCCAGCTTCAACAGGCGCTTTCACAGATGGAGCGCCAGCGCGGCGCCAACGCCTCCGAGCTGGCGGTCCGTCGCGAGGCCCTGCGCGCCGCGGAGGCGGAGCTGGAGGATCTCTTGCGCCGCCGCGCGGAGGCCGCAGCGGCCCTTGCGCAGGGGGAGCGGGAGAGGGCCGCCCTGGAGGTGCAGGTCGCCACGCTGTCGGCACGCATCGAGCCGTTGCGTTCGCCGGAGGCCCTGCGGTCCGACCTTCCGCCCGGCGCCCGGCTGATCGCCGCCGGAGAAGTGTCGGCGGAGAGCGCCGACGTCCTCGGGCCCGTGGCCGGCTTGTTGGAGGCCGAACCGGAAGTCCGCCCGGCGATGGAGGCGGCCTTGCGCCCGTGGGCCGACGCGCTTGTCGTCCGGACGGCTGACGGCGCGCGGGCGTTGCTGGCCGCGCTCGAGGTCGGCGGCCACGGCTCCGCCCGGCTGTTGGCGCCGCCTACGCGAGCCAGTTCGCCGCCCGAAGCCGGCCGGCCGGATGCCGTCTCGCTGGCCTCGCGTCTGCGATGCCCGCCGGACCTTCGGCCTGCTGTGGAGGCGTGGTTGGAGGGGGTCTACCTGGTGCCCAACTTGACCGACGGGGCCGAGCCGCCGCCGGGGGTGACGTGGGTCACGCCCGCCGGGCGGCTGCAGGCGGGACGGGGCGCGCATGAATGGTGGAACCCCAGCGCGGCCGACGCCGGTCCGATGGCGCGGCGCCGACAGCTCGATGAGATGGAGGCCGAACGGGCCGAGGCCGAGCGGCGTCGCGCCGAGGCCGCTGCCGCGACGGAGCGGATGCGCGCCGGGATGGCGGATCTGGACCGCGGGATCGCCGAAGCCCGGCGCGTGCTGGAAGTCGCCCGCACGGCCGCGGCAATGGCCGAGGGCGAGGGGGCCGTGCTGGCCCGACAGGAACAGGAGGCCCGCCGGCGGGCCGAAACGGTGGCCATCGAACTGGAGGCGCTCTCGGACGACGACCACGCCGTGCGCGAACGCCGCGAGGCCATCCACGCCGACCTCGCCGCCGCCCGGCAGCGCCAAGGCGAGGCCCGCGCCCGGTTGGCCGAGCAGACCGACCGGCTTCGTCAGCTCGAGCAGGAGCGCGCTGCGCTGACCCGCGAGACCGCCGACGCGCGCATCGCCCTCGCCGATCGGCGCCGCGAGGCGGAGGCCTTGGCCCAGCGGGTCGCCGCCCTGGAGCAGCGGGCGCGCGAGCTCGAGGCGCACGCGGCCGAACGCGAGGCCACCGGCGAAAGCCATCGCAGACGCATCGAGGAATCCCTGTGCGCCCTCGCCGCCGCCCGCGACAGCCTGCAGCCGCTCGAGGACGAGGAGCGGCTGCACACCGGACGGCTGACCGAACTGCGACGCGAGCGCGACGAGCAGTCCCTGGCTGTCCAGGCTGTCGAAACCGAATTGCGGCATGCCCGCGAGGCGCTGAACGAGATCCGCGACCGGCGGGGCCGGCTCGACGTCGAGGTCGCCGAGGCCCGGATGCGCCGGCAAAACCTCGCGGACCGGGCGGTGGCCGATTACCGGCTCGGCTCGGCCGAGGAAATCCTTGCGGCGCCGCGGCCGGAAGGCGCCGATCTCCCGCCGGACGAGGATCTCGAGGCGTGGGAGTCGCGGGTCGCCGAGCTGCGCGCACGCCTCCAGTCCATGGGGCCGGTCAACATGGTCGCTATCGAGGAGTGCGAGCAACTCGAGAAGGAATACGAGTTCCGCGTCGCCCAACAGGACGACCTTCTCAAGTCCCGCGACCAACTGCAGGATCTGATCCGCCGCATCAACCAGCAGGCGACCGAGATGTTCCGAGAGACGTTCAACCGCGTCAACGAAAAGTTCGGCGAAATGTTCGCCCGCCTTTTCCATGGCGGCAGCGCGCGGCTGGTCCTGGTGGACGAGGCGGACGTCCTCGAGTCTGGCATCGAGATCGTCGCCCGTCCCCCGGGCAAGAAGCTGCAGTCGATCTCCCTGCTCTCCGGCGGGGAACGCACGATGACCGCCGTCGCGCTCCTGTTCGCGCTCTACGCGATCAAACCGAGCCCCTTCTGTGTGCTCGACGAGATGGACGCGGCGCTTGACGACTCCAACATCGGCCGGTTTGTCTCCTTGGTGAAGGAGTTCCTTGCGAAGTCGCAGTTCATCGTCATCACCCACAACCGGCAGACCATTGCGGCGGCGGACATCCTGTACGGGGTGACGATGGAACAGCGGGGCGTCTCCCAGATCGTTTCCGTCAAGTTCAACCGGCATGCGCCTGGCGGCAGAGCGGAAGTGGCCGCCGTGCCCGGCGCGGTTGACCCCACCGTAACCGGCGCCTAGCGCCTTTGCCCGCATCGTATATTTCTCCGCTGGAATCGGGAATGGGGACAGGCACTATGTCCCTTTACGCCATGCCATTCATCATGAACGAAAGAAGTAGGGACAGGCACTGGGTCCCCCCGGGACCGGCGCTGCGGCCAGCCGGAGGCAGACGGTGCGAACGGAAAGCAGGGAGAGGCAAGGTCGGCGCGCTGCCTACGGCGAACAGGGGCGGGCAGCAGAGAGCCGGCTAAACAAAGCGGAAGGGAGTGGCGACATGCAGGGAAAACTGCACGGGACCCCCTCCGGTCACTTGCTCAAGCCCCCCGACGCATTGCCGGCACGGGCCTCCGATCATATCTCGCCATGCCGCCCCTGACCCATCATGCGATGACCGACAGGCAAAAGTTCCAATGCTTGGAAGATTTTTTCCTTCAGTTTTCCAATCCTTGGAAAGTTGTGATTTCACTTTTTTCCGTTCCCCGGTCGGAAAATGGGGACAGGCACATATGGCGGGCACATATGGTGTTGTCGTAAATCATTTATGAAGAATATATTGATGGCATAGTTCGCTAGCTGTGCCGCGCGGTGTCCCGTTGTCAGTTGTGGAATCGGTCGGCCTGGATGGGGGGATTGACAACGATGGCGCGCGACGGCCGAACCGGACAGACCGCCTCGCACGCGCCGCAACCAGTACAGCGTTCAGAGTCTACCTGGATGTGGGAGTCGAATCCGTCTCCGGCGACCATCACCGCCTCCCAAGGGCAGGCGGCCACGCAACTTGTGCATTCTCCGCCGTTCGGAAACTGGCATGTGTTTCGATCCACGCGGGCCAGCCCCACAGGGCGGCGGCATTTCTCCTCCACCGTCATCGGGGCAGCGCGCCGCTGGGGCACACGCGTGTGCAGCGGACGCACGTTTCCCGACAGTAGTCCGATTCGAAGGTGAGCTTGGGCGTGCACCAGGACGTCCATCCGGCCTCCCCGGGGTCGGAGACGAGGACACCGGCCGGGCATTCCGCGATGCACTGCCCACAGCGGAGGCAGGCGGCGCGGAACCGGGATTCGTCCACAGCACCGGGCGGCCGGACCGGGGGGCCTCAGCGCGAGTCAACCGGTGTGTGCCGGTCAACAGCCGGGAGATGCGCACGCCCAGCTGCGGCGCGGTGTCGAGCAGGAACAGTCCCGCGCCGCCAGACGTGCGGCGCAACTGCCGCACCCGATTCCAGATCGCACGGCGGTGCTCCATTTCCAGTCGCGTCAGCCCGCGGACGTTCAGCGCGTTCGAACTGGGCCCCCGCGGGATCAATCGTCGGATTGTAGCGGTCTTCTTGAGGATACCTCCATCGAGATCCGACAGGCGGGCGAGCAGGTCGTCGCCGATGCCGCGCAGGGTCTTCGTCAGGCCGCCGCGCCATGGTACCTTTCCGCGGCATTCAAGGCGACGGAAGCGCTTCACAACCCGGCCCGGTTGCGCTGCGCCGCCCCGCCGCATAGAGTGGCGGCGCGGGTATCCCGCGGAGAACCGGGCATGAAGACGAGGGCGTGGGTCCGTCGGGCGGCAGCCATCGCGATGGCGATGGCCTTGGCGGTCGGGTGCGAGATCGGGTCGCCGGAGGATGTGAGCCGCGAAGTGGGCATCCTGCTGGCGGGCTTCTACGCGAATCCTGGCGGCCGGCTCGTGTCTCAAAACAGCGGCGCGCCGATCAAGACCATGAACATCCTTCAGAACGGCGACCGGATCGAGGGCGTGGACAACAACGGCCTCGTGTTTCGCGGCCGGATCGGATCGGCGACGGGATCGCGGGCGACGATCACCCTCGAGGGCCGCACCACCGCCGGCCATGCCGGCGTCCTCCAGGCGACGGTCGATGTTTCCGGTTCGACGGCGACGATGAGGGGCACATGGATCGAGGCGACGCTGTACGGCACCGTCTACGGGCAGGCCACCGTGCCGACCAACGGCGGCGGGGGTGGGGGGAACCTCGTGATCAATCCTTCCGGCGTCATCACCGTCGCCCGGGGCAGCTCAACGAGCTTTACGGCTTCGGGCGGGACGGGATCCTATTCGTGGAGCGTCACCGTGCCCACCCTCGGCGCGATCAACGGCAGCGGCTCCACGGTGATCTACGTGGCGGCCAACGTCACGGGGACGCAGACCGTCCGCGTGACCTCGGGCGGCACGACCCGGTCCACGACGGTGATCCAGCAATAATCCTTCGCCAAGTTGAGCGCGGGTCTCGGATGGTATAAGCTGAACGGCGCGGGGAGGCGGGGGGCCACAGGAGGCCATGAGCCCCGTGTCCAGGGACATCTACACGCAGCAGCCCAGACCGACCGGGCTTGACGCGACCGCCCGACCGCGGCCGTGGCGGGTGTGGTGGAACGTCTCCACGCCCGCGGAGCGCGCGGGGGCGTGGTTCGTCGCGTTTTCCATCCTGGCGTTGTTTGGGATTCTGATCGGCTTGGCTGTCTACCAGTACCGCGAATTGACCTACTATCGCCGTCGCCCTGTTCCCGCTGCCGACGAAATGACCCAAGTGCGGGAACCGCCGTCGCGGCCCGCGGAAACCGGCCTCGATCCCGATCTGCGTCTCATCCTGGATGAGATGGTGAGCGACGTCGGCGCGCTTCCGCCCCTCTTGGCGTCGACCGCGCCGGCGGATCTGACGCCGAAGGTCATCCAGACGGCGGCGGTTCACCTGCGGCGCGCCGAGAGGGCCGAGGCGGAGGACGATTGGGTCGCCGCATTGAACGGCTACGAGCAGGCGTTGAAGGTCTTTCCCGAGTCGCGCCGACTTCGGGAGCTGGTCGGGCTGTGCCATCTGCGAATGGGGGACTACGCGCGGGCGGAGGAGGCCTTCGAGCAGTTGACGTCGCGCTGGCCCGCACTTGCCGGTTTATGGAACAACCTCGGCGTTGCGCGGGCAGGGCGCGAACAATACGACGAGGCCCGCGAGGCCTTCCGGCGCGCCGTAGAGCTCGACGCCGCCTACCTGCTGGCCCGCCGTAACCTGGCGCTGCTCCACTACCGCCTCGGCGAACTGGAGGCGGCCACCGGCATGCTCGCAAATCTTCTGCGCCAGAACCCGGACGACGCCGAAATCGGATTGACGTACGCCGCCGCGTTGGTGCGCCAGCGCCGGTGGGCCGAGGCGGCGGCCGTGCTCGAGAACATGGCCCAGCAGGCCCCTTCCGCACCGGTGTGGTTTTATCTGGCTGGGGCTCATTCGAATCTCGGTCAGAACGGCGTGGCGCTGCAGGCGCTCGATCGCGCGGTGGCGATGGTGGACCATCCCACCGCCCGGCGGTGGCTCGAACGGCCGGAGCTGGCGCCGTTGCGCGGCGAGGCGAAGTTCCGCCAGCTTCTCGACCGCCTGTCTTCCGCGATCCCCTGACGCAACCCCTCAGCGCAGGGGAAGGCTCCAATCGTTCTCGGGGAAGATCGCGACCGACGGCACAGCCCGAACCCCCGACCATGCCGGCGGCGGGGCACGGATCACCGTTGTGGTCGGCCGCCACTCAACCAGCCACTCTGCGTCGTCCTCCGCCGGCGCCCGGTCCATGACCACCACGGTGGCCGCGGCGCCGTGGGGCTGCCGCGTGGCGTACAACCGCTGGATCTCCGTCGCCGGGCCCGCCAGCAACACGGCCGAGCCGCCCAGCGCCAGGCGAAGCCAGAGGCCTCCGTCGGCCGTCCGCCGAAAGGAGGCGTCCGGCGGCGGGTGAAAGCACCGCCATTCCGCCCCGCCGCGCAGATATCCCGCGTCGCCCGCGGCGACGGACTCCATCGGCACGCCGGCGTTCCGCCACCGGTCGATCATGGCTCGCACCGGCGCCGATCGGGCGGATGTGGCGGGCAACAGCACGCGGTTCGTCCGCACTCGCCGGAGAACCTCCTCCGCCGCGCCGGCGTGGTCCGCGTCGAGCACCGTCAGCACGACCGCCTCCAGCCGATCCACCCCGCGCGTCCGCAGCCACCGCAGCAGCCGGTCCGACCTCCAGGCGGGACCGGGATCGATTAACCAGTCGCCGCGCTCGCCCGGCGCGTCCACCAGGATCGCCGGCGCCAACGCGGCCGGCGGCAACCGGATCACCGTCGCCGAGTCCGTGGCGTAGCGCGTGGCGCCGGCAAGGGCGACGGCCGCCGCGGCCGCCGCCAACGTCCGGCGTGGCCGGCCCTCGAGCACACGCCAACCCGCCATCGCGCCGTAGGCCAAAACGATACCCCATAGCGGCGGCGCGCGGACGAACCAATGCGATCCCGGCGCGTCGAACAGCACTTCGACGACGGCGATCAGCCCGCCCGCGAAGCTCGTGTTGGCTCGATTCAACGCGGCCGAAACCGCCGGCGCGATGGGGTGGACCAGCAAGGAAAGACAGCCCGTCAGCACGATCAGGAAGGAGGCGGGGATGACCACGAGGTTGCCGACGACCGCCGCCGGCGCCACCTGGTTGCCTAAGTACACTGTCAATGGAGTGGAGGCGCACCATGCCGCCAGCGACGCGCGGCCGAGGTCCGCTACCCTCGCCGCCAGACGCCACGCCGCCGGCGCGCCGACCCCTGGCTCGCCCGCCGGAGCGGAGGTCCGGCCCGTCGCCAACAACGCGGCCACTACTAGAAAAGAGAACCAGAATCCAGGTTCGGCGATCTGCGCCGGCGCGGCCAGCAGAATCGCGACGGCGGCCAGCGCCAGGGCCGACGGCGGATCCGGCCGGCGCCGGAAGATCGGCGCCAGCCACCACGCCGCGGCCATCGTGAAGGCGCGCATCGAGCTGACCGACGCGCCCGTGGCTGCCGTGTACAGGGCCAGCAACGGCACCATCGCCGCCGCCCACCACCGCCTTGGCACGCCTGCCAGCCGCAACAGTCCCGCCAGCACCGCCCCGACGATGCCGACGTGCAGACCGCTGATCGCGAAGACATGCGCCGTGCCCGTCCGAAGAAACAGCTCACGCACATCCGCCGGCACGTCCTCCCGATACCCCAACACCAGCGCCCCGGCGATACCGGCTGCGCGGGAGCCGCCGTCGACGCCATGAAACAGGGCGCGCCGGGATCGCTCGCGTTGGGCATAGATCCGACGTAAAAGCCCCTCGGTCCGGGCGGGGGCCAGCCTTACCGCGCGGCTGTGGACGACACCGCCCAGCCGGCCGTCCGGCCCCAGCCGCACCACCATCCCCACATGCCAGCGATCACCGTACTGAGGTGGCGGCACCTCCGCCGACACGGGCATCCGGACCTCGATCCGCCCGCCCGCCGTCCGCCACCGGTCCTCCGCGACGCGAACCGATTCCGGAACGGCCGAAAACCGGAACCAGCTCCGCTCCGACTCCGCGCCCGGGGACAGCCGGACGGGATAGCCGGCGACACGCACCACCACCTCCATGAACTGGCCGGGCCGCTCGAGCAGGTGGTGCAACTCGTTCGGCGCCCGCCCGGGACGGGACAGCCACGCATGGCCGGAGGCCGTCAGCGCCGCGGCCAGATGGAGAAGGCCGCTCGATGCCCCGTTGCCGCGGGCGAGCAGCGCAAAGACCGTCGCAGCGACCGCTGCCGCCGCCATGAACATCGGCGAGCGCAGGGGCAGGAGGGTGCCCGCCGCGATGCCGGCGGCCGTGGAGATCGCCAGTCCGACCAGCGGCCGCGGCAGGCTCGCGCCAGCGTTCAAGGAGGCGGCCATGCAGCGAGGAGATCGGGCAGGCGGAGCCTGCCGACGCGGCGGGCCCCCGCGAACGCCGCCTCGGCGGCGCGGACGCCGACGGCCGCCGCCTCCGCCGGCGCGGCGCCCAGCGCCAGCGCAGCGCCGACGGCCGCCGCCAGAAGGCATCCGGCCCCGTGGTCGAACACCCCGGCGACGCGCCGGGACACGAACCGACGCGCTCGCCGGCCGTCGTGGAAGACGTTCTCGATACGGCGGCCTGGCCGGTGGCCACCCTTGAGCAGAAACGCGCGACCGTAGCGGACGGCCAGGTCTCGGGCCACGTCCGCCAGGTCGTCGTCGGGCCCGATCGGCCGCTCCAGCAGAAGGGTGGCCTCATGCAAGTTGGGCGTGACGATCGCGGCCAGGGGCACAATGCGCGCCCGCATGGCCGCCAGCGCATCCGGGCGCAGCAAGGGGTCTCCGCCTGCGGCGACCATCACGGGATCCACGACGACGGGGGCGCCGAGTCGGTGCAGCGCCCGCTCGACGGCTGCGATGATCGGTTTAGAAAACAACATGCCGGTCTTCACGACCGACACCCCGGACGCCGCGGCTGCCTCGATCTGCGATTCCACCAGTTCCGGCGGAACCGGATGAACCCCGCTCACCCGGCCCGGGCGTTGCGCCGTGATGCAGGTCAGCGCGGTGGCGGCGTGGAGGCCGGCCATCGAAAAGACCTTCGCGTCGGCCTGCACCCCCGCCCCGCCGCTGCTGTCCGAACCGCCGACGGACAACGCGACCGACCGGACGCGGGAGCGACGTGTGTTCATGGCCACATCGTACCATTGAACCGCCGAAACGCACGGGGGGCGGCGCTTGCCAACGCTGTCGCCCGCCCGTACCGTAGGGGCGCCAGCGATTGCGCCGCGGAGAGGTGGCTGAGTGGCTGAAAGCGGCGGTTTGCTAAACCGTTATACTGGTGTAAAGCCGGTATCGGGGGTTCGAATCCCCCCCTCTCCGCCACGATTCCCTTCATAGCGCAGCAGGACGAAGCCGGGCTTAAGCGCTGCGGAGCTGCGGCCGGCACGAGCGGGGTCTGCCTCGAGGGCCGTGCGGACCCGGGCGCCGCCATGTGGAGGTCACCCGGGATCCGGCCGAGCGGCTGCCTTGCGAGATGGGGACAGTAGAGCCATCCGGGATCGTCCCGTCGGGCAGACGAACGTCGCGGACGGCGATTCCAGCGACGCATGAGGCACGGCAGCCAACTGGGTCGGCAACACAGTCAGCTTTCCCGGCGTTGTGGTCTTGTACAATCCCGGCGCCGCCAATCTCAGCACCACGCTCGGCGCCGACCGCAATGTGCAGAATTTGATTTTCAACGACGATAACGCCGAATTGGAAGATCGTGGCTGCTTAGGCCTTCACGGCCACGTTTACGGTCCTCGTGGCGACCAGGGTCGTTGACCGCGCCTCCCACCGAATCTGGCTTGATTAAGGCTGGCGTCGAACGCGCCCTCCGTCCGCCGCCGAACGAACGGTCGAGATGACTTCGGAGGCCAAACCTCCGGCTCTTTGCGCCAGCCTGCCGAAGACGATGGTCCGTGTGGGACCGGGCGCTTTACGGTGTTCAAAGTGTGGGGGGCCAAAGGCCATGGGGGGCGTCACCCCATCCGTGCCGGCGCTCTGGGGAGGCGATCTCGATACCGGGATCTGCGCTCACCAACTTGACGCGACCAGCCGTAGGAAGCGGCTGACGTGATCCGCCATGCGCACGGCGTCGCGGACGGTTACGAGCCACACCTCGCCTGCGTCCGCGCGGCTGATCTCCACTAACCCCTGCGACGACCAGTCGCCGACCGTCAGTGAGGAGCAGGCCTCCACCACCAGGTCGAGGTCGGTGGCCTGCTTGGAGTGTCTGTATGTGAGCGTGAAGTAGCCTCCGGCTTCTCCAATCGCCAGGCCGGGCGGATGAAGCCGTCCGGCATCCGGCGTTAACGGATCAGCCCCCCACGCATACTCCCAGAGGTTGACCATCCTGTCGCTGTCCGGATCGGCCTCGTTTGCGGCGGGCCCGGCGTTTTCGATCGTGCCAAAACGGTCGAGCCGCCACGACTGAATGGGAGGCAACGGATCGATTTTTACAGCCGTGTCCGTGGCGAGGCCGCTGACGGCGAACCGGAGTACACCGGCCCCGTCGGCCATCCGGTGCTCCACCCGAAGGAGCGCGCCGGCCTGCGTGTCCCACCATTCGACCCGATATCCACGCCGGCCACCCGGCAACGTCACGGCAATGTCGGCATTGCGTGGTGTGGCCGCCTGTCCATCCACTACCCTGCGCCAGGTGTGGCCGCGGTGATCGATCCACAGATGGGCGCGGCCGTTCTGGATGTCTTTCTGGCCGAGCACGCGGATGTCGGGATGCGAGGCCGTAGCCTGGGCGTCTCGGTAGTGGCCGTTGGACAGCGGAACGCCCGCCATGAAGCGATGCCAGGCTCCGAAACGGGGGTGAAGCGCGCGGTTGAAGATGTTGTCGGTCCACCAATACAACGGATAAACGCCGCCGGGGCCGCAGCGCGCCCAGAGGATTTTGTGCAGCCAGATGCCCTGCGCGTCCTGCGCCAGGCGCGGTTCTTCGTCGTCGGTGGAGCCGGCGCCGGCATCGATGCCCATTTCGCCCCAGACGACGGGTTTCCCGAATCCGGCCGCGGCGGCGGCGCGGTCGTACTCGACAAAAAAGCGCGCAGAGTCGGCCGCGAGTTCTGCGCGGGGTTCGATCCAACCGGTGCCGTGGACGTAGCAGTGGAAGTCCGCGTAGGAGATGGCGGCGCTCTCCGGGTGTTTCCACGCCCCTTCCGCCAGGCTGGCCCACGTGGAGGTGGAGGCGGGATGGGGATTGCCGTCCGCCGCGGCCTGCCGGGCAAGCTCGGCCGTGAGCCGGAAGTGGTCGCCGAAGCCCGGCGCTTCTTCGTTGACGAGTTCCCATGAATGCACCGAGCGAAACGCGCCGTAGCGGGCGAAGAGGTGACGCCAGTACGCCGCGTGCAACCACCACGTGGGCGAGCCCGGCCCTTCGTTGAAGTAGTTGCCGTGCGGATCGGGCAGTCCCGTGGGCGCGAAGCGGTTGAGCAGGTATTCCGCTTTTTCGCTGATCACCAGCTTGAAATAGAGACCGCGGTCGTTGGCTTCGCGAAGGATCGCATCGAGGCCCGCACCGCGCCGCGGGTCGAACGTGGCGTGCGAATTCGCACGGGGCGTCCGCAGCAGATTCGGGCCGCGCGTGCCGTCGGGCGCCACCTCGCGTACGATGCACTCGTCCACATACGCCACGCCGCCGGTCGTGTTCTCGAGGATCATCGCAAAATTCTCGAGCAGATGATCGGAAGCGACGAACGTGCCGCGCGCGACGTGCCACGGCGTGTCGCCGTTGACGTGCGAGACCGTGGCGGGAATGGGGTGCGTTTCGCCCGGCTCGGGCCAGCCGGTGCGTTTCACGCATACGCCGAAAGGCCGCCCCGAGACGGCCGGCCCGGAGACGTTGCGGGTGCACCAGCGAATCAGCACCTCGTAGGTGCGCCCCGGAATCAACGCCGCGCGCTCGCTCATGAACCCTTGAAAGAGAATCGGGTTGGCGGCGTCCAGCCGCCAGGCCGCCAGCCCGTCGGCGTAGGCGGCGTCGACCGTGAGACCGGTCGGGGGTACGGTGCCCTCGTAGGGCAGGGTGCGCGACGCCCACGGCTGCCAGGCCGAGCCCCACAGGTGGCCGGAGATCCACCAGCGGAAGAAATGTTGATTGCCCGCGCCGATGGCATCGAACTTGGCGACGGCATCGTACGAATAGAGATGATCGGCAAATCCGATGCCGTGGCCGCCGCCCAGGAATGTGGAGCCGTCGGCGAATTCGAAGTAACGCGGGTCCGTGGGCGAGACGCGCACCGGCCCGCGGTTGGTGGGGCGCGTCGGCGAGGTGACGGTGAAGCTTCTCTCCTCCGAGGCGGCTGTGCCGCGCGCCTCCCTCGCCTCGATGCGGTATTTCCATTCGCCGAGCTGCGGCGGCGCGAATCGCACCTGCCAGCGAGGCGGGCCCGACGGATACAGCCACTCCTCGCCGCCGCGCAGATCGCGCTGGTACGGCTGAAACAAAAAGGCCGGACGACGATAGACCGTGCGCCAGTTGTCCGGCGTGAACAGGCCCTCTACGCTCACGCCATCCACCCACCCCAGTCCCGGCGGCGGGGCGGGATCGTAAGGGAATTGCGGATGCGTGGCCGCGGAGTTTTCGAGTTCGAATGAAATCTCCAACGGGTCCCAACGCTGGACGGCGGCCGGCGCCGTGAGGCCGCCGATGCGGAACGTGCCCGCCGGCACATACCGAACACGGCGCGTGGCCGTGTCCAGCGCGCCCGAGGCCGCGCGCGCCTGCACGGTAATGCGATTCCATCCGGCCGCGAGGCGCACCTGGGCATTCCACGAGGCCGTCCCGGTGGCCTCGCCCCAAAACGCTCGATCGGTGCTCACCACCACCTGGGTGGCGCCACTCGAGGTGCCGCCGATCTCCAGGGTCGGCGTGCTGACCGTGGCCCCCTCTCCAGGTCCGGTGACGATGGTCACCTGCGGCCAACCGGTTCGCGTGGCGTTCCACGTAAACTCGTGGTGCGCGACCGCGCCTTCGTCGTCCAGTGCCGTCACGCGGCCCGTGAATCCGCCGGGAACGCCGACGTGTCGCGTCCCGCTCCACCCGAAGGCGCGCGTGCCGTCGCCGAATTCCCAGACAACGCGAACGATCGCTCCGTCGGGATCGTCGCCCAGGAGCTGATACCCCTGCGTCGCGGGTGCGGTGATATGGGTCGGGGTGAGCGAGACCCCGATCTGCGGCGGCTGATTCGCGCCGCCGGCCTCGAGCAGCGCGCAGTCGTCCACGAGCAGCACCTGCGTGCGGCCACTGCCGCCGAAATAGCCAACCTCGAACAGGACGCTCGGCGTGGTGGCCGTAAAGCGGAACGCCACCTTGAACCACTCCCCGCCGTGCGTTGCGCGCAGGAGCGTCTCGGTCGTGCCCAGCGTCCGCCAGTTCGAGTCCATCACCGAGACATACGATCCGCCCCAGTCATGGCCGCTTTCGGAGACGATGCGCACCCAGGCAAAAGCTTTGTAGGAGCGGCCGGGCACGACGGTGATCCATCCCTGGCGCAGGCGGGCGTTGGGCAGGCGCGCGGCTCTCGTGCCGCTCCGAGCGCCTTCCGAAACGATCGTCGGGCTGCCCTCTGCGACGGTCCAGGGGCTCAAGACTCCGCTTTCGAATCCCGGATTGCCGAGGAGATTCTGTGCCCGCACCGAGGCGCATGGGAGCACGCAACACGCAACCGCCAGCGCCATCCACCGGCGACGATGGCCGTGGCGATGTGACCGCTGAACGGCGGGTTTCATGTCGACCTTGGCAAGATCTCGATCTGTGCCGGCGATTCCACGTAGATGGCGGGATCGCCCTGATAGCGTTTCAGCACGCCCCGCACACGGACTCGCGTCCCTTCCGTATATGGAGTCGCCCGGTTGCGGCCGAGTTCCACTCCAAGCCCGTCAAAAAGCGGCCAGAAGGGTTCGCGGATGAGCGCCTTGAAGTGGCCCTGATGGGGAAACTCAAAGGAGAGCAAAATGGCCTTGCCGTTGTTGAACACATAGGCCAACGCGCCTTCGCGAACCGCCTCAACGTCCGTTTCCCTGTCCGCCGTCGATATTGTCGCCGTGGGCTCGAACGCGGACGCCGGTGCGGCCGTTGGCATGACGAAGGCGACGTCTCCCTGCCCCGCCGAACCGCCACCCATGCCGGCGGGCGGCGTGTTGTTCGGGTTGCCGCTGACGAGGCAGAAAATGGCGCCCGTCGTGTCGCGCACGATCAGCCGTTCGGGCGTGGCCACGACGCAGCCGTATTCGGTCCAGTATGCGTCATGGATTTCGCCCTGGTTGTAGCAGACGTAAAACCCGCCCGCATACCGCCGTGAGCAGGACGGGTCTTCGTAAAGGCCGGCGGCGCAATAGTGCGTGGGCGAGAATCCGCACGGGCCGCACGCGCCCTGGGAAACGATGAACCACGAGAGATTGGCGGTCTCGATCTTGTTGGCGAAAGAGCCGCGCGCCGGACCGCGATCGGTCACGCGGAGGGCGTACGTGACCAGCCAATGGTTGCCGAAAAGGTAATCGCCGGCGGCGGAGATGAACGGCTGCTCATCGGTGAGCAGAAAATCGTCGTCCGAAGGTCCGTTGCCGTGGCGGGTCCAGCGCACGTCGCCGGGTTGCAGGCCGGGCACGGTGTCGGCGGAGAGCATGATCTCGCCGAAGTGCGAATCCCAACGCGCGTCGTAACGGGGGTCGCCGCGAACGGCGTTCAGGGCCACCTGCGAGCCGTCGGGGAAAGTGCGGATGACCGGCATCGAGCCGATGGGCATGTAGCCGCCGTCGCCGAAGCCTCCGAGGCCGTTGTTGATGTCGAACGCCACGGCGCCGTCGTCCAGGCGCAGGGCGAAATGGCAGCGCAATTCTGGGCTCGCGTTCAGGGCGGCGCGAATGGCCGCGTTGTTCGGCACGCCGAACGCGTCGTTCCAAAGGTAGTCCCAATGGATGCGCTGCCGCACCAGGACCAGACCATACCGCTCGGCGATCGCCGGCCAGCCGTTCGCGTACGAATGGTCTTCGTCGGGTTGGTGCACGCTCGGTTTCACCCGCCAGAGGCGCGTGCCATTGCGGTTGCGGATGGCGTGGACGAAGAGGTCCTCGGTGCATACCACCACGCAGTCGCGCGAGCCGGAATAGGCCGGCGGCGTGTGCACCGCGGCTCCGGCGTTGTAGCTCCAGACAATCTCCAACGTGTCGGGATTCACCGCCGCCACGTTCCGGCCCATCGAAACCCACACCCGGTTGCGAATGCGCGCGGGCGGCAGGGGAAGCGAACTGCCCTGGCCGATGAGGACGGAGCCGGTGGTCGCGCCGTTCGTCGGATTGAGGCGGTACAACCGCCCGTTGGCCGAGACGACGAACAGCGCCGGCCGTTCGGGATCGTACGCGGGCGAGGAGTTGATGGCCCCGCCGGGGCTGGCGGTCCACAGCGGCGCGCCAGTGACCTCGTCCAGCGCGGTGATGCCCGTGGCGCCGCGCGCGACGTACACCCGGCCTCCGCCGAGGATCGGCTGGACGTTGCGCGGCAGCGCGATCTTGCCGGCCGCCACTCCGCCCGTCGCGTCGGACCCGTTCCATTGCCACGCCCATCGCCACGGATGCGGCGGGGCCCGCGGCGCGTAGCCGGTGCGCTGCGCATCGTGCGCATGCTGCATCCAGGAGAGCGCTTCGGGATCGGCCACCGTGCGGTAAAACACGCGCGGAGGGTCACCGGCGTCGTCTACGAACTCGTTCTCCGGCGGCTCGGCGGGCACGTGGGCGGCGATCGTGGAGAAGGGGTGGCCCAAATCGAAGGTGCGCTGGATGTGGTGGACCTCCCCCGTGACGCCCGACCAGCGCAGGCGCACCCGCCCCGGCGGCGACACCTCCACGTTGTGGAACACCGCCGCCCATACGACGAGGCCGACGACGCCAAGGGCCGCGGCCGCGAGGGTGACGGAGCCGCGCCTCACAAGGACACTATACGCGAGGGGGGCAGTCCGTGGAAGCCCACCTGGCGTCAGCGGCCGCGGTTGACATCGCCGGCGGCGATATCGAGCATAGCCGCCGGCCGGCGCGAATGCGTCGGCTGAATTCCAGGATGGACGCCTCGAATTCCATAGAGGAGCGTGTCGAGCGAGTCCGCCGCCGGATCGCTGCGGCGTGCGCCTCGGCGGGGCGCGCGCCAGACTCGGTGAGGGTGGTGGCGGTTGCCAAGACGCATCCGCCAGAAGCGGTGGCGGCGGCGGCCGCGTGCGGGCTGCGGGTGTTCGGCGAGAACCGGGTGCAGGAGGCCGCAGCGAAGATCCCCCTCTGCCCCTCGCACCTGGACTGGCACCTGGTCGGGCATCTCCAGTCGAACAAGGCGCGCCCGGCCGTGCGGCTGTTCAGCGTCATTCACTCGGTGGATTCGGTGGACTTGCTGTGCCGGCTGGACGCCATCGCGGCGGAGGAGGGGCGGCGACCGCGGGTGCTGCTGGAGGTCAACGTCTCCGGCGAGCGGTCGAAGCACGGCTTCGAACCGGCGGCGGTGCCGGTGGCGCTGGAGGTCGCCGACGGGCTGCGGCACATCGAGGTGGTGGGATTGATGACGATCCCGCCGTGGGCCGCGGACCCCGAGGCGTCCCGGCCGTTCTTTCGTGCCTTGCGCGAGTTGCGCGACCGGTGCGCAGGCGATCGGGAGGCGGCGCTGCCGGAGTTGTCCATGGGGATGTCGGGCGATTTCGAGGTGGCGATTTCGGAGGGCGCGACGATGGTCCGGATCGGCACGGACATTTTCGGCCCGCGCGGCCGTCCGTGGCGGCCGTCGGAGGGAGCGGAGGAGGCTCCATGAGGATGGACGGCGAGGCGCTGGGGATGGACCCGATCGCATGGATCGGGGCGGGCAACATGGCCGAGGCGCTGATCCGGGCGCTGTTGCGGACGGGGATGCCGGCCTCGGCGATGCGGGTGAGCGACGTCCGTCCGGAGCGGGCGGTGTGGTTCGGGCGCGAACTGGGGGTGGTCGGCGGAACGGACAACGCGGCGGCGGTGCGGGGGGCCGCCGTGATCGTGCTGGCGGTGAAGCCCCAAGCGATGGGCGCGGCGCTGGACAGCATCCGGGGGGCGATCGAGCCGGCGGTGACGGTGGTGAGCGTGGCGGCGGGGGTGCCGACGGCGCGGATCGAGGAGCGTCTGGGCGGCGCACCGCGCGTGGTGAGGGCGATGCCCAAC